>JAJVHT010000201.1:0-2682 GCA_022072515.1 bacterium
AGCGTCGAGTCGGCCGCCGGCGCCACCGGATGCGTTTCCTGCCAGCGCAATTCCTGTGAAAAAAGTGATGACGCCGGCAGCAGAGAGATGATGACAGAGACGAAGAATTTTCGACTCATGGCAACACGACCATTTTCTTTTGTTGAAAAATTCTTCCAATCTGCAGCCTGTAAAAATAGATGCCACCGGCTAAATCATTCGGTGCAAGGGCGAGGAAATGGACGCCGGCGGCGAATGGGCGGCTGGCCAATGTCGCTACTTCCTGGCCGCGCACATCGAACACTTTCAAGATGACGAAATCGGGCCGCGCCAAGGTGAAACGAATCGTTGTTGCCGGTTGGCCAAAAGCCCCGCGTGCGGAAAAGGGATTCGGATAGTTTTGATATAATCGAAAAGTTTCCGGAAGCTCAGGAGTCATTGCATCGGCGCGCGTGGTCGGATATTTTTCGATAGGTTCACCCGGCGTCAAATTCTTTCCGGCCAAGCCGGGATAATCCGGCGCATAACGCGGCGCGCGAAAGACGGTGTTTTCCTGGCCTTGCTGGCCGGAGGGAATAGGTGCGCCTTGCGTCAGCGGTCCGCCGGCCACAACCGGATTGACATATTTCCAAACCGTTTCTTGACTCGCGGTGACTTCAAAAAAAATGCCGTGCGGGCCGTCGCAAATGAGCGTATTGCCATTGGGTAACCGTTGCGCGCCGGAAATGTTGGTCGCATAAAAATCCGCCAGCGGCGTCGCGGCATAACTCCACAGCGCGGCCTCCGGTCCAAAAGCGGAGCCGACAACGCGCGTGTAATTGCCGCTGGCCTCGACGGGCGGGACGATTTCGTCGACGGAAGAATAGCGGCGATTCGTGCCGTTGTTGAAAATCAAAATATGCCCGGCGCCCGGCAGCCCCGGCTCGATCCATTGCGCATCGTGCTGGCCGGCAAGTTTTTGCTGGCTGGCATTGCCTTTTTGGTAGGCTTGCGGATTGCCCCAGCGATACAGCAGATCGCCGCCCTTGCCATATTTGCCGCCGGTATGTCCCGCGGCCTCGGCTTTTGTCGTGCTGTGATCAATAATCCAAATTTCATTAAAATTATTATGCACGCTGAGAATAATTTGATCGAGTTGCGGATTGTACGCAATAGCATTGACATGCAACCAATCGGCATTGCTGTTGGTCGCAAAATTGAGATCGACCAACTCAGGGTGATCGGCGACGACGCCGTAATTGGGTTTGGTGGCATCAAAATCCTGAATGAGATGATCCCACACATGCCATTCCCACACGATCTCGCCGCCCGTCGCGCCTTGAGGTTTGACTTCGATAACATGATCCGGCCACAAGCCGCGCGTGGTGACGAGCGCCGGATTGCGCCCGGCGGCAACCGCTTCATTAAACGTTTTCGTTTCCCACGCGATGAGCAACACATTACCATTGGGCAACCGTTCGACGTCGTGATGTTGCAGATGCTGATTGCTCGCATACTCGAAATCCCACAGCAGGTTGCCCTCCCAATCATATTCTTGCACGCGCCCGCCGGCGCCGCCGGTGGTGAATAGGCGGCTGTTGACATTGCCGGTACGCAACAAATGCCCATTCTCCAGCAGATAAACGGAATTGCCCGGCGTATAATTGCTCGCCCATGAATGCACCAGCCGGCCTTCGTTGTCGATCAGATAAGTGGTCAATGCGCGCAACGGCGCAAACAGCGTGTAGCCGCCAAAAGATTTACTCGCGTCGTTTTGCAAAAGCCCGACGGTGCGCTGCTGCGCGGCGAGCGGGACTACAGCCAAGAGCATGATCCGGAAAACCGTTTGCTGCCAAAGTTTCATATTCGCCTCAATTCAAAATATATCTCGCGAGTGTTCAACTGAAAACGCGCGACTATATTCTGATAACGAATTGAGCCGGAGGTTATTGTATCCAACTGCATGAAAAGCGGCTTTCCGTTTTATTATTATTCCCGCAGAATCGGCCGCGTCAGGCAGGTCGGGCCGCCGGCGCCTTTGCGCGAAATTTCTTCGCCGGCATATTCCCACACTTCGACGCCCGCGGCGACGAGCCGCGCTTTGGTGCGCGGATTACCGGCGAGCATCAAACATTGTCGTGGCGCGACAGCGAGAACATTGCAGCCCATGCTGTCATATTCTGCAGCGGGAACCTCGAGCAAGGTCAAGCCTCGCGCCAGCAGCCATTCACGAAACGGCACAGGCAATAAAGGCGAATAAACCAGGGCCAGTTGCTGATCGAGCGGGCTCAGAAGCGACATGAGATGCAGCACGTCATTCGGTCCGCGCCAATGCGGCAGCGGCACCACGACGAGCTGATCAATCGAATCGGCTAAAAGCCGCCGCAGTTGCCGAATGCCTTCCGCGTTGGTGCGATAACCGTGGCCTACGGCAAGCGTGCGTTCATTCAGCCAAACCACGTCGCCGCCTTCGAGCGTTCCAGCGCCCGTAATTGCGCCGAGAATGGGTACGCCGGCTTGCGCCAAAAATTCGCCTATCGCTGCCGGTTCGCCGCGCCGCTGAGCTTTGCCCATGTTGCATAAAATCGCGCCCCGCTTGGTGATGAGCGCCGCATCCCGCACGTAAATCGAGTCGAGACCGGTTTGCGCATGGGGCGGCAAATACAAAATTTCGGAAACATGCGCCGCCAGCATACGCACGAAAGCCTCATACTCCTGCCGGGC
>JAJVHT010000201.1:2782-13122 GCA_022072515.1 bacterium
TGGTGATGAGCGCCGCATCCCGCACGTAAATCGAGTCGAGACCGGTTTGCGCATGGGGCGGCAAATACAAAATTTCGGAAACATGCGCCGCCAGCATACGCACGAAAGCCTCATACTCCTGCCGGGCCTGGGAAAAATCGGACGCGCCCGCATAATTGAGCGGCTCCCATTGCGCTTGAATATTTTCCGCGCTGATAAACGCCGCCGGCGGCGCTTTGAGCAAAAGGCGTTTGATCTTGCCGACTTCTGATTGACAACCGAATGACATGATGCTGCGCTCCTTGTAAGGAAATCAGATTGAAAACGACCATGCGTTACGAGAATGCAAGCACAACTTTGCGTATATTTTTAGAAAAATTTTAAAATAACCCGAAATCATCAGAAGAGCAACTATTTTTATCATGCAACCAAATCCTTCGAACGGCAACAACCAACACGATCATCAGCATGGCGTGAACCGCTTTGCTGTCATCCCGACGGCGCTGCGACTGCAGGCCGATACCGAGCACACCGGACGCGGCGTGACCATCGCGCTGATCGATTCCGGATTTTATCCGCATCCAGATTTAACAGAACCGGTGAGCCGAATCGTTGCTGTCGCTGATGTGACGCAGTCGGACCATCGTTTGGAATTGAATGGCCAACCGCATGATTGGGATTGGCACGGCACGCAAACATCGGTCGTTGCCGCTGGTAACGGCAGGCTGTCGGAGGGAATTTATCGTTCGTTGGCGCCCGAAGCGCAAGTGGTGTTGGTCAAGGCCAGTGATCGCGGTAAAATCACCGAGGAAAATATCGCGCGCGGTTTGCAATGGGTTATGGCGAATAAAACGCGTTATAACATTCGCGTGGTGAGCATTTCACTCGGCGGCGATGAAGATGTTCCTTATGAAACCAACATCGTTGATCAAGCCGCGGAAGAGGCGGTGCGACAAGGTCTCGTCGTCATCGTCGCGGCGGGCAACTCCGGTTGCACCGATCACCCCAAGCCCGTGCCGCCAGCCAATTCGCCTTCAGTGATCACCGTCGGCGGTTACAGTGACAACAATAAACTGCACAACCAAAATCTTGATCTGTATTGCTCGAGTTACGGCATGACGGCAGACGGTTTTTTAAAGCCGGAAATTATTGCGCCGGCCATCTGGATTGCGGCGCCGATTCTGCCGGGGACGGCTAATTACAACCGCGCGCAGGCGCTGGCGCAAATTGCCGCCGCGCCGGATTTTCAGCTCTCGTCGTACGTGCGCACCATGTGGCAACCGGCAGAGCTGCCGGAAACTTTACAAGATGCAGCGCCGGAAAAAATCCGTGCCATCGTCGAAACCTGCTTGCGGGAAAATAAAATCGTGGCGACCCATTATCAGCATGTCGACGGCACCTCGTTCGCCGCGCCGATCGTGGCCGCGGTGGTCGCGCAAATGCTGGAAGCCAATCCCCACTTGACGCCGGCAACGATCAAACAAATTCTCATCGCGACCGCGGACAAAATTCCCGGCGCGCCACTGCTCCGGCAGGGTTATGGCGTGTTGAATGCGCGGCGTGCGGTGAACCATGCCAGCCGTGAAGTGCATGCGCTGGCGCACGCGCACTTTCAGCCGCCGCGCGTCGAGGCCGGCAAGATTATTTTCTTTTATCACAACGACGAAGCCGAGCGTGTCATGCTTGCCGGCGATTTCAACAACTGGCATGCCGCACAAATCCGCTTTCACAAACCCCATGGCATTTGGCGCGCCGAAATCGAGGCGCCGCCGCCGGGCCGTTATCATTATAAATTTATCGTCGATGGCGAGCGCTGGATTGACGACCCCAGCAACGGCTTGAAAACGCCGGATCATTATGGCGGGTTTAATTCGGTGCTGAATGTGAAATAAAACAGAAAAAATGGGCCAGGATCTATTTAGCCTGAATTATTCACCAAATTAAAATGGAAACACCGCGAAATTGATGCAATCACCGGCCGGACTTCCTCCCAATCTCACTTCACCTGCACCTGCCAGCCGAGATGATACATATTCAACCACGCCAACGGCTTGGCGGCGGTGGGATAATAACGCGCCAGAATATCCACCGGCGTCAAGCCGACGCCCAGATAAAATTCTGAACGCACTGAAGGCTTGAAGGCGTTTTGCACGCCGTATCCGATGCCGACATTCAACGGCACGCGCCACTGGCGCTCCAGATCATACGTGAGCCAGTGCGTCATGCGATCATATTTCAGCAAAGTTTTTTTGTGCAACACATCGCCGAATGCCGTGTAATTGAGGCGCAGATCGACATCCTGCAACGCATTGACATGCAGCTTCGCGAGTGCAAAGCTGACGCCGAGCAGATTCGCCGTGAAGTCCGAATAACTTGCGCCCGGCTTCTTGGGCCGCCGGCCGTCGATGTATTCTAAAAACGTCATCACCGACGCAGCCGTGCCGGCGCCGAGACCTTCCGACCATGCCGGACTCAAACCGGCCCACCGATACATGCCGATCATACCTTGGGCCAGGCGATAGCCGCCTTGAAAATGAATCAGCTCATCGAAATGCAGGGTATGATCTTTCGTCCAATCATTTCGCCAACGAAATGGTTTTTGGGCGCCGCCAAAAAATTCATCGAATTTCTTGAAGCCGTAAACTGTGGCGCCCAAGCTGGCGGTTTGCACCAGCGCCAATCGCTCCCAATGCAAACCGGCTGGAGGCTGCGGCGCTACGAACGCCGGCAGCAACACCAGCGTATTTTCCGGACGCGTCACCATCGTGGTCAAATTAGGCAACCTCATTGTATTCGCCAGGCTGGGCGCCTGCAACGACGCGGCCGCATTCGCTTCTTGCGCTGGAGCAGCATCGGCCTCCCAATCGCCGTCGTGCCGCCCTGCCGGAGCTGCAATCTCCTTGTTGGTGGGGCGCGGCAAGGCCGGCAATTGCTCGTTGGCCAGCGGCGCGCCCTCAACAATAAAATTGTGCCACAAGCCATCCGTGCGCCGGGCGAGTTTTTCCTGATTAGGCGCCGGCGCCGCGAGCATGAGAAATTGTTCGAAATCATGGCGGGAAAAAGGCGGAACGTTTTTCGGCGGCCAGATCAGCTCGCCGGCCCGATGTATCACGCCGGCGCCGAACAAGGACAACACGCCCAGCGTCGTCAGAATATTTTTCCAACGCGGCGGGAAGCTGTTGGCTGCCGCTGGCGGTGGGCTGGCGAGCTTGCTTTCCTGGGGAAGGCTGTGCGGCTTGAAGCGATTTTTCTTCTTGGGCCTGGCGGAAACCCCATAGCGTCCTTTCCGGCGGCGTTTGGATTTCGCGCTGCCTCCGAGCGGCGCGTGCATGGCGACACGCCCCGAGGGCAAAGGCTTTAACTTTTTCACCAAAACTGTCATAACAGCCACCTCCTTTCCAAATTTGGTTTTAGTTTGCGATCGCTCATTGCAGAAATGGAAAGTCGCGCTTGATGGCTTAACCATGAAACAGTAAAAATTAACTATACCGCTCCCCCAAAATCAAACGAAATGAATTCGCCGTAACAAACCCAAACACGATGCAACCGCGGAAGAATAATCGGTGAGGTAATCGAGGTGATCTAAAACGATGCTGCAAAAAATATACAGAACTATTTTTAAAAATGCAAGATGCGATTTGTGAAATTTTCTACACTGAAATTTTCGACACACTACAACCCTTCTTGCGCGATGACGTAGCACAAAATCGCCAGCGCCGCGGCGCCGAGATTAAGCTCGCGTTCGTTCACGCCGGCAAGCGTGTCATTAGCGGAGTGATGAAAATCAAAATACCGCTGTGATTCCGGCACCAGGCCAATCCCCGGCACGCCCTGGCGAACGATTACGGAAATATCCGCGCCGCTGCCGCCGCGAAAAATGTTGTCCGCGCCGATTTCCTCGAACAGATAGGCCCAACTCGCGAGCCGGGAAAATTTAACGGAATCCGTATCCACCGAAAAGCCGCGCGGCGCAAAGCCGCCGCGATCCGCTTCCAGCGCGGCAATATGTTTGGCGCTGGCTTCGGCGGCGCGCCGGGCATATTCGATGCCGCCGCGCAAGCCATTCTCCTCATTAATAAACATCACGGCGCGGATCGTGCGTTTCGGTTTTAAATGCAGCGCTTGCAAAAGCCGCAAAGCTTCCAGCGACTGCACACAACCCGCACCATCGTCATGCGCGCCGGTGCCCTTGTCCCAACTATCCAGATGGCCACCGACGACGATGATTTCCTCCGGTTTTTCCGAACCGGTTATTTCGCCGAGGACGTTGGCCGACGGCGCGTCCGGCAAAGTCTGACAAGTCAATTTCAAGCGCACGCGCACGCCCGATTCCTGCGCGAGCAATTGGCTCAACAAATTGGCGCCTTTCGTGCTGATCGCCGCGGCCGGAATTTTCGGCACCCCCTCTTGATATTGCGTGCCGCCGGTGTGCGGCACATCATCCAACCGCGTCGTCATCGAACGCACTACCACTGCCACCCCGCCAACTTTGGCCGCTTCGATGGCGCCGCTGCCGCGTTGATCCACCGCGCCGCCGTAGGCCGCAAAGGTGTTTATCTTGCCGGCGTCCATCGGCCGGTTGAAAAAAATAATTTTGCCGGCGGCTCTCTTGCCGAGCTTTGCCAATTCCTCGAAGGATTTGACTTCGAGCACTTCGGCGACCACACCCATTTCCGGCGTGGCGATGCTGCCGCCAAGCGCGCAAACGGCGAGCGGCACGGTGCCCAGCATAGTGGAATTAATGATGGCGGCTTCTTCGATCGGGCCGCGAACCCAATGCGGCACCAGCACTTCCTGCAAATGGACATTGTCGAAGCCGAGCTGCTGCATGGTTTGGCGCGACCATTCCACCGCCGCCGCGGCTTGCGGCGAGCCGCTCAACCGCGGGCCGAGCGCCGTCAATTCCGCCAACAAACGATAGGCCTGGCCTTCGGTCAATGCCGTGCGCACGATCTGTTGCGCGACATCAACGTATGGTTTATCATTAGTGTACGGACTTTGAGAAAAAAGCTTGCTGGAGAAAACAAGGATTGTTGAAGTGGCAATGAAAGCACAACCGGATCTTTGTAGGTTTTGTAAAAACACCTCAGTCTCCTTTTCTTGTCGTTTGGGGTTTTTGAAAAATTATCTCTCGCGCCGGCTTCAGGGTGTCACAATAAATTTCTGCACGGCTGCTGTGAAGGCTTCCAATGCCTCGAAGTGAATCCAATGTCCCGCGCCGGGAATCATCACCAGCTCGCTGTGCGGAAAATGGCGCAGAATCAAATCGTGATCATGATCGAGATGATACTCCGACAACTCGCCGCCAAGAAACAGGGTTTTGCCGGCGTGCCGCGCGGCCAATGGCGGCTCGTAACCGGCGAATTCCGGCTGCGCGACTTGCAAGACGGGCAAATTCGCTTTCCAGGCCAACGTACCATTTTCACGGCGAACGAGATTGGTAAGCAAAAACTGCCGGGTGCGGGCGCTTTTGAGGTCACGGGCCAGCAGCGCTTCGACTTGCTCGCGCGTCGTCACAGTATCAAGATCAATGGCGCTCAACAGCCGCAAAATGTCACTCGACGAGCTTTGATAAGGCCGCGGAGCGATGTCTTCGATGATCAAACCCGCAAGACGTTCCGGATAATGAAACGCAAATTCCATCGCCGCCATGCCGCCCATCGAATGGCCGAGCAAATAAGCTTGAGTAAGACGCTGTTGATCGAAAAAATGTTTAATGTCTTCACGCAGATCACGTAAAGCATGCGTGTCGGTGTGCGGCGAGCTGCCGTGGTTGCGTTGATCGACAACGAGAACGCGGCAGGTTGCCGCGAGCGCTTTTGCGGCGCGCTGCCAGTTTTGCGAAGAGCCTAACAGGCCGTGCAGAATGACAAGGGTTGGCGCGTGGTGGCCATATTCACGGAAGAAGAGGTTGAGGTGGCGCATTGGGCTTGACAAAAAAAATCTCCTGTAAACTAAAAATCAACTGTTGAAAAACCGCTTTTATCAAACTTCAAGGTAAGGTGCTTGCAAAACCCGCCTTGGGTATCACAAGCCACGGTGACGCTTTTTAATCGCGATTCTTCCAGCTTTCTGCTACGAAATGACCACGGGCAGCTCAACCGTCTTGGCAAAATACTTATAGCTCGAATAGGTCGCCGAAATCGTCAGGCGCAGCACATATTTTCCGGCAGCCACCCGCGGCATTTTTTGCAGCGCCTTCGAATCGTAATGCCGCTGCTTATCTGACCCCGCGGGCGCCGTCCACAGCACTGCCGCGGGCTCCCAATGTCCGTTCAACAACTCCTGTTGCGCGCCGGAAAAGCGCAGCGTTTTGTCCATGGGTTTGGCGAGAACGTTGCCGCTCGCATCGAGAATTTCCAGTGTCACATAGCTCGTCTCGGTCAGAAAAAAATCGAGCTGCAACAACTTCGGGTCGGGATATGCGGCCGCGCGCAGATTTAAAACATCCGTGCCGATCCAATAATATTGCGCCGACTCGCGATCATCGACTAGCAACTGGCCGAAGCGCCGGTAAATCGAAATGCCGCGCGGCTCGATAAACTCTTTGTCGCCGCCGCCCCGCCGGCCATAAGCGGTCAAATGCTGCAAGTCACGGTCGAATTTATGCACACAGTGATTATTGAAATCGGTAACAAAAATGTTGTTGTAGTAATCGAGCGCGACGTACATAAATTTTGCGTTGGGTTGGCCAATCTCCGCGGCCTCAATGGTTTTAAGCACGCGTCCCGTGCGTGAAAATTTTTGCAGCCGCTGGCCGTTGCGATCGATCACCACGACAAAATTATCTTTGAAATATGACCATGGCTCCGTGCTGTCCGTCGCCGCGATGCCGGAGGGCGATGACAGCTTGTCCCAGCTTTGCACCTGCTGATCATCGCGAAAGACGAGCACGCGGTTATTGCCGGTATCGGCCACGTAAACGGTGCGATCCGCCGAAATCGCCACATCGCGCGGCGCCGACATCCCGCCCAGCGGCCGCACCCATTTCAACTCGCGCCCCGGATTGAAAAAATGCACGACCCGATTGTTGCCGGTATCGGCGAGATAGACCTCGCCGCTGCGATGCGCCGCGATGCCGGTGGGTTGATTCAGCCGGCGCTCGCCGCGCTCATATAATCCATAAACCGCAATCGCTGTCATCGAGGTATTGTAAATCACCACGTCCTGGCCGGAGTTGACGCCATACACCGTAATCTCGTCGTCATCTTTCGCATCTTTGGGATCGTCCCAAACATCAAGTCGCGTGGCGGCAATGCCCTGGGGATTGCGCACTTTCACGCGATTCTGCATATAGAGAAAGAGATGTTTCGCCGTGGCCTTGCGCACGCCATACGTGTGCAGGAAGGTGGGATAAACGAGCGTGGTGGGATCGTATTTGTCACCGGGAAGCGGCGTGAACGCCATTAAAAAAATGAAAAGAACCCAAAACAGCATAAGACCATTTTGAATACGGCGGACGCCAATTTTTGCGGATTTTATTGATTGCTTTCGGCAATAAAATCCGTTGGGCGCCTTTAGCTGTTGTTGGTTACTCAGTTGTGGAAGAGGCTTCATGGGCTTCGGGGTAAATTTCATCTACACTGTCATGACTTGCTGCTTCCGCGGCCCGTTGCTGCGCCGCAATCTGCTTGGCCGCGCCCTCATCCTGCACCGTGTGAAAATGCTCCCAAATCTTTTGCGCCAAACTTTCGGTAATGCCCTGCACGAGAATCAATTCATCCACCGAAGCATTGCGCACGCCTTCCACAGAACCGAAAAACTTGATGAGCGCATTACGTTTGGCCGCACCAATGCCGGGGACGCTGTCCAATTCCGAGACGGTCGTGCGCTTCGTGCGCAGCGAGCGATGAAAGGTAATGCCGAATCGATGCGCCTCATCGCGCAATTGCTGCAGCAGCTTCAACCCAGAAGAAGTTTTGGGAATATTTTGCGGATCGGGCGAGCCGGGAACGAAAACTTCGTCCAGCCGTTTCGCCAGCGCCGCCAGCGGGATGGTCAAATTCAATTTTTGTAAAATACCCAACGCCGTATTGAGCTGGCCTTTGCCGCCGTCCACCAGAATCAAATCCGGCAGCGGTAGTTTTTGCGCCAGCGAGCCGGCGTAACGGCGCTCCACCGCTTCGGCCATCATCGCAAAGTCATCCGGCGTTTGCTTCGAGCGAATCTTGAATTTGCGATAATCGGCTTTTTTCGGGCGGCCATCCTCAAATGTAACCATCGCCGCCACCGGATCCGTTCCCTGAATGTTGGAAATATCGAAACACTCGATGCGGTGCGGCGGCTTTTCCAAATGCAAATCGCGCTGCAATGCCACCACACTGTGCGGCACTTTCAGTTTCGCCTGCATCTTTTGCAATTTCAATTCCTGCAAAAGCAGATGCGCATTCTTCGCGCACATTTCGACCAATTTGGCTTTTTCACCAAGTTTCGGCAGTATCAATTTGACCGGACCTTGCCGGCGGCTTTCGAGCCATTGTTGTATTTCGCCGCTCTCGGAAATTTCCGCCGGCAAATAAACTTCTTCCGGAATAAAATCCGCTTTCAGGTAAAACTGTTTCGTGAAGGAAGCGACCACACTCTCGTATTTCTCGCCAAAGACGCCGTTGAGATAATAATGCTGCCGGCCGATGATTTTGCCCTCCCGCACTTTGAACACGGCGCCGGCGGCGTCTTCATCTTCCAGCGCGACGGCCACAATATCACGATCGGTCAAATCCTCCGTCACCACTTTTTGCTTGTATTGAAAATCTTCGATGAAACGAATGCGGTCGCGCAGCTTGGCGGCTTGCTCGTACAAACGCTTCTCCGCCAGCGTTTGCATCTTTTCCTTCATTTCATTGATCACCAGCCGGTCGCGGCCATTGATGAAATTCACCACCTGCTGCACCACTTTGTCGTATTCTTCCGCCAGCACCAGGCCTTCGCACGGCCCGTCACATTTTTTGATGTAATAATCGAGACAGAGTTTGTACTTTTTGCGCGCGATAATCTCCGGCGTGAAATGATAGTTGCAGCTTCGAATCGGAAAAATACGCTTCACGGTTTTCAGCAGCGCCCGCATCTGACCGACGTCGGTGTACGGGCCGAAATACTGCGAGCCATCTTTGATAATCCGGCGGGTAGGAAAAATGCGTGGAAACAATTCGTTGGTGACGCGAATATAAGGAAAGCTTTTATCGTCCTTGAGATTGACATTGTAGCGTGGCTTGTATTCCTTGATGAGATTCATCTCGAGAATCAACGCTTCCATTTCAGAGTCGGTGACAATCACCTCGAGATCGGCCACCCGCGCCACCAGCCGAAACGTTTTCGGATCCAGCGGCCGCGCCTCTTGAAAATATGAGCGCACGCGATTCCGCAAAACCTTGGCTTTGCCGACGTAAATAATTTTTCCCGTCTTGTCTTTGAACTGATACACGCCGGGCTTGGCAGGCAGGTTGTCGAGTTTGTCTTGGAGCGTTTGGGAAAGGCTCATGTCATTGCACGGCGACAGCTTCACGCTTTTGTTGCACGAGTTTATCCAGGTACCACCACCAATGAGAAGGGAGCGTATTCATTTGTGTACGCAGCTTGCTTAAATCGGCGATTTCTGCAAGGCTTGCATAAAACGCATCGGCATGTGCCAAAAAAATTGCATCAGCCAACTCGAGCTCGCCACGTTCCGTGGTGCTCAAGCTATTTTCGATCTGCGCCAAATGGCTGCGGGCCTGCAGCATTTCAAGAATTTCAAATCCGCTCACCACTGGGAATTGAACGCTCACAGTATAATTAGCCAGCCATTTTTTATAATCACTCATGGGATCAACTCCTTCAATTTGCCAAGGAAAACGTATTTGCTTTGCACAATGTAATCTTGCATGTCATCAGGCGGAAAAGCGGTTTCCATAAATCCTTTGGCACTTATAAGAACCAGCCATGGCTGTCCCTCGATTGCACTGGTGATGGAGAAGTAATCCGCTTGTCCGAAAGGATAATGATAAATGTTGCTTTCTGGATCTGTCAATATTTTTTGAATAAGTTGGTTATATTGATCAAGCCCAGCTCCGGGCGGAAGATGGCCGCGACGTATTCTCTTATCAAGATGCTCAACATCTTTGTCAGGCTTCCAGCGGACATGATGGCGCACCATCCGAATAGCCGCTACGGCAAGAGACTGCAGCTCCTGTACACTATTCGTATTCATCCTTTAAAAAATATAAAACGAAGTTGCAAGAAGCAATAGGATTCTTAAAGCGCTTTTTAATCTGATAGGATTAGTGAAACTTCTCCCGATACTTCTGTCTTGTTTTACCGATTTCACCTTTTCTCTCAAACTGCCGTTCATAAAATTGCTGCAAGCTTTCGATCGTGTCAATCTG
>JAJVHT010000096.1:0-10306 GCA_022072515.1 bacterium
TGTCTTTCACGATGACGCCGCCTTCGGGAGATGGCGTCGCCGCCGTGACCTGGGCTAATTTGATGGCAAGACTGTTGGCGAGCAGCATGTGGCCGTCGGTGCGGTTGATCGCGACCGGATGATTCGGCGTGACTTTGTCGATCATCTGGCGCGTTGGCAGCACGCCGTTGAAGGCGCGCTCGTGATCCCAGTTGCCCTCCGTGATCCAGCGACCGGCCGGGAGTTTATCGGCATACGCTTTCAGTTTATCCAAAAACGCCTGCTCGTTTTCGCAATCGCGCAGATCGATGGTGATCAAGCTTTGGCCGCCGGTGATGAAGTGCGTGTGCGCATCGGTAAAGCCGGGAACGACACGCTTGCCGCCGGCATCGATCACGCGGGTGTTTTCGCCGATATATTTTTCAATCTCCACGGTGCTGCCGGCGGCGACGATCTTTTCATTGCGCACGGCCAGCGCTTCCGCTTCGGGTTGCCGTTCATTCACCGTCCAAATTTTGGCATTCTTGACAATAAGATCGGCCGGTTGCTGGCGCGTGCAAGCGGCCGGGATCATTAAAACCAAAAAGCAGAAAAGGTAGCGCATTTCTTCCTCCGTGAAAGTTTTTGGTATTCGGCCACGCCCGCAGGGATTGGGCGAATCCTCGGACGCAGTCATCCGGATGATGAATTGAATGTTAAAATAATCAAATTGGTGGGAAAGTCAAGTGTGGTGTGAAGCCAATGCCTTACAAAAATAAAAATGGCGTGAAGTTTTATTCTCCACGCCATCATGCTTGCTTCGTTTGCAGACTGGCAGTCTGCGCTACGTTAGATCGCCGGATCCGCGGGGGTATTCGGGTTCGACAAACGTTCGGCGTCCGGATACGGCAGCCAATTGCGCGTGCGGCTGCGGGTGGCGGGATCGGTTTCAGCGCCGGATTTGCCGAAGCGCCGCGTATCGCCCCAACGCAGGCCAGTGCCAAAAAGTTCGTAACCGCGCTGTTTGTAAATTTCATCCAGCATGGCTTGTTGCGTGGGCAGTTCAGCAGCCGCTTTCGCGGTTAGCTTGGCGCCAAGACCGGCGGCGTCCGTGGTCTTCGTGCGTACTTTGTTCAGCTCGATCAACGCGTTGGCAAGATCGTTCTGCCGCGCGTAAGCTTCCGCCTTGATCAACGTCACTTCGCCCGGCAGATAAACAAAATACGGCGAGCTGTCCTGGCGATACTGCACGAAATTGTCAACCGGCTTGCTCAAGAAAGACGTTTCATTCACCTCGGAAACCCAAAAAGCCACGCGTCCATCACCGGCTTCGGCATTCAGGCGAAAATCGTCGACCGGCTTGTAATAAACGATTTGCACCGTCAGCAGAAAGATGGGATTGCGCGAGCTGCTGCTGTTATAAAAAAGCTTCGAAGTGACATTCAAATCCACCGCATTCGCCGCGGTCAGCGCCTTGGCATAATCGCCGGCAATCAACGCATAGCGCGCCAGCATGGCATTAATGGTGTTGGGCAAATTAAAACCAATACCCAAAATATTGTTGTTGAAATCCGCCGAGGGCGCGGTGGTGGCAATACCGTTGCGGGCTTCTTCCAAGAGAGTGACCACCGTGTTCAGCACGGTAGCACGATTGGCGAAAGGCGGTGTTTGGGAAATCGTGACCGCCGCCGGAATGCTTTCATACGCTTCGATCAATTCGCCCAGCGCCATCGCTTTCAACAATTTGGCAAGCGCCACGATGCCGCTACGCGTTCCGGCATCCAACGTCACTTTATCGACATTGTTAATCAAATCTTCGGCAGACTTGACGACGCGATAATGCTCACTCCACAAGTTGTTGACCGTGCCGTTGAAGCCTTGCACGTCCGAACCGCCGGTTTCCAATTCGCGCAAGCCGAGCACCGACGACGGCAGCGTTGCATACTGCCGCGTAATCATATTCGAGGCTTCGACCGTCTCGTTGACCGTCTCGCCATACTGCGCTTGCATGCCGACAGCCAAGGCTTTGATACCGTCCGTGGTGGTCAACACCGCTTCGTCCGTTGGGGCGTTGGGATTGAGCTGATTCAAATCACAACCCACAAGGACGGTGAGCCAGGCGATACAGCCAAGCATGAATAATATTTTGTATTTCATATTTTCGTTCCTCAATTCAAGTGAAGCAACGGGATGAATGTCTGGGGCTTCCCGTTGCGTGTGCAGCGGCCCACAAGGGGCCGGAACTGCGTTTCTTGACATCCAATTGCAAACGGCTGCATCTGCGGCGCGTTTAATAATTTGCCGTAATGCCGAAACTAAACGTCCGCGGCAACGGAATGGTCGACCAATCGAACCCGCGCACCAGCGTGCTTTGGGCGGCGGCATTGACTTCCGGATCGTAGCCGCTGTAATCGTCGATCGAGAAAAGGTTACGGCCCGAAAGTGTCAACTGCAAGCTTTTCAGCCCCAGGTTACCGACAAAACCGGTGTCGAGCAGATAATTGAGCGCGATTTCCCGCAGCTTGATGAAACTGCCGTCTTCAATATATTCCTCGAAGATCGTCCGCCGCGCGTTGAAATAGCCGACCGGCAGTTCACCGCTCAACTCGCGTTCATATTCCTTGCCATTGCCAAACGCCGGCGTCTCGAGAATGCGGCGCGTGAAATTGAACACGTCAACGCCAAAGACCGCGTCGAATTGCGAGCGCAAGCTCAGGCGCCGGCCGAGTTGAAAATCATTGCTCCACGACACGACCCAATCCGGGTTCGGGTCACCAATCTTTCGGGCAACCGAATTTCGCACTGGAATGCCATTCGTCAGCAAAATGCTGCCATCCGCGTTGCGGGTGTAAGAGGTGCCATAGAAGAATCCCAGCGGCTCGCCTTCGGCAACCCGCGCAATGCCAAAGCTGTTCGCCACGGCAAACGCCGGGCCGTTCAATTCCACCACCTTGTTTTTGTTTTGCGAAGCGGTGACGGTCGTGACCCATTGCCAACGATTGCTATTGAGAATCAAACCCTTCGCCAAAATTTCGAATCCCTTATTGGATAAAACGCCAACGTTATCGCGAATGCCGGCAAAACCGGTTGAGGTCGGCAAAGTTCTTTGCAAGAGCAAGTCTTCGACGCGTTTATCGTAGTAACTGAATTCAACACTCACGCGATCATCAAACATGCCGAAGTCAGCGCCGACTTCCACCTCGCGCATGCGCTCCGGCTTGAGATTGGTATTGCCCAGCAAGGTCGAGTTCACCAAACCCGGACGATTGCTGTTGCTCTGTTGCACATAAACCGAGAAACGATCATAGCTGCCCGCCGGCTGTCCACCTGAAGTTCCCCAGGCGGTGCGGAGCTTGAAGCGATTGAATACGCTGCCAACTGAACTCTGCCACCACGGCTCCGAGGAAATCACATAGGAAAAGCTCGCCTTCGGAAAGGTTTGCCAGCGATCATTTTCGCCGAACGTGGAAGCGCCGTCAATGCGCAGCGCCCCGGTGAGAAACAGCTTGTTTTGATAGCCAATGGTTTCCTGGCCAAAGTAGCCGTAAATCACGCGTTTTTCCTGAAACTCCGTGGCGAGTGGCGTGGCGCCCGCGCTAAGCAATTCCGCCACCGGAATGAGATCACGCACCGAAGCCGTAACATTATTACCGGCATAATATTGGTGATTCATGCCCGCGGTCGTGGTAAAATTCAGGCCGATCTTGGACATTGAATGGGTCGCCGTCAGATCATTGTTGATCAGTTGCACATCCTGCGTTGCCGACTGCGAAAAACCCGTGGTGTAGCCGGCAGAAGAGCCGCGCGGAATGCGGCGTTTGGCGATCTCAGTGTATTGATCATAACCTAGCGTATAATCAACTGAGATATTTTTCAGCGGCGTTGCCGTTGCATGAATACTGCCGATGAAACGGTTGACATCAAGCGGGTCTTCCCAAGTGGCCAATACTTCCAGCTCGTTCGCAAAACCGGCATTAGGCGGCGTCGGGAATTTACCTTCTGCATTCGGACGCAAATCAAACCAATTCGGTTGGAACGTAAAGTTGGTGATCACGCCTTCGCCGCCAACGATGCCGCCATTCGGCTTGCGGTTGGTATGTGAATTGATGTAATTCGCGCCGGCCGAAAGCTGCAGCCACTTGCTCACGGTTTGATCGAGGTTCGCCCGGAAGTTAACCTTGCGATAAGTCGTCGCTTCCACGATGCCTTCTTCTTTCTGGTGGGTGCCGGATAAATAATATTTGGTCCGGTCGCTGCCGCCCGCAAGCGACAAATAATTTTCCACATCATAACCGGTTCGAAAAATGTCTTCCTGATAATCGCGCCGCGTCACCGCTTTACGAGTCGCATCCGAGGGCGCCTTATCAAACGGAAATAAATTGACATCGTACGTCTTGCGTATCTGGCTGGTGCCGACGCGTGAGCGATAGGTGATGCGCATATCACCGGCCGTGCCGCGTTTGGTAAAAATTTGAATAACCCCATTGTTGGCGCGCGAGCCGTACAGCGCCGCCGCGGCCGCGCCCTTCACGACTTCGATGTGATCGATATCATTGGGATTGAGATCGGCAAGGCGATTGCCGACGTAGCCGCCCAAATTCACCAGTTCGTTCGAGCTATTGTCGATGATCACGCCATCGACGATGTACAGCGGCTCGGCGCTCGAAGAGATTGTCGAAGTGCCGCGCAAACGCACCGTCACGCCGCCACCGGGCGTGCCGGAATTCTGTTGCACCAAGGCGCCTGCCACTTTGCCCACCAGTGCCGCGTCAATTGTTGGCGCATTGGCCTCGGCAAGGGCCGTGCCCCGCACCGTGGCGATCGTGTTACCCAGCCGTTCTTTTTCCGTGGCGATGGCCGTACCGGTGACCACCACTTCTTCGATTTGCAGCGGATCTTCTGTCAATTCGATGCGTCCAAGATTCATCGTCTCAGTTTCAGCCAGACGCAGATCGCGGGTTTGTCGCTTATAACCTAAAAACCGAAAAGTGAGTTTGTAGGAACCCGGCCCCAAACGCACGAGCAATGAGAAACTGCCGTCGGCTTTCGACGCCGTGCCGAGTGTCGTGCCTTCCACAATAATGTTGGCACCACCCAAAGCGTCGCCGGATTTGGCATCAACCACTTCGCCGGTAATCACATACGTCTTGCTCGTCTCCTGGGCTTGGAGCAAACCCGCGCCAAGTCCGGCAAGTAACACCCATAATCCAACCAACACTCTTTTTAGGGGTGGATGATACATAAAAACTTCTCCTCCTTACGTAAAGGGGTAAATTAATTTTGCTTACAACGAACTGCTGATGGAGTTAATTAAACCACGTGCACAGTTATTATCTAACAAATATTACAAAAAAGTCAAGGACTTTTCACCGGTTGAATAAAACGAAAATCACACCAGGCCAGCCCATGGCGTCATCACGGTGCGGCCGAGAGAAAAATTTGCGCCGGCGCCGGAAGGGATGCCCGCTTGACTTTCTGGTGAAATGAATTTATCTTATCATCCAATCAATCAGTCTTCTGTTCAGGAAATGGAGATATAAATGCGAAAAATTTTTCTCTGGATTTGGAGTGGCGCCGGTTTATTTGCCGGGGTGAACCTGGCCTTGGCGCAACAACAGCTCGAAAGCCTGTTTTATTACGTTGACGATCCCGCCAGCTACGCCAGCCTGCAAAAGAACATCGCGCATATCAGCATCATCGCGCCGGCAATGTACAATGTCGATGAGGACGGCGTCGTTTGGGGCGAGGTCGATCCGCGCGTGTTGAAATTGGCGAAGGAACACAAAGTTGAAGTCATGCCGTTGATTCATAATCCCGGCTTCAATCAAGAAATGTTGCACAAGTTGCTGATCAATGCCACGGCGCGGCAGCGCACGATTGAGAGCCTTGTTGATGAATGTAAAAAGTACGGCTATCGCGGCATTCAGTTTGATTTTGAAAATTTGGGGATCAACGACAAGGATGCCTTCACGCAATTTTATGCGGAAACTGCCCAAACTTTGCACGCCGCGGGCTTCCAACTGAGCGTCGCCGTCGTGCATCGTCCGGAAAAATATCCGGGGCCGACGAAATATTTCAAATGGCTGCATAAAAACTGGCGCGCCGGTTATGATCTTAAAGCGCTCGCCGAGTTGGGTGATTTTATTTCGGTGATGACGTATTCGCAACACACCCGGCGCACGCCGCCGGGGCCGAACGCCGGCATTCCGTGGATGAAAAAGAATATTGAGTTTTTTCTCTCTGCCGTTCCACCGGAAAAACTTTCGTTGGGCATTCCGGTGCAATCGCAGCATTGGTACACCGACCAGGATGACGAAAAGTATTTTGTCAATGCGCGTTCGTGGAGCCGGGCTTTGTCTTATCAAGAAGCGCTGTCCGTGGTTGAAAGATATAGCGCCAAAATCAACTGGTTGGATGAGCAAAAGGTGCCCTTCACGTTTTTCGAGAATGGCGGCCTATTCGAGTATCTCTTTTTAGAGAATGCCCAGTCGTTTCAACACAAGTTGGATTTGGTTAAGCTGAACAAGCTGCGCGGATTTTCGGTGTGGGTCATCGGCCAGGAGGACCCGGAGGTTTGGAAAATTTTGGAAAAAACCGCAATTCGCTGACCTATGAAATTAGAAACCGTCCATCGCCTCCAGCGGCTGGCCATTCCGTTACAAACGGCGTGGGATTTTTTTTCCGACCCGCGCAACTTGCGCGACATCACGCCGCCCACGCTGGGATTCCAAGTCACCTCCACTCCGGCCGAAAAAATGTATCCCGGCATGATCATCAGCTATCGGATTACACCGTTGTGGGGCCTCTCGCGCCAATGGA
Source organism: bacterium (assembly GCA_022072515.1). Lineage (GTDB taxonomy): Bacteria > Zhuqueibacterota > Zhuqueibacteria > Zhuqueibacterales > Zhuqueibacteraceae > Zhuqueibacter. The sequence continues at coordinate 6,778 of JAJVHT010000096.1, forward strand.
TCACGGAAATCACCCACGTGATCGAACCCCAGCTCTTTGTCGACGAGCAGCGCTTCGGCCCGTATCGTTTCTGGCACCATCAACATTTGTTTCGTACGATTGCCGGCGGGGTTGAAATGGAAGATATCGTGCATTATATTCTGCCGTTCGGCCGCGTCGGGCAACTCGCTGCCGCGACGCGAGTGAAAAAAGAATTGCAAAAAATATTTGATTTCCGCCGGGAGGTGCTGGCAAAAAAATTTGGCGTTATTTGACAACCGTAGGTCCTGCAAACGGGCCGCATTAAAACAAAAGCCTTTGAACGCGGATTCTCGATGGCCTTCAAAAATCCGTGTGGTTTTTTAATCCGGGTGGAATAAAGTTTCTGCTTTTTGTAAAGACTGGGCTTTTGAGATCTTCACAAATTTCCAAGAAAGGATTCTGCTCTCATGCGCCAACTTCTCATCGGCATGTCACTGCTTTTTCTGCTCAGTTCCACCGGCGCCGTGCAAGCACAAAATGCCGCCATAAAAAATGATGCGACGTTAGTCGAGCAACTGCTGCGCTCCCGGCCCGAGGTGTTTGGGGACATTTTAAAAAATGTCGAGAACTACGAAGTCCAAATTTTGTACACGCAAATCGACCGCGATAAAAAGAACCGGCCGTCGTTTCGTTCGTTTTCGTATCGCGTCAATCCCAAAGAATATTTTTACCCCGCCAGCACGGTCAAATTGCCGGCCGCCGTTTTGGCTTTACAAAAATTCAATCGCCTCAACATTCCGAATCTGAACAAGCTCACCAGTTTGCGCATTGACAGCGCCGCCACTGGGCAAACGCGCGTGACCAGCGATTCCAGCGCGGAAAACGGCTTGCCTTCCATCGCGCATTATATTAAAAAAATTTTTCTGGTAAGCGACAATGATGCCTTCAACCGGCTTTATGAATTTCTCGGCCAGCGCGAGCTGAATGAAGGGCTGTGGCAGAAGGGTTTCAAAGACGTCCGGCTGATTCATCGCCTGTCGATAGCGCGCTCGGCGGAACAAAATCGGGCGACCAATCCGTTCACTTTTTTTGACCAAGACAAAATAATTTATCAACAGCCGCCGGCGTTCAATCCGGTGGTTTTCCCGAATAAGCTCAAAACCACGCGGCGCGGCAGGGGTTTCATGCGAGGCGACTCGCTGGTCAATGAACCGAAAGATTTTGCCGGCAACAACTATTTCAGCATAGCTACGCAGCAGGACATCCTGAAAGCGATCATGTTTCCGGAAGCGGTTTCCGCCAAACAACGCTTTCACTTGACGGCGGACGATTATCGTTTTTTGTACAAATACATGTCGATGCGGCCGCGCGAATGCGCCTATCCCGAATACGATGCCAATGAATATAACGACAGCTATGTGAAGTTTTTCATGTTCGGCGATTCGAAGCAGCCGATTCCATCGCATATTCGCATTTTCAACAAAGTCGGCGAGGCGTATGGTTATTTGATTGACAATGCTTACCTCGTCGATTTCGACAATAAAATCGAGTTTCTGCTGACCGCGGTGATTTACGTCAATGCGGATGGCATTTTCAATGACGATAAGTATGAATACGAGACCAGCGGTTTTCCCTTTCTCGCCCATCTCGGGCGCGTGATTTACGAGCATGAAAAGACGCGGCCGCGGAAATATGCGCCGAATCTGGAAAATTTCCGGCTCGATTATGCCGAACCGCGCCAAAATGCATATGTCAATATCAACGTAATTGCACCGCCTTCCTCGCCGGCCGGCGCCCGCGTGTTTATTCCCGGCAACCAACCGGCGCTCGGCGATTGGGATCCCGGCAAAGTTATGCTGGAGCAAAAAAACGATTCGTTATGGGCGATAACGCGAAAGTTTCCCAAGGGTACGTTCGTCGAGTTTAAAATCACCCGCGGCAGTTGGGACACCGAAGCCATTTATCAAGCCGGTGTGGTGCCGGGGAATACGAGTTTCGTTGCCCGCGTCGATACGACGATCATATTGCGGCCAGTGACGTGGCGCGATCAACAGAGTGCGGCAACGGCGCTTACCACCGGCGGCGGCATCACCGGCACGGTGAAATATTTGCGCGCCGTGAAGAGTCCGAAGCTGCGCCACCCGCGCGACGTGATTGTCTGGTTGCCGCCTTCGTATGAGAAAGACAAAAGCCGGCGCTATTCCGTCCTCTACATGCACGACGGGCAGAATATCATCGATCCGCGCACCTCGTTCGGCGGCCACGATTGGCGCGTTGACGAAGTCGCCGACAGTTTGATGCGCGCCAACAAAATCGAGGAGATGATCATTGTCGGAATTTATAACTCGCCGGATCGCGCGCCGGAGTATTCGGATTCGGAGCTTGGCCGCGGCTATATCGATTTCGTCGCGAAAGAGCTGAAGCCGCTGATCGACCAAACCTATCGCACCAAACCCGACGCCAAAAACACGGCGGTAATGGGATCGTCCATGGGCGGGCTGAGCGCATTCTTATTTGTATGGAAAAGGCCGGATATTTTCTCGAAAGCCGGCTGTCTGTCCAGCGCGTTTTTATGGGAGGATAATAAAATTCTGAAGGAAGTCAAAAATTATTCCGGCGGGAAAAAAGCGATTCGCGTCTATCTCGATGACGGCAGCGAAGGTCTGGAGGCGCGGCTCAAGCCGGGCTATGATGAAATGGTGCGGTTGCTGCAGGAGAAGGGTTATAAACGCGGCGTCGATCTGGAATATTTCTACGACGAGGGGGCGCCGCACAACGAACCGGCGTGGGCCAAGCGCGTGTGGCGGCCGCTGCTGTTCATGTTCGGCAGATAATCTTGCAACAAAAAAATTGAGTTTGGGTAATTACTCAGTGAGGGGATAACTGCCCGAGCGCTTTAACTTCCGGAACGCAGCAAAAGCGCCCGGGCACTTCCTGTGATTTGGTACTAAGAGTTTCTCGTAGTTCAGCCTCTATTTCACCACGTCCAACTTTTTGATCTCGCTTTCCAAGCGTCCGGTGAGCATCAACGCCCACATTTTCCAATCGCCCATGAACGAGAACCATGGATAAGTGAAGGTGGCCGGCCGGTTTTTCTCCAATAAAAAGTGGCCGACCCACGCGAAAGCGTAGCCGGTCACCACCGCCGTGAGCAGCATCCAGAAGCGCCGCGTGGCGAGGGCAAAAAGGATTTGCAGCAACGCGAGCGACGTGCCAATAAAATGCAGGGCGCGATTTGCCGGGGCGGCATGCTCGCCGAGATAAAACGGCCAAAATTCCTGGAAAGTTTTGTATTGTTTTTCCATAACTCCTCCGTTTGCCAGTTAGCCTGTTGGCCAGTTTGCCCCGATTTTTCGTAACTATTCAGCTATTTTACCGCCCGGGCGCTTATTTTTGAGATTTGTTATATCGCGCGAATTTATTTTTGCACGCAGATTTGAGCGCCCGGGCGGTACTGAATAGTTACGATTTTCCTTAAATAATTCAAAGGAAGTCGGGGCTAACCGGCTAATTTGTGAACCAGCTAACGACTCAACAGCATCAACTTTTGTGTCGCGACGTGGTTGCC
>JAJVHT010000096.1:10406-13079 GCA_022072515.1 bacterium
CGCCCGGGCGGTACTGAATAGTTACGATTTTCCTTAAATAATTCAAAGGAAGTCGGGGCTAACCGGCTAATTTGTGAACCAGCTAACGACTCAACAGCATCAACTTTTGTGTCGCGACGTGGTTGCCCGCGCGCAATTGATAAAAGTAAATTCCGGCCGGCGCCAACTCCCCGTTTTCGAGGCGGCCGTCCCATTCGGCGGCATAACTTCCCGCCGGCTGCACGGTATTCACTAATTCCCGTACATTTTGGCCGAGCAAATTGAAAATGCGCAATGACACCGGCATGTTGTTGTTAAACGGCAATTCATAGCGAATCACCGTTGCCGGCGCCGCAGCCGAAACCGGATTGGGCGAATTTTGCCGCAAAATAAAATGCTGCGGGACAAGGCCCGGGTGGTCTTGAATGGCGACGCGCAAACCCTGCGTTTTAGCAGACAAGGCTTGGGTGGTTTGCTTGTACAACGAATCCGCCGAGGCGCGCGGCCGATCTTTGCCCAGCATGTAGCTGATGATGGTCGCCGCAAAGCGGCCTTTAATGTTGGTGCCGGTGATCAACAAACCGCTATCGCCAAAAGAGCCGGTGTTGGCGCCGCTGTCCGGTGTGCCATCACTGCTGCCGCTCGGCGCGTCATGATAATAAAACTTTTGGCTGTTTCCCAAACTGCCGGGAAGCGAAAAAAGATTGACGAATGAACCGTGGCTGCTGCTCAGCATGTACCAATTAAAATTCGGCGCCACCACCACCGCTAAATTTTGGGTGCTTAAATTGTCGGCAACGCCGTCCACCGTGACCGGATTGGTGATATTCTGGTTATACCATTTGGCGCCATTGGCGCTGGCTTTAAAGTCAATGGACTGGCGCAGCAAATTCACGTTGTCTACCGTTATATTTAGATCGGTGCTTAACACCGCCGAGTAAGCGTAATACAGCACGTCGATCGCAAAATCGAGGTTGTTGCCCAATACGGAAATGCGCTCTTGCAACTGCCGAATGAGACGTACATTGCCATCGCGCAAACGGATACCCTGCAAAGCAAAACCTTCCTCCGTGATGGGGACGTTAATACTAAAAATATTGAGTTGAAAACGGATCTTAAGCTGATCGAGAAAATCGACGCCATCGCCGCCGGCGCTGGGGGGGACCAGTAAGGAATTATTAATGCCGTTGCTCCGGTGGCCTTCTTCGTACGATTGGCCTTTGACCACGTCATTGCCCGAACCGGCAGTAGGTGGCGTATAAGTGACATAATCTTTAATCGTGGCCGGCACCGTCAGCGTCGTGGAACGGTAAAGATAAACGTAACCGGCGCTGCCTGCGGCGAGCGGATCGGTCAACTCGATTTCATAACGCGTGTAAGCACTCGAAGCCTGGTCATCGATCCACGCGCCGGCCGGAGCACGATCGCCGGCATCGCGCACCATAAAAACGAGCTCGTCTTGATCATCCAGCTTGCCGTCGCCTTGGCGAAAATATGTGGTTTTCGCCACATCGAGAGAATCCGGCTCGACTTCATCAAACTGAAAGGGAATTTGCGTCCACGTGTTGGCGCTGTATTTGTAGAGAAAAAGCTGATTGAGCGACGCCACATTATTGGCAAACTCGGCAAAGCTGCTGCCTTTCATGACAACCGGTTGATAAGGACGATTGAGGCTGTTCACCTGGGCATGGCTTGCGGTGATCATCAACAACATCATCGCCAGCATCCCCACAAGCGGCAGTCGCGCGCGTTGCGGGCTACTGTTATCGTGTTGCATATTTCTCTCCTTAGAAATGAGTGCGTAGCAGTTAATCCTTCATGGCTGAGGATCGGGATTATGAAAGCCAGTGAAAAAAGCATTCGCTTCCGGCGGTTGTGGGACGAAAGCCCAACGAGAAACGATTGCCCCGTCGCGGCGTCCACACATACGACCAGTTTGGGCAGCGCCCCGCTTCGCAAATCCGTTTGCCCTGATGGGTGACGGCAACGCCAAAACAAATTAAATCCCCTTTGCGATTGCCGAAATTGTCGGTTAGCTGCAAGAGTCCCTTGCCGAATTGCCAGCGCAAAACCGGCAAGCGCAATTCGTGCAATTTTTCTTCAAACAATCCGGCGACGAGCACGCCGTCGAGAGATTTTAAGAGAGCGGGTGTAACAATTTTATCCGTATACCGTTGCGCTGAAACAACACCCGCCAATAATTCGCCGCCGTCCGGCAAAACCCGTTGCGGTTTGAATTTCAAATTTTCCAAAACCCACAAATCTTCGTCATACAACAATTGCCCGTAAAACTCATGCACCAACACCGCGATTTTTTGCGGCGGGCGAAATTCTTGCAGGGGCGTTTCAATCACTTCGAGGCGTTGGGCGATTTTTTTCGGCAATTGCGCCAGGCGCTCGCGCGCTAACTTTGCCAGCAGCGGATTTTGTTCAACCGCATAAACGTGGCGGGCGCCCAGTTTCGCCATCTCAATCGCGAGCACGCCGAGGCCGCAACCACCCTCCGCACACACGGCGCCGCGAATGTGTTTTTGCTGCGCCCGCAACAATCGCTGAAACGCGCGGGTTCGCCGCGTGTCGTCATAAATTGAAATAAACGCCAGCAGATCGTCCGCTTCACGAAAACGGCGAGGAGCCAGATTGTTTAAAATGTCCATAGACGCCGGAGGGTTGGATCAATGGATTTTTGGATTA
>JAJVHT010000211.1:0-10291 GCA_022072515.1 bacterium
TAGGCGCCTTTGCGGTACGTCGCCAGATAATAATCGAGATCATCTTTCTGCCCGAGGCGGATGCCCAAAGACAATGGCCCGGCGGCTAAACCTTCGCCCTTGCGCAGCGCGCTCTTGCCGAGGCCAAAACGCTGCAAACCCAGCTCGACGCCGACGTGGCCGCCTTCCAAAAGATCGTCACGCCACGATTGAATCAAATGTGCAAAATTTTTGCGATCCTGAATCACCCATTCGACATACAGCGCGCCGAGATATTCGGCAAAGCCTTCGCTCAACCATTGATCGTGATACGTCGCCCAGCCGACGGCATTGCCGAACCATTGATGGGCGACTTCGTGGCTGCGCAGCGCTTCGAGAATGCCGGTCCAGTGCGTTTGGAAGCCGAGCCACGAGAGCGTCACCAAGCCCGGATAACCGTGACTGATGAAGCCGGGCGCTTCGACGACGCGTAACGTCGGTGCGGCATACGGGGTCAGCAAACGATTAAACAAGAACAGGCTGTTGGCAATGTCCCGCGCCACGTGCCGGCGCTGCTGCGGGTTACGCCAGGTCGTGGAATAAATTTCCAAATGCGGCAGGCCATCAACGGTTAACGCATCGGAATCGAATTTGCCGAGGCAAAACGACGCGGCTTTGGCCGGAACGGTTTCGCTATAATAACTGAGGCGATAGTCGCCCTCGTCCCATTCGCGCAGCAGAGTGCCGACGGCCATAACGCGCAACGGCCGCGGATATTTGAAAATAATTTTGTACGCGGCGCGGCGCAGATAATTCAAATGGGGAACCCAAAACACAGCGTCTTTCAGATAAAGCACGCCGCTGGCATTTCTTTCCAAAATTTTGCCGTCATAATGAAACAGCAAACGCAAGGTATCGACCGGCGTTGCCGGCAGAAATACTGTAATGCCGTTCTCTTTCTTTTCTTGAATGAAATCCAGTGTGTCCCCGTGTTCCGTCGTGATGCGGGAAACCGTCAATTCCGGCGCCAACGCAAAAAAGAGGGTCGACAATTTTTGCCGCGCGGTAAAAATATCCATGCCCATATCCGCGGTCAGCAGCCCGTTCGGCTGCACCTCGACCCAGCCGTTGTATTTTGTCAAGCGCACGGAGTCCGGTGGAGGGGCGGCAAAATAATCACCGAGGGGATAACTACAGACCGTATAAAAAGGGTGCTTCAGCGCCTTGTCGTAATATTGAAAAAACTGGATGGCTTCCGACGCGGCCGGATCGTACAGGTAAAAATAAAATGGCGGGTAAGCCGGACGCGGCTCATCCGGCACAAACGCACAGAAAACAAATTGGCGCGCGGCCGCGTTATATTTGCTGCTGAGCAGATGCGCCGCGAGATTGAAGCCGCGGCGCGACAGCCATTCTTTTTGCACGAAGCGCGGCAAAGCGGCGGCCTCATCACCGATTTGGGTGGCAGCGTGTGGCAGGCTGGGCCAAGGCCACGAGGCATTCTGCGGCACAACGGCGCGCCGTGGAGCCGCGCCCTCTGCTTTCGACCAAGTTTCCACCGGCATTTGCACGAATCGCCACAGAATGCGCGCGACGCGGCATGTCAGCACCGACTCACGCGTGAAACGATGCAATTGCTGGCGCTCGATGGCATGGCGCGGCGAGAAACGCACGCGCGCGAGGCCGTCAAACAACAGGCCGGTGAGCGCGTTCGTATTATCCAGCAGCGGTACGAGCTGGCCCGCGGCAAGATGAATTTCCAGATCGGGAAGTTGGATATAGAGGGAATCGTTGACAACGAAAGAGGAGTCGCTGAGTCGCGGCTCCTGCAGGGAATGATAAAGTTGGCGTCGGGTCGCGTCGCGCCAATGGTCGGGAAGCGCATCAGCGCAAAACCACAACCACAGGATGGCGGTCAGCGCCAGATTCCTCATGCCCCATTTCCAGCCAAACCCAATTCCTTGGCGGCGCCTTGCATCGCCGCCAAGACATTGGCGATGTGTTCGTCCAGCGTAAGACCCAACAATTCCGCTCCGTGCGTGATGTCTTCCCGGCTCACTTGCCGGGCAAAAGCTTTGTCTTTCATTTTCTTTTTGACGGAGCTGACTTCGACTTCCAGCACACTTTTGCTCGGACGCACCAACGTCACCGCCGTGATGAAACCGCACAATTCATCAACGGCAAGAATAGTTTTCTCCATTGAGGTCTCGGGCTTAACGCCGCTGTAATCGGCGTGCGCGAGAATGGCGCGGGCAATTTCTTCCGGCTCGCCCATTTCACGCAACAGCTTCACGGTTTGATACGGATGCTCCTCTTTGCTCGGATGCTTTTCATAGTCCATGTCGTGCAAAATGCCGACGACGGCCCATTTCTCTTCATCTTCGCCGAATTTGCGGGCGTAAAAACGCATCGCCGCTTCAACGGCGAGCATGTGTTTGCGCAGGCTCTCGCTTTGCGTCCATTCACACATGAGCGCATAGGCTTGGTCACGGGTCAGCATTTGCTCATCCTCATTTTTATGCTCCGACGGTTGCTCAGGTTGATTGTAAGAAGCAGAAATAAAATTTTTTATGACAGCCGCCGGCGTTATGCCACTTTCACTGCGGTGCCGCTGGCGGTGACCATGAGCATGCCGTTGCCGGTACCCAGCACTTCATAATCGAGATCAACACCGACAACGGCGTTGGCGCCGTACTGCATCGCCATCGCTTCCATTTCCTGCAAAGCGATTTGGCGCGCTTCGCTCAGTTCCTTTTCGTACGCGCCGGAACGGCCGCCGACGATGTCACGAATGCCGGCGAAAAGATCACGGAACATATTCGCGCCCATCACAGCCTCGCCGGTCACGATGCCAAAATATTGCACAATTTGTTTGCCTTCAACGTTCGGGGTGGTGGTGGTAATCATGAGACATTCTCCAGGTTTTAATTCTCAGGTTTGATAATCGTCTGTTCCCGATCCGAACCGACGGAAATAATTCGAATCGGGATGGCGGTGATCCGTTCGACCGCCGCGAGATATTCTTGCGCCGCGCGCGGCAGCTCATCCAGCCGGCGTGCCGCCGCCGTCGATTGTTGCCAGCCGCGAAACGTTTCGTACACCGGCTCGCAGTTCTCCAAAACGTGAATCTCGGCCGGAAACGTTTTGAGCGCGTGGCCGCGATAGCGATAAGCGACACAGAGCTTGATTTCCGCGAACGTGTCAAGCACGTCCAATTTGGTCAGCGCCCAAGAATCGATGCCGCTGATTTGCGCCGCATAATTGGCGACGACGGCGTCGAACCAGCCGCAGCGCCGCGGCCGGCCCGTGGTCGCGCCATACTCATGTCCCAAGGTCCGAAGCTGCGCGCCAAGTTCATTTTGCATTTCGGTGGGAAACGGCCCCATGCCGACACGGGTGGTGTAAGCTTTGACCACACCCATGACCTGATTGATTTTAGTCGGGCCGATGCCCAGGCCGGTGCACGCGCCACCGCTGGTCGGATTCGACGAGGTGACATACGGATACGTGCCGAAATCCACATCAAGCAGCGCGCCTTGCGCACCTTCGCAGAGAATCGTTTTGCCGGCGGTGACGGCTTGCTGCAAATAGCTCGACACGTCGGCAATGTAAGGTGCCATGTGCGCGGCAAACCGGCGATATTCCGGCAGAATCGTTTCTAACGTAAGCGGGGTTTTCCCGTAAACCGCCGCGAGGATGGCGTTTTTTTCCAGCAAATTCTGGCGAATTTTTTCCTGCAACGTTTCGGGCTCCAGCAGATCGATGACGCGAATGCCCAAACGATGCGCCTTGTCGACATACGCCGGCCCGATGCCGCGGCCGGTGGTGCCGATTTTCTGCTGAACCTCGTTTTCTTCCTTGCTTTGATCGAGCAATTGATGATAAGGCATCACGAGATGCGCGCGCGGGCTGATCAACAAGCGGCCGCGCACTTGAATGCCCTGTTGCGTGAGCAAATCGATTTCGTGCAACAACGCCCCCGGATCAATCACCACCCCGTTGCCGATGACGCAGGTGGTGTTGGGCTGCAAAATGCCGGAGGGAATCAAATGCAAAACGAATTTTTCACCGCCGATCACCACGGTATGGCCGGCATTCGCGCCGCCTTGATAGCGCGCCACGATATCCGTTTTCTCACTGAGCAAATCAACAATCTTGCCCTTGCCTTCATCGCCCCACTGCGCACCGACAATAACTTGAACGGACATGATTGATCAATAAAGAAATTAAAAGTATCCGGGGTTTCCGGCTGCCCGGGATTAAAAGCGCCAAACGCTCGAGCTGCACGCTTCGCCCAATCCGGCGGCCATACTTTTCCCGGATTGAGAAAATAAAAAACTCCGTCACCCTCGTCTGCCGACAAGACCAGGGGGCCGGAGTTGAATTGGTTTAGAAAAATTTGAAAGCCGTTGCGCTATTTCTTGAAGCTGGCAACCGCCTTTTCCAGGGAATCGTGCGCATCAAAAACGGTCAGGAGTTTGGTGATCATCAGCAGGCTCTGAATGCGTTCGGTCACGTTGGCCAATTTCAGATCGCCGCCGTTGTTGCGCATCGTCGTGAGGCCGCCAATGAGAATGCCCAAGCCGGAACTGTTCATCCAGTTGACGTTGGCGAGATCGGCGATAATTTTCATCTTGCCATTGTCGAGCAGATCATGCAATTTGTCATTTAACAAACTGGCATCCGGCCCGCCCATGATCTTGCCGGCCAGCTCGAGCACAACGATTTCACCGATTTCTTTCTCTTTTATAGTCATCTGACACCTCCCTCGAAGCGAAGTGCAAAACTTTGGGTTTACAATTTTTTAGAGAACGACCAGGCCGTGCCAAAACCTCACACTCCGGTTAAAACAAAGGCGCCGGCATTTTTAAGCGACTTTCACGCCGCGCCGGACTTTTTCGATTTCGGCTTTCTTGTACCATTCCACGACCAGCGGCGCCGCGATATAAACCGTCGAGTAAACGCCGGCAATAACGCCCACCGTCATGGCGAAGGAGAAACTGTAAAGCACATCGCCGCCAAAGAACAGTAAAATAAGCACAACGATAAAAACGGTTACCGAGGTGATAATGGTACGGCCCAGGGTTTGATTGACGCTCAAATTAATAATCTTCTCGATGTTGGCATCCCGGAAAAGACGGCGATTTTCCCGGATGCGATCCATCACGACGATGGTGTCATTCAAGGAAAAACCGACGATGGTTAACAGCGCCGCGACCACGGTTAGATTCACTTCCATATCCAACAAGGAGAGAAAGCCGAGAGTGACCATCACATCGTGAAACAGGGCAACCACCGCGCCGACGGCAAAAATAAACTCGAAACGGAAACTCACATAAATGAGAATCAACACGAGCGAGATCAACGTTGCCCAGATGGCCGCGGTGCGCAATTCCTTACCGACTTTGGGGCCGACGCTTTCGACCAAACGCTCTTCCGGCAAATTTTGCGGGAAGGCATCCCGCAGCGCCTTCATAATCGTTTCTGAAACCGCCGCACCTTCTTCCTGCTCTTGCACTCGCAGCAGAATGTCATTCGCGGTGCCAAAAGTTTTTATTTCGGCATCCACGTACCCGGCATTGCTCAACACTTGCCGCACCTCGCCGATGTTCGGCGCCTGCGCGAAGTGGATTTGGATCACCGTGCCACCGAGAAAATCGACGCCATACTTGGGGCCGCCTTTGATAAGCATGGACACAATGCCCGCCAAAATGATGATGGCCGAAACCGTAATAGCCTTCCAGCGGAGCTTGATAAAATCAATCTTGGTTTCACCGAAGAATTGCATCATGGGAATATAACATCTCCGTTCAAAAAATTGCGGTTGTCAAATACTCAAGGTCTTTAAATTGTAACGTCGCGTAACATAATCGTAAATCAAACGGGTCACGACGATGGCCGTGAACATGCTGATCGCGATGCCAAACATCAGCGTGACGGCAAAGCCTTTTATTGGCCCGGTGCCGAATTGATAGAGCACCAGGGCGGTAAGCAACGTCGTGATATTGGCGTCAAAAATCGTCCAGAAAGCGCGATCGTAACCCGCATCTATGGAGGTGCGGACGGTTTTGCCCGTGCGCAATTCTTCCCGAATGCGTTCCAAGATCAGGACATTGGCATCGACGGCCATACCAATCGTAAGAATAAGTCCGGCGATACCCGGCAACGTCAAAGTGGCTTTAAGGAAAGCCATGCACGCCAACACCATGACAATATTCAAAACCAGCGCGACATCGGCCAAAACACCGGAAAGCTTGTAATAGACGGCCATAAACACCATGACGAGGAGCAAGCTAATAATCGCCGCCGACGTGCCTTTCGCGATGGAATCTTGCCCAAGCGAGGGGCCGACGGTGCGCTCTTCGATGACGTGCATCGGCGCTTGCAACGAGCCGGCGCGCAATACAATCGCCAAATCTTGCGCCTCGTTGGCATCCATACTGCCTTCAATCGAGGCGGAGCCACTGGGAATCTTCTCTTTGATATTCGGCGCCATCACCACTTTTTTATCCAGCACGATACCGAGCCGCTTGTTGACATTCGCACCGGTGACCCGCGAAAACGTTTTGGTGCCTTCGTCATTCATTTGCATGGTCACGGTCCATTCGCCTTGCCGGGTCAATCCCGCGCCGCTGGCAATCTGCGCCCGCGCATCCGTCAACAATGCGCCGTTGAGCTCCGGCTCTTTCTTAATCAAAAAAAGATTGTAAAACGACTCATCCGCCACCTGCTCGGGTTTATTTGACCAGGCAAATTCCGCATCCGCCGGAATCAATCTTTGCACATCCGGATTGTTCAAAATGCGCTCGACCGCCCGCACATTTTTCGCCGGCACCGCCACTTCTCCCCGTCCGGTGTCCCGCAACAACGACAGGAACGGATTGCCGGAAAAAATTTCTTTGTCCACTTGCACGGAATCCGACGAACTGCTGGAACTATCGCCCGGCACGATCGAAGAACCGGCAAACAATTCGGAAACATTCACCGCTTTATCCTTGCTGACTTTGCCGCCGGCGCCGGTGCTGTCGGTCGCCATGGTGTCAACCGCCGCGACCTGTCCCGGCTTTGCGGCCAGATCGCGCTTGAGCAGATTGTCGATTCTCGTAATGACGTCTTGGAAAATCTGCGGGTCTTTCACGAGATTGAATTCCAACAATGCCGTTTTGCCGATGATATTCTTGGCGCGGCCAACATCGGTGATGCCGGCCAGTTCCACCACCACCCGGCGATTGCCCTGCTTGGTGATCGAAGGTTCGGACACCCCGAATTGGTCAATGCGATTGCGCAAAATTTCCAGATTGCGCGCGATCGAATCATCGGCTTCTTTCTTCAGCGTTTCGATGATTTGCTGATCCGTTTGTGCGCGTGAGCCAAAATAGCGATTGAGCCGGATGCCGGCCTCGGTAAATTTGTTCTGCAACGACGCAAAATAATCCACATTGGGCGTGGCCGCGACTTTGTCGAGTTCCTTCATAATTTCTTCAAAGCGCGCGTCTTTGTTTTTTGCCACGTCACGCATCAATTTCGGCAGATTGACTTCGTAGACGAGGTAGGTGCCGCCCTGCAAATCCAAGCCGCGTTTGATGGTTTTCGGATCGTTCTTGCTGATCTTGTCGTGCAACGCGATCAAGTTTTGAGCTTCTTGCAACACCGCTTGCACGCTGTCGGCCGGCTTATTTTGCAAGCGCGCAGGAATACGCTGCTCTAGTTGCCCGCTGTTCAGAGCCTCGTTGACCTCGTCACGCGACAAGCCGGTTTGCCGCTCGATCTTGGCAAAATAGCCCTCGGCTTCTTTCTTCTGGCGGCCAACGATAAAAGTCGGATAAAGCTGCCACAACGACCAGGCAATGGCAAGTACGATCAGGACGGTGCGAAACAAATTGTTACGACGCATTCAGATTTTTCCTCCAAACAAACAATAAATCACGCCCGCTGACTGCCGCGGCGTGATCTTGATTACAAAAAACGATGAATTGAACAGCTAAAAATATAACTGATTTACAACACAAAGTCAAGCAAAAGCTACGCGGCAACGGGTGCCGGGGCCTCAGCGCTTTTGCTACCTTCCATAAGTTAAAGCGCCGGGCGGTTATCCAGTTACTTCGGGCCTTTATGAGCGCCGAGGCAAAACCCGATTGAGGCCGGGATTAGAAAACCGTCGTGCGCAATTTAACCGTATGTTTTACGGATTCGTAAATTCTTTATCGACAATTTCAAGCTGCCCCGGATACTTCAGATCAAGGCCGGCCACGGAAACCGTGGGAACCGCAGAAAGCGTGAGGCGCGCAGTGCTTCCCTTCTGCCCGGCAATCGCCAGTGCCAAATTCAGCAAACTGTCATAACCTTGCTCGCCAAAAAATTTATAGAGGTCCAGCGACAATTGCAGCGGAATGACGGTGGTTTGTCCCGTTCCGGGAATTTCGATGGGATGCGGAATATCACCGGTAATCGTTTCCTTGCCGTCCACCTTGAGCGTCCATGCCAGCGCCTTGAGCAGCGCGGCTTTCTTCGTGCTGCCGCCGGTGCCGTCATTCGGATTTTTTGCCGCTACATTCAGGGTCAAATATACCGGCAAAGATTTTTTCTGAAAAGCGGCCAGCAGCTTTAATCCATCTTGAATGCCCAATTTGCTGGGGCTATCGATGGCTGCCAGATTGATGCCGGCCAAAGTACCCGGCGCCACACTATCCAGCTTGAATTGAAGCCGTTGCACATTAAGCAATGAGTCCTGCAATTCCTGCAAAGTCGCACAGCCGGCAAACAACACCAGCCCCAGGCATAAAAAAAACGGCGCCCATAAACGCGTGAATTGAAATTTCATTTTAGCCTCCTAAAAGACACGATGCTGCGATAAATAACCATCGGCACAAGATAACAAGTTTCGGGTGAAAGTCAAGCTTCCGGTTGGGCAAATTTCAAGTGGGTTGTAAGGATCCAATCAGGCGGGCGACCAAGCTTTGTCACTGGATGGTAATGGATGCTCAGGTCTCAAGGAGAAGATTGGAATGAATGCAAACAAGAAAACAAAAATTGTCATCCTGGGCGGCGGTTTTGGCGGTTTGTATACCGCCTTGCATTTGGACAAGACCATCGCCCGTCATGATGAGGTGGAAATTACTCTCGTCAATAGAGAAAATTTTATTCTTTTCACGCCGATGCTGCACGAAGTTGCGGCCAGCGATCTTGACATGACGCACATCGTCAATCCGATTCGCAAGCTGCTCCGGCGCGTGCGCTTTTTTGACGGCGACGTGCAGGAGATTGATTTGCCGAACCAACGCATTCATGTCACCCACGGCTTGGCCGCGCACGAACACGAGTTGGAATATGATCATCTCGTGCTCGCCCTCGGCTCGATCACGAACTTCTTCAACATTCCCGGTCTGCCAGAGCGCGCAATCACGATGAAGTCGCTCGGTGACGCGATTCACTTGCGCAACAATCTCATCGAAAATCTCGAAGCCGCTGATTTTGAATGCGCCATTGGCGGGCGCGACCATTTGCTCACGGTGGTGGTGGCCGGCGGCGGTTTTGCCGGAGTTGAAACGATTGCGGGTGTGAATGATTTTCTCCGGGAGTCCATAAAATTTTATCCGCATCTGACGGCGGAACACATCCGCGTTGTCCTCGTTCATCCCGGCGAAGTAATTTTGCCGGAGCTTGGCGAAAAGCTTGGCCGCTATGCGCAGAAAAAATTGGCGGAAAGAAAAGTCGACATTCGCGTCAAAACGCGGGTCAAGAGTATCACCGCGCAGGGCGTTGAATTGAATGACGGCACGATGATCAAAACAAGCACTCTGGTGTGGACCGCCGGCACTTCGCCGAATCCCTTGCTGGCGGCGTTGCCGTGCGCCAAGGATAAAGGCAAGGTTATCGTCAATTCATTTATGGAAATGCCGGATTGGCCCGGCGTCTGGGCGGTGGGGGATTGCGCTCTCATTCCCGATCAGCAGGGCAAGCCTTATCCGCCGACGGCGCAACATGCACTGCGCCAAGGCAAAGTGTTGGCGCAAAATATTACGGCCGCCATTCGTGGCGGCAGGAAAAAGCCATTCGTTTTTAAGACGCTCGGCCAGCTCGCAGCCATCGGACGCCGCACCGGCGTCGCCAATGTTTTCGGTTATAATTTCTCCGGCTTCCTGGCCTGGTGGCTGTGGCGCACGATTTATCTGAGTAAGTTGCCGCGCTTCGAGAAAAAAGTCCGTGTGGCGTTGGACTGGACACTCGATCTCTTTTTCTCGAAAGATCTCGTGCAATTCCAGACGCTGCGCTCGCCGGTGGTGTCGCATACGCATGATGCAGAACATCGCGCAAGTGCCAATGGCCAGGCGAT
>JAJVHT010000211.1:10391-12961 GCA_022072515.1 bacterium
ACGAAGAACTGGCCAAAGGTGCCTACGAATTGGCAAAAAATCTGGGCCTGCCGAAAAAAGTCGCCGATCCTGTTCTGATGAAATTTTACACCGAAGCGCGCCCGCGTCCGGCCCAAACGCTCAACATTTTTGGCAACAATATTTTGCTCAAGCGCCTCTCGCTCACCGATGATGCCGGTACGCATCAAATCGAAAACGCCAAGGGCCGGATCACGCTGGTCATTCGCAATAAAAGCGCCAGAATCATCAACGCCAATTGCCGACATCAAACCTGTATGCAGATGGGCACCATCAACGCCGTCGGCCAAAGCCTGGTTTGCATTCCCCAGCAACTGCGACTTTCCATCGAGGGGCAAGAGGAGTCTACATTTGACGGTGTCACATTTTAGAAAATTACTGGCGGGCGCGCTGATTTTCCTTTGTGGCCCGCGCCTTCTCTTCGCCCAAACCGCCAACAGCCGTTTATTTGAAGTCCGGGCGACGCAGACCTGGCTTGGAACACGCGTTGATTTGCTGGCGCAGCATGAGAGTATTCAAGCTTGCAAGCAGGCGTTTTACGAAGCGTTTCACGAAATGGCACGCCTTGAAAAATTGTTGAGCGCAGAACTACCGGCGAGTGAAATGAGCCAGGTCAACCAAAAGGCGGGGCGCATGCCGGTCAAAGTCAGTCATGAAACCTTGCGGCTGATCAATCGTTTTATCGGCTACTCGCAGAAATTCAATGGCCTCTTCGGCGTTGCCAACAGGTCACAAGAAGCGTTATGGGGAGCACACGGCGAAAAAAACTTCGTTACTGCCGAATACCTGCAAAGCGTGGCCGTATTGCCGCCAGCGGATTATACGGCAATAATTATTGATGAACGCGATACCACGGTTGCCTTTAGCCACAAAAGCATGCAACTCGTGTTGGACTATATTGTGAGAGGCTACGCGATTGACCGCGCCGCCGTAATCTTGAAACAACAAGGGATCAAAAATTTTCTCATCAATGCCGGCGGCGATATTTACGCGGCGGGACACAGAGACCTCAACAAAAAATGGCGTGTCGGCATCCAACATCCGCGCCATCCCCAGGCGTTGATGGCGAGCTTCGAACTCAGTGACGGTGCCGTGGCCACCAACGGCGATTATGAAAATTCTAGCGCCGGCAAAGAGGGCAGCGATGGTCAGCTTTATCCGGCCTTCTTCGCGCACCGGTCGAGCGCTCCGGCGCCGCCGTGCCAAAGTGTGAGCGTGCTCGCCACGTCGGCCGAAGAAGCCGAGGCCTGGGCCGCTTATCTTTTTGCCATTGGATTTGAAGCCTATAAAAAAATCACTTCACCGTCAATGCCCGCCGCGCTGTTTGTCGATGCCGGCGGCAAGATTCATTGGGAGGCGATTTGGGAGAAAAATTATCAGCTCAAGTTTTTGGATTGAAACGCTCGTTGGTGCTGTATCGTATTCTTCTGATCCCACCGCAATCACACGGAATTGTGGTGGGATTTTTTTTGCTGTAAGGAATTTCGCACTGACGCGACGAAACTCCGAATCGAACTTCACGACCAGCACGGCATTGCTAAAGGAGAAAATCATGGCCAGCGCAAATCATTATGATGTGATTATCATCGGCAGCGGTGCGGGCGGCGGGACGCTCGCGTATCATCTCGCGCCTTCCGGCAAGAAGATTTTAATTTTGGAACGCGGCAATTATGTGGCGCGCGAGAAGGACAACTGGAGCACCCACGCCGTTAACGTCCAGGCGAAATACAATACAAAAGAAATCTGGTATGATAAAAACGGCAAGCCGTTGCATCCGCATACGAATTATTACGTCGGCGGCAACACCAAATTTTATGGCGCGGCATTGTTTCGCTTGCGGACAGAAGATTTTGGCGAGTTGCAGCATCACGGCGGCATTTCACCCGCTTGGCCGGTTTCTTATGATGAAATGGAACCGTATTATACCCAAGCCGAGCAGCTCTATCAAGTGCATGGCGAGCGCGGCGTCGATCCGACCGAGCCGTATGCCACCGCGCCCTATCCGCATCCGAAAGTCAGCCACGAGCCGCGCATTCAGAAATTGCACGACGATCTTGCGAAGCTTGGTTACAAACCCTTCCACGTGCCGCTCGGGATCATGCTCAACGAGAAGGATCGGTTGCATAGCCGCTGCATTCGCTGCGATACCTGCGACGGCCATCCCTGTTTGGTTTATGCAAAATCTGACGCGCAGGTGGTTTGCGTTGATCCCGCGCTCAAAAACCCAAACGTCACGCTACTGACGGAGGCGTATGTCTCCCGCCTCGAAACGAGCGCTTCCGGCCGCGCAGTGACGGCAGTACATGTCGAACGCAACGGTATGAAAGAGACGTATTCAGCGAATGTTGTCGTCGTCTCATGCGGGGCAATCAATTCCGCGGCGTTGCTGTTGCGCTCGGCGAATGACCAGCATCCGCGCGGCTTGGCGAATGGTTCGGATACGGTTGGCCGCCATTACATGGGGCATATCAATTCCATCATGCTCGCGATCTCGCAGCATCCGAACCCTTCGATCTTTCAGAAAACGTTGGCGCTCAATGATTTCTATTTCC
>JAJVHT010000011.1 GCA_022072515.1 bacterium
GAATACATTGGAAGAGCAGCTCATCCGCCAAGCGTTAACGGAGACTGGCTGGAATCAATCGCAAGCAGCGCGCGCGCTGCAAATTTCCGAATACACCATTCGCTATAAAATGGATAAGCTGGGCATTGTGAAGCCGGCAAGCGCTTAGCAGAATACTGAAACATACCTAAACAGCAAACGCAGAATGCGTTGTTTTTGGATCATTTTTGTTGTACATTTTGTCTTTCAATTCTCTTTTGTTTTTGCAGGGACTTTACTCGCAATCGGATTGAGGTATGAATCAACAGGAACAGAAATTGTAGCCTCCGTTCCTTGTGGGCGGCTCTCGAAGCCAATGAATTCGCAGATGCAACAATGCTCCATAGGGGCATGCGTGTCAAGCTAACGCTGATGATGTTTTAAAGCTAATGCCCGAAAGGGGCAAAATTGACTAACCCAGGGCAATCGCCCTGGGAAAGAGACACCATCTGCGGTTTAAAGCCCCGAAAGGGCGAAATTGAATTCCGTAGATGAAACAAAACATGACCCCGGTCCGTCATTCCGCGTTGACGCTTGATGCCGTGCACTAAATTTTGTCTTGGGGCGTTGCGCCAAGCTTTTATAAGCCGCCCCTTTCGGGGCTTTTGAGTTCGTTAACGTCTTAGCTTGACACCTATGCCCACAGGGGACGTGCAGGATTTTTTCGCCATGGGTAGAAGCATGAATCAACAAGAAACCGAAAACCAAATCAAAGCCATCTCCGGCAATGCGGCGGCGCTAGAAAAACTGTATGAGCTTCTGGATAGCGGCGACGCCATTGCCTTCGTGGGCGCCGGCGCTTCCGCCGGACTTTGGCCGCTGTGGGATGAATTTCTCAAAGGCTTCGTGGACCACAGCCTGAAGCTGGGAAAGATCGCGCCGGCCGAAGCGGATTTTTTCAAAAAAGAAGCCGCGCAGAATCCACTGGAAACCGCACAGCAATTACGCAATAAAATCGGGGACAACGACTATTTTGACTATCTCTCGAAAACGTTTAAAGACAAAACCTCTCCGCAAACCAACGGCGCTTTTACGCGCACGCACAAGGCTTTGCTGCAACTGCCGATTCACAACTACCTCACGCTGAATTATGACGCCGGCCTCACCAATGCCCGCGCGGCGGTTTATCCCCTTGCCACCACCTCGTATTTTTTCTGGGATCAGGACGAGGCCCGGCGCATTCGCGAGCGCGGCTACAAGCGGCTGGTGCTGCATGCCCACGGCCGCCACGACCGCCGGGATTCGATCATTCTCACATTGAACGATTACCGCAAGGCTTATGATCATCGCCCGTTTGAGCGGTTGTTGAACGAGATCTTTCATTCCGATAAACTGCTCTTTGTCGGTTTTGGCATGACCGATCCCTACCTCAAACAGCTTTTTAATAATGTGAGAAAAGACAGCGGCAACGCGCCTTTGCAGCATATTGCCTTTGTCGGACTGGAAGAGGCTGAGATGCAAGTGGCGCACCTGCACCGCGAACGCGTGGAAATGGTCTACGGCGCGCGGGTGCTGTTTTATCCCACGGCGAACCACCACCAGGCGCTCACCGACTGGCTCAACATGTTGGTGGCAAAATATAGCGCCGCTGCCGGCAGCCGCATGGCGCAAGAGAGTACGGTCACGCCTGCCCCGCCGCAGCTCAAAGCCGCTCTCAAGGACCAATACGTTCACAAGACAACCGACGATGACAACTACCAGGGCCGGGCGCAGGATTTCGCCACGCTCAACCGCTGGGCCAATGATCCGGCCACGCGCATGATTGCCATTACCGGCATTGGCGGCCAGGGCAAAACCGCCATGACCGGCCGCTGGCTCAAACACGAGCGCCACCCGAATTTGCAGCCCATGCCGGTGTTTTATTGGAGCTTTTACGAAGACTTGGACGTGCAGAAATTTTTAGAGCAGGTGGTCGCGTTCTGTTTGCCACTTGTGCGGGTTTATGGCCATGGGCAGATTGAGCCGATCAGCTTTATTCTGCAAGTGGTACAGCAAGCCCGCCTATTGCTCGTGCTCGATGGCTTGGAAGTTTTGCAGGAAGACGCCAACAGCCCCAACCACGGCAAAATCTCTCACCCGCTGCTGCAAGCCCTTTTGCAAAACTGGCTGCGGTCGCCGCACAAAGGATTGATGCTGCTCACCAGCCGTTTTCATTTCCCGCAACTTGTCCGCTACAGCGGCGTGGGTTTTCACCAATTGGATTTGGTGCGTTTGAGCACCGCAGACGGCGTGGCCTTGCTGAAACGATTGGGCCTGTTTGGCAATGACAAAGTGCTGGCAAATTATGTGGAAAAGCTCTCCGGCCACCCGTTGGCGTTGCGCGTGCTGGCCAGCACGGTGAAACGAAGCTGCTTTGGAAATATTAACGAGTTCACGTTCGTAGTTGCGCCTTCAGGCGCCGGGAGCTTGCTTGATTCAGACGGCTCGACGCCTGAAGGCGTTACTACAAACGGCGTTACTACAAACGACCTCAGCAAAAAATTGCAGCGCCTGTTGCGTTTTTACGAGCAGCAACTGCATGGCGGCCAAAAGGAATTGATGGGCATTCTCAGCCTGTTCAAACGCCCAGTGGAAACCGAAAGCTTTGTCACTTTGCTGAGCAAGATGAAAGCTCTGCAAAACACGCCGCTGGCCAATGCGGACAAAGCCACCATTGAGCAGCAGCTCAAAGCGTTGGTCGACGATTTTTTGGTGGAAAAAACCGACGAGGGCATGACCACCCACCCGGTGATCCGCGACTATTTTCGTGCCGGACAGCAACTCACCGGCGCGCGCGTGGAAGTGGCGGATTTTCTTAAAGCCCGGCCCGGCGCGGAACGGCCAACGACCATTGCAGAAGTGCGCGATCTGGTCGAAGCGGTGCAATTGCTCTGTGATGAGGGCGAGTTCAAGGCTGCTTATGATTTGATTAATGCAAGACTGGACAAAGGTGGATACCAGTTTAATGCTTTTAAAAATTTGCCAGCTATCACTGAAGGTTTAGAATGCAATTTGGCTTTTGTTGGAAGTGATGATCGGCAGCAGAAAGTAGAAAAGATTTTGGGGAAGGGATATCTCGCATATTATTGCTCGCACGTGTCTCTTTATCACAGCTATCTTGGCAACCTGGCACAGGCGATTGAATGGCGGTACAAAGTATTTGAAATCCGCCGGCAACTGAATGATAAGAAAAATCAGGCAGCGGCATTGCACAATATCGCATCAATCGAAATGGCAATGGGCGATATCAGCAAGGCAAAGGAAACGATCTCGCAGGCGCTGAACCTGTCTTTTGAGACCAAAAATTTAGATGATTTAAGTACAGAATTTGCCTATCAGGCTAATTATGAATTTCTGTTGGGCCAATCCGAACAGGCATATAAGGATTTTGAGATTAACCTTCTCTATGATCAAAAACGATGGTCTGGACAAAAATTTCTATCAGCATTATGTGGTACTTACCAAGCCGAATTCCTCATCCGCATTCAAACATGGCAACCGTTTGAAACGGTGAATGCCTGGAATATTCAAAGATGTGAAATAAATCATTGGAACGATAAACTTGCACTTTGCCACCTGTTGCAGGGCTGGTATGAAATCCGTCGGGGTAAACTTTCTCAGGCAGAAGCGGCGCTGCAGCAAGCCGAACACATCCTGCGGCCCTCCGGCATGTTGGAATATATCTGCCGGTTGGATTGGGTGTGGGCGTTGTTGGCAGAAGCCAAAGAAGATTACCAAACCGGTTTGCGGTATGTTGATGAGGCCTTGCTCGTCTGCGCGGACAAAGGCTTTCGTTTGTGGCAGGCCGACCATTTTGTGCTGCGGGCGCGGTTGTATCTGTTGCAATTCCAAAAAGAGAATCAGGCCGACAAAGATTTGGTGGAAAAAGCCGGCGACGACGGCGACCGCGCTTTAAAAATCGCCGAAGACACGGGCTATGTTTGGGCCAAAGTCGATGCGCTCAAACTACTCGCCGCCTATCACCAAACCCGCGGCCAACTGCCGGAATTTGATTTTGAGAAGGAAGAAGAATCGGCGCAGCGCTGTGAGAAAGAAGCCGCGGCAATTGAAAAGGGACTATTTCTCACCGAACAGCAAATGCAAGAATTGAAAGCACAAGCCCAAAAAGCATTCGAACAGCAGACAGCGGGGTGGAAATAAGCTGATGGCTAACACGAACGTAGTCCCCGCCCCTCGTGGGCGGCTGTTGGATGAATGAATTCATACTCGCCACAGCGCCCCACAAGGCTACGCCCGTAGGGGGGCGAGACTACGACAATTTCAGAATAAACGCTAATCTCTAAAGCCGAGGATATTCGTCGATTAATCGATAGTAAAGCTGTAAATCAAACCACCGTTTCACACTGTTTGTTTTCATACCGCGGAGGCTCCATGAAAACCCAAGTTCGTGCAACGTTTCTTTTATTTTTCCTTGCGCTCAGTCACACTTTTATTCCGGCGTTAAAAAGCGCGCCCGCCGATCCAATCGCACACCAGCCCGCTGCGTTCACTGACGCCGATCGCGCTGAAAAGGTCAAGGCGACGGCGGCGGCGGTTGAAAGCCTCTTCAAGCAATTCCTGGAAAGCCGTCACCTTCCCGGCCTCGTTTATGGCGTCATGCTCGACGGCGCGCTGGTCTATTCCGGCGGCTTCGGCTACGCGAACTTGGAACAAAAGATTCCGGCGCATGCGCAATCGCTCTTCCGCATCGCTTCCATGAGCAAGAGCTTCACCGCGCTTGCCATCTTGCAGTTGCGCGACGCCGGCAAACTTCATCTCGACGATCCGGCCGCGAAGTATCTTCCGGAGATGAAGAAGCTGAGCTACCTTACGACCGACGCGCCGGAAATCACCATCCGCGATCTACTGACGCACGGCGCCGGATTTCCGGAGGACAATCCCTGGGGCGATCGGCAACTATCTGACGCGGATGCGGAGCTGCGGCAATTCATCGCGAACGGCGTCGCGTTTTCGAATGTGCCGGGAGTTGCATTCGAATACAGCAATCTCGGGTTCGCGCTGCTCGGGCAGATCGTGCAGAAAGTCTCGGGCATGGACTTTCAGCAATACACCGCCGCGAACATCTTCAAGCCGTTGGGGATGAATGCCACCGTGTGGGAGTATGAGAAGGCGCCGCAAAAGAATCTCGCGCTCGGCTATAACTGGATCGAGGCGTCACACGTGAACATTCCCCTGGCGCATCATGGCGCCTACGGCGCGATGGGTGGTCTCATCACCTCAATTGAAGATTTCACAAAGTACGTGGCTTTGCACTTAGCGGCCTGGCCGCCGCGGAGTGACGCCGAAGCCGGCCCGCTCAAACACAGCTCGCTGCGCGAGATGCATCATCCCTGGCGGTTCGATGCGCTCATGGCCAACTTTCGTTTTCCGAATGGCAGAGTGTGTCCCTCTGCCAGTGCGTATGGCTATGGCTTGCGCTGGATGCGCGATTGCGAGGGCAAGGTGTACCTCGGGCACAGCGGCGGGTTGCCCGGCTTCGGGAGCAACTGGACGATGATGCCCGATTATGGCCTCGCAGTGATGTCGTTTGACAACATCACCTACGGCGGCACGAGCACGATCAATCTCGCGGTGCTGGATACGATCATTACGCTGGCGGGACTCCAACCGCGCGTGCTGCCGGTCTCCGCTATTCTTGAACAGCGGAAGACCGACTTGGTCAAAATTCTCCCCACGTGGAATGGCGCAGAAAACTCTGGTTTGTTTGCTGAGAATTTTTTCCTGGATAATCGCCTAAAAGACCTCGTGCAGCGGACGGCGGAACTTTACGAAGAGGCGGGAGAGATCACGGGCGTCGGCCCGATGTCGCCCCTCAACCAACTGCGCGGCACGTTCCTTCTCATGGGCAAAAAGAAAAATCTCCAAATCTTTTTCACACTGACGCCGGAGAAGTCGCCGTTGATACAGCAATTGCGGATGCGAGCGGTGGAGAAAGATGGCAAATGATAAAAGCTGCGGCAACGAATTCGACACCACCTATAGTCCGCAAAGGGGCGGCGGCAAGGAGGTAAAATGATCGGCAAATCCATTTCGCACTACAAAATTCTCGAAAAGCTCGGCGAAGGCGGCATGGGTGTCGTCTACAAAGCCGAGGACACCAAGCTCGAACGCCGGGTGGCGCTGAAATTTTTGCCGGAAAATTTGACGCGTGACGCCGAGGCTAAAGCGCGGCTGGTGCAAGAAGCCCGCGCGGCGGCTGCGCTCAACCATCCCAATATTTGCACCATCTATGAAATTGACGAGAGTGCAGGGCGGCTATTTCTGGCATTGGAATTTGTTGAAGGGGAAACGCTGCGCAACAAAGTGATCACTGAACAGTTATCAGTGAACAGCGTTGCTGAATACGCGTTGCAAATCGCCGCGGGTCTGCAAGCGGCGCACGAAAGAGGCGTCATTCATCGTGACATTAAAAGCGTCAACGTGATGGTCACGGCCAAAGGCCAAATCAAGATCATGGACTTCGGACTGGCCAAACTTGCCGGCAGCTCGTTTTTGACCAAAGAAAAATCTACGATGGGCACCGTGGCCTACATGTCACCGGAGCAGGTGCGCGGCAAAAAAGTCGATCAGCGCACCGATCTTTGGTCATTCGGCGTCGTGCTCTATGAGATGCTGACCGGCCAATTGCCGTTTCAAAGTGATCATGAGCAGGTGCTGATTTATACGATCATCAATGAAACGCCCGAACCGCTCAGTGATTTGCGGCCGGACGCACCACCCGCGCTGGAAGCTCTCGTCAACAAAGCGTTGACTAAAAATCCGGACAAGCGCTATCAACATATCAATGTGATGCTGGCAGATTTGCAAGCTTTACAGGGAACAGCCAGCCTCGCCACACCGGTCGCGAAAACGCCCAACCCGCGCTGCGGCAGCTTGCCCGTGCCGTCAACGCCTCTCCTCGGCCGCGAGCAAGAACTTGCAGCTCTCACGCAGCTTCTGCTTCGTGATGAAGTGCGGTTGATCACGCTAACCGGGCCGGGCGGCACCGGCAAAACCAGGCTTGGCCTGCAAGCGGCCGCCAACCTGAACGCAGCGTTCACCGATGGGACCTTTTTCGTTTCTCTCGCCGCCAACACGGAGGCCAAGCTGGTGTTGTCCACCATTGCCGAGGCCTTTGGCGTTTTTGAAAATCCCGTCCGTTCTGTATCCGAGGGCGTCATCGCGCATTTGCGGGAAAAAAATTTGCTCCTGCTGCTCGACAATTTTGAGCAAGTGGTTGCAGCGACGCCGGTCATTGCCGACTTGTTGGCCGCCTGCCCGCAACTAAAAATTCTCGTCACCAGCCGCACGGTGCTACATCTCACGGGCGAGCAGGAATTTCCCGTGTCGCCACTGGCGACACCCGACCCCAAGCGTAGCCTCCCCTTCGCCGCGTTGACGCAATATGCCGCGATCACGCTTTTCACCCAACGCGCCGTCGCGGTCAAGCCGGATTTTACTTTGAACCAAGAAAACGCCGCCACCGTAGCCGAAATTTGTTATCGTCTCGACGGCCTGCCGTTGGCCATCGAGCTGGCGGCCGCGCGGCTCAAGTTGTTCTCGCCACAAACCATGCTGGCGCGGTTGGAGAAACGCTTCGAGCTTTTGAAAGGCGGTGCGCGCGATATGCCGGCGCGCCATCACACTTTGCACCAGGCGATTGCGTGGAGCTATGAATTGCTCAACGGAGAAGAGAAAGCGTTGTTCCGCCGGCTGGCTGTGTTTTCCGGAGGCTGCCCTTTGGATGCGGTCGAGGTCGTTTGCCGCGCCCAAAATCATCTGCCGTGCTCAGCCTTGGATGTTATCGCGGCCCTGGTTGACCAGAGCCTGCTTCGTCAAGATCAAACAGCGGAGGATGAGCCGCGATTCGTGATGCTGGAAACAATACGTGAATACGCATTGGAATGCTTGCGCGCGAGTGCAGATTGGGAGGCGGCGAGGCGCGCCCACGCGGATTTCTTTTTGGCCCTGGCGCTGCAGGCGGAATCCGAATTGACCGGGCCCAAGCAAAAAACCTGGCTGACAAAATTGGGACGCGAGCACGACAACTTCCGCGCGGTGTTCAAGTGGGTGGAAGAGCATGGTGAGGCGGAGCCTGGACTCCGCCTGGGCGGGGCGCTGTGGCGATTCTGGCTGGTGCGCGGACACATGCGCGAGGGCCGGGAACGCCTGACCGCCTTGTTGGCGCTTCCTGGCGCCGCCCAACGCACGCGCGAACGCGCCAAGGTGCTCAACGGCGCGGCCACCATCATTCATGAAATGGGTGATTATTCTACCGCCCACTCGCTTCTCGAGGAAAGTTTGGAGATTTGGCGAGAGCTTGGCGACAAAAAAGCCGAGGCCGCAGCCATTAACAACCTGAGTTGGGTGGCCGTGATGCGTTGTGAGTTTGACGCGGGACGCACGCTCGCGGCAGAGAGTCTGATCTTGCACCACGAGTTGGGCGATAAACGCGGCATCGCGCTGGCGTTAAATAACCTGGCATGGGCGGCAACCTTGCAAGGTGACTTCACGACGGCGCGGTCTCTGCACGAAAATGGCTTGAGCCTGCGCCGTGAAATCGGCGATGAGCGCGGCATTGCTTTCGTGCTGACCAGTTTGGGATGGATCGACGGCATGCAAGGCCACTATGAAAAAGCCACCTCGCTGTTGAAAGAAGCTTATGGCAGATTGCAGGCTTTAGATGATAAGCAAATCATGGCCATCGCCTTGAGCTATCAGAGCAACGCCGCGATTATTCACGGTGATTTGGCCCTAGCCCAAACCCTTCTCGAGGAGAGCGCGACGTTCATCAAAGAGGTGGGAAGCAAATGGGGCTTGGCTTTTTATTGTTACACCTCGGGAATCGTGGCGCATGAACAGGGTAACAGCAGCCTGGCGGAAGAGCGTCTGGAAGAAAGCCTGTCACTGTACCGCGCGCTGGAGAATAAATGGGGAATGGCTTATGTCCTCAACTTTCGCGGCCACGTCAAGCTGGAGAAAAATGACATGGACTGCGCGCTGGCTTGCTACAAAGAAAGCTTGCATTTATCCAAGGAAACGGGCAACAGACTTGGCGTGGCCAACGCGTTGCTCGGCTTCGGCCGCTTGTCACAACGGAATGGAAATTTGAATCAGGCGGCCCGCCTTTTTGCAGTGGCGGAGGCTTTGCATATCGCCATCGGCGCTCCCCTGCCGGCATTCGTGCGGACTCGATTCGACCGTGAAGTCTCTAGCGTGCGCGCCGCGCTGGGTGAAAAAAGCTTTGCCGCCGAATATGCGGCAGGCAAAAATATGGCGGCGGAAGAGGCGGTTGCAGAGGTGTTGAAAAATTTTGCCGGCGCGTGAAAGAGGCCGGGTTGAACTTTATCGCAACCCTTCAAACAAATCCTTCTCCCGTTGACGCCCGCCATTGACCACACTGAAGGCGCGATAAAATTCCTGCGTTCCCCAGATCGCTTTGTGCTGTGCTTCCGGCAAATGTTCCAATTGGTGATAGATCGACATCTGCGATTGATGGCAGGACACGGCGCGCCAAACTGTTGACCAGTGAGATTCCGTGTCAATGAAAGCCGTAATCGCCCAATCGGGCCACGGCGTCGCGCGGCGCTCCATGCCATCAACATTGGTTTTTATTTCGCGCAACGCCGCTTGAAACGCCGTCCACTTGGCGTGGCTCCAGGCCATGTAATAAAGCTTCGCGACGCGATGGCTGGCAAGCGGTTGCGGGCTGGCATAATGCGCATCAGCCGCGCAAACAATCGCCGCCGTGGTCAATTGCGAGATGGCAATGTGATCGGGATGCCCGTAACCGCCCTCAGGTCCAAAGGTGATGACGACCTGCGGCCGCACCCGCCGCAAATGCGCAGCGATTTTGGCGATGGCTTCATGGGAATCGGCCCGATCGAGATCGCCATCGAGATAATCCAGAAAGTGGACCTCGCGAATGCCCAGCACCTTCGCTGCAGCGAGCAATTCCGCTTCGCGAATTTTGCCGACGGTTTCCAAGCTCAGTGAGCCTCTTTTATCCCCAACGCGGCCGCGTTCCCCTCGCGTCGCGGTGACGAGATACGTCTCAACGCCTTCACTGGCATATTTTGCCATCACGCCGCCCATGCCCAACGATTCGTCGTCCGGATGCGCCAGGACGCACATCAATTTATTGCCCATCAACTTTTGGCATTTCTCCTTTTAAATCTTCGGGAAGATATTTTTGCGCTAATATTAAAACGCCCGCCGGTCCGGCCTCGACCCATGGTTGCAAATTGTGATCATCCCCTTGGGTTTCTTGTGCAAGCCAGAGAGCGACGGTCAACGCGCCCCACTTCTGATCGAAGGGGCCCATCGATAGACCTTTCAGCAACGGCGCGGCGCCTTCAGCATTCGCATGTTCCAAAGCTGAAATGCGCTCGACAAATATTGGTTGCAGCCGCGACAGAACTTCCTGGGCATGCGGCGTTAATTTTCCACCTGCCAGTGTCCATTTGTCGGAAAGCGAACGGTAATTCCCCAAACCTTCCGTCAAACATTCCCACAGCGCAAATTCGAACGGCGATTTAAGCTCCAGACCATGCTTTTTCCGCCAAGCCTTGTGCAACACATGGGTAAATTCGTGGGCAAAAAGCCGGTCGATTCTGCCATTGTTTGCAGTTGTCGAGGCAGAGCCATACAAGCTGTGGAGCTTACTCAGATCAAAGCCAATTGTTGTATCAGAATTTACGAAGGCGTCTTCGCCACCATGATTTCCCAGCAAGATGGCAACCGTGTCAGGGGGCGTGACGGCCTGGAAAGGTAACTGCAAAGAGTCAATCATGGCCAACCATGTTAGAACTTTTTTCTTTACGAGATCGGCCCATAGCGCTTCTCCTTCCGACAATCTCTTTTTGCTGATCTGAATTGCCAATAACTCTTCTTCATCATGCCGCTGGCGAATGGCCTCTATCCATTCTGCAGTCACCGCACCATCATCTGACATGCCGAGCTTGATGACAAGCGCAACGGGTGGGATGCTCTTTGGTTCTTGCGAGTACGCTGGGGTTGTGCCGAGCATGAGGGCTAGGCATTCACATGTAAGGAAAAAAAACATGATGCTATGGAGCGAAATATTCATGGGAACATTGAGTTTCTGAGTGACATAACGCCGGGGCTAATCGGCTGCCGAGCGAGAGAACGTTTGATAAAAATTAGATGTTCAAATTTACCACTTCATAAAAATCTTGCCGCTGTCTCGCCGTCCGGAAACTAGGTTAGGCGCACTCATTGTAGTGTCTGTTGACTATAGTCGAACACCAGAAATCGTATACATCAAACCAAGAGCATCCTTAGCTTCTTTTTCTAAAATCTCGTTGGGTTGTTTTTTTTCTAAGAACAGCCTTTGAGATAATGTAAAAGGATGAGCAGTAGGTTTCAGGTGTGAGAAGGGATTTCTGGTCTGTCTCAAATGGTCTATTTTACCAAGAAGATAATCGTTAAGTAGATGATTATCGCGGCAACACTTGATTATGGATTTAAGGCCTCGCTTTGCCGCATTTTCAAAGCCATTATTGCCAAGAAGGGCTTGAAGCCAATGTTCGATGAATGCTTGTGAGAGCATGATGGTTGCAGCAAATGCACCACTGATGAAAGTTAAGCGGGCCTCGTGGAAGACTGCAATGGTTTCGATGCCTGCTACCATTCCATAGCCCTTGGGTGCAATGCTCTCAAGATATTTTAGCCTTTTGATTCGTTCATCGAATGTGTTACGGTCAAACTTGGCAAGTAGGTTTTCTATGCGCCCGGGCCTTTTCTTTTCGACAGAACCGAAAAGATCTTTTTCCGCTGGTCCCGTTCTTCGATTGCGACTCTTTGTCATATGCGTTGCTGTTACTTAAGAGCCAACTTGGTTAGATTTTTTCGCTTCATTTGGTTTTGACGACAGAAAATACATTTTCAACCGTGGTTAACTGTAAACAGAACCACGCAATCTAACAATTCTCCATGCAGAATTTTTTTCGATATTAATGATCTCATGGCTCAGCGAAAGGTGTAGCACCACGCCTCGCCTTCCAGCACGGTTTCTCCATCCTGGCGCTTGACGGTGATTTTGAGCTGCGTCACCGGTTTGGTGGGATGAACCGGCAACACTCCCGCATGCAGATGATTGTAGTCTCCCGTAAGCTCCGCAAAAGTTTTAACGTGCGTTGCAGTCAGGGTCAGCGTGCGTGTGGCTTTTTGTCCGACGGCAATATCCATAGCATGATTCCGCGATTCGCGGTTGATTGAAATGTGAACATTCCATTCAACAAAAGCAAGATGCCAGTCATCGCGCTGGTGATCGCAGAGCGATCACCGGATTGCTATGGATGGGGTTTCTTGGGTCAACTTGAACGAGAGCCGCGGAAGAAAACGACCAGCGTCGCGAGAGCGACGCCGAAGCACATTCCGGTGGCGATGAGGTGGACAACATCAGACGCGCGAAAAGTCGCGAAGCGGGGATTGCCGACGATGTTGAAAAAGCTTATGAGTCCGAATAACAGGGAAACCCAAAACGGGGCAAGTTTGCGCCGGTTGCTCATGTAACACGTCCTCCGTAGTTAATTATAGAACAAAAAGTACAAACTAATAATTTCCCATGCAAGATTTTTTGCCATGATGATCAAGAGTAATCAGCGAAAGGTGTAGCACCACGCCTCGCCTTCCAGCACGGTTTCTCCATCCTGGCGCTTGATTGTGATCTTGAGCTGCGTCACCGGCTTGGTGGGATGAACCGAAAGCACTTCCGCCTCGGCGGTGATAGTGTCACCGATAAAGACCGGCGCGGTGAATTTCCAGTTTTGGCTGAGGAACACCGTGCCGGGCCCCGGCATGTCCATCGCCACCAGCGCATGCAACAGGCCGGTCGTCAGGCCGCCTTGTACAACCAGGCGTTTGAATTTGGTATTGGCGACGAAGCTTTCGTCAAAATGCAGGGGATTGTAATCTCCGG
>JAJVHT010000172.1 GCA_022072515.1 bacterium
GAGAGAATTCTCAATACAATTTTCATCATTCGGACCTAAAATTTCCCATTGCGGACGCTGAATTCACTTCATCGTAAGCGATTATATGCTGCCCATCAGCAAGATAATACTCACAGTCTGGATATGTGGCGAGGCGAGCAAAAAATTATTCTCTCCGATAACTCTGGCATAAATCACCGGAATGAATTGCCCGTGAGCGCGTTGCCACAAAAGGAACGAATAAACACAACATCAGGAATAGTTATAATACCGTCACAGGAATTCAGGTGCAGATGATGAATCCAACAACCAGCGGTGAGAATCAGTATCGACCCCTAATCACGATTTTCCCTGTTTCATTTACTTGGAGCGGCGCAGTTTGCGTCGATTCGATGAGGCTATTTTGCCGCATTCGCGTTGCGAATTCACTTTTTCATCGGAATGGCCATGATTGAAAACGCAACAATAATTGGACTTGTGGTGATCCCCCGTCCATTCATGATTCATTGGGACTGCTATTAGAAGCAGAGGCTGTTAACAGCCTGACAAAAGTTGGGGTCCTGATCACCCACCCAATAGCGTTCCCATTACTAATCGATTTGCGGCAATGAGCCTGCTGGTTGCAAATTGGGAGCAAATAGAAACGGAATCTGCGACGGGGCGAATGCAGTGCTTAAAGAATCTAGCCGAGGTGAGAAATCAATACGGTTATCAAACAAAACGCCTCGGGCAGAGCGAGAGTTCATACGCTCCGCCCGAGGCGTTAGATAGCTCAACGCAACGAGGTAGAGATTTCATTTGAGGCTGGCGTGCTTGCCGAGCCCGGCACCGGACGCAGAGCTTGCGCAAACACCCATTCGCCGATCTGCGTTCCCTGCAAATAACCCGCATTCACGGCGGTTGTGAAGTGAATGCCTGCGAACACGCGCGAAGCGCCATTCTCGCGCGCCGCGGCGGAGAAACTCCAGAACTCTCGCGTGATGCCGGCATACGGCGCGCCGCTCGTCATGGAGAAGTTGATCAAGTCGGTTCCGAAAAACTCCCTCATAACAGCCGCGGCGGCAGCGCCCAACACCGTGTGCGTCGAAGGATAATCAGGCACGGGCGGCGTGATGAGATAGCTGAGCCATTCCTTGTCGCCGGCGGCGCGTATCGCCGTTGCCGGCCGCCAATAATTGTAGTGATATTTCGCCTCGAAGCCGCCGATGAATCCATCGGCCATCGCGAGATTCACGAGCGCGAAAAGGCGGGCGTTCTCGTGCACGCCGAGCCGCTGCGTGCGCGCCACTTCACGCGCAATGCGATTCCAACCCTGTGTCGAGCCTTCGTACCAATACCGCGCAATCTCGCTTTGCTCAGTCGAACGCGTCGTGCTCTTTTCGGCGCCGATACTCTTGACTTCTTCAATATCGGCAAGCGCCTGTGCGCTTGCGACCGCCGGCGGCTGCACGGGCCGGAACTGCGCGGTCGACTGTAAAACGAACGGCGTGACGCTCGCCCAGTGCGCAAACCAAGCCGGAGTGAAATCTGGAGGAGTCGGACGATACTCGCCGGGCTTCGTACCGGGTTCGCGCGTGATGGGGCGATTGGATCCGTCATTTTTGCGCGCGGCAAGAATCGCGGCAGCGGCTTTGCGGCCCACCTCGATACCGCGCGTTTTCGCTGCGCTCGTGGGAATGGCGCGCAGCGCTTCATCAAACGCAGCGTCGAATTTGGACTTTGCCGCCGGCATCAACTCGATCAACGTCGCGTGCGCCGCCGCGGCGATCGCCGCCTCAACGGAAGCATTGGGTGTTGCCGGCGATTCCAGCCGATAAGATTCGTAGCGTCGATCAATCGTATTGACGGCATCGTGAATCGCCACGTGAAGAATGGTAAAGAAACGCGATTCGGTAAGCGGGTCGATTTCCGCGGCCGCCGCGGCATCTGTTGCCACGCGGTTCCAGCGCACAACCTCATCGGTTGACGCCAATGCCGTGACAGCGAGCAACAAGGCCGCTGCCAACACGACACGCATTCTTGTGATCAGATTTTTTTGAAGCATGGAATCCTCCTTTGGTTATTCCTTAGAATTTGGGTAACTATTCAGTACCGCCCGGGCGGTAAAATAACTGAATTGTTACGAGTTTGGTTGAATTATTCGTACAAGCTTGGTGACAACTTTTGGTGCGCTATCTGACAGTTTTACTTACCAACCACATGCCAAAAACAAAAAGCCACTTGAGTTCAATGACTCAAGTGGCTCTGCTATTTATGTTTAGCGCCGTATAAAGGGTTGCGAGACGCATCACTTTTTCGCCAACCAGATGCCGATATTTCGACACCGTGTTGAACGAACAGCATTCTTTACCCTTTTTGTTTCGGCAAATCGATTCCCAATTTCTTCATGCGCGACCACAAGGTCGTGCGCGGGACACCGAGTAGATGCGCCGCGCCTTTCGGCCCTGCCAAAACACCGCCGGTCTTTTCGAGCGTTTGCAGAATATGACGCCGTTCCGCCTCTTCCAGTGTGATCGGTTCAACGCTTGCTGGCTTGTGTTCACCAAACCCGCGAAGTTCTTCTTCTTGCAAGAACCGCCCCTGACAGAGTATCACGGCACGTTCGAGGATGTTCGCCAGCTCACGCACATTGCCGGGCCAGTCATAGCGCTGCAATTTTTCCAAAGCTTTCTGCTTGATGCCGGTGATGCCCTTGCCCATGCGTCGGGAAAATTCTGCGACAAAATAATTCGCCAACAACGGAATGTCTGCTCTGCGTTCGCGCAGAGGAGGAATGACGATCGGAAAAATATTGAGCCGATAAAACAAATCAGCGCGGAAGGTCCCGGCCTTGACTTCCTCCGGCAAATTGCGATTGGTCGCGGCGATCACCCTGACCTCCACTTTCAGCGTCTCAGCGCCGCCGACACGTTCGAACTCCTGCTCCTGCAAAACGCGCAGCAGCTTGACCTGCGAATCCGGAGGCAACTCGCCCACCTCATCGAGAAAAATCGTGCCGCGATGCGCCAGCTCAAACCGGCCCTTCTTTTGTGCTACCGCACCGGTGAACGCGCCCTTCTCGTGGCCAAAAAGCTCACTCTCCACCAGCGCCGCGGGCAGCGCTCCACAATTGACTTTGATCATGACGCGATCTTTTCGCTGGCTCGCTTGATGAATGGCGCGGGCGATCAACTCTTTGCCGGTGCCGGTTTCGCCGAGCAGCAGCACCGTCGCATCGGTCGTCGCAACCATCGCCATGCTTTTAAACACGGCTTGCATCGCCTTGGAAGCGCCGATGATCTCGCCGAAATTGAGCCGCGTCCGCAGTTCTTCCTGCAAATAGATATTTTGATTCTGCAACTCTTCCGCGTGTTTGCGATCGGTAATATCACGGGCAACGAAAACGACGCAGCTTTTGCCGTGGTTTTTCAGGTGAAAAGGCGCGGTGCGCCCTTCAAACCAGCGCTGGCCCGCCGGGACGTTCAGATCGTATTCGAGAATCTGCGATTGGCCCGTCAGCAGGGTTTCTTTTACCAATTTCAAAAATCGATCGGCGACGGATTGTGGAAACACGTCATGAAAACGCTTGCCCTTGAGTTTGTCGGCGCCAAGGTAAAGCAGGTTTTCTTGCGAAGTGAGAATTTCCACATAATAACCCTCGGCGTCAATAACGAACACAATATCGGGCAGGGCATTGCCGATGGCGCGCAAGCGCTCTTCACGTTCCCGCAGCGCGGTTTCGGCGCGCAGACGTTGCAGCTCCGCGGCGGCGCGATCGGCAAAGATTCGCAAGAGCGCCACACCGCGCGGCTCCTTGGGCAACGGGCGGTTATCGATCACCGCCAGCGCGCCGAGCACCTTGCCGCCCGCGTCCAGCAATGGCACGCCCATGTAGCTGGCGGCGCCGACTTGCTTCAACGGTGCGTCGTTCGGAAAGAGCGCCTGCAGGTTATCCGGAAAATGAAAAATATCCCTTTCCCTAATGACAGCCTCGCACGGCGTGCCTTTGAGTTCGAATTCGATGCCTTGCCACAGAGGTTTCTCTTCCGTCCAACCAGCCAGCACCCGCAGCCGCTGCGATTCTTCAAAATACTCCTCCATGACAGCCGCGTATGTGCCGAGTGCTTGCGCGAGATTTTTCACCAGCGCTTCAAAAAACTGCTCGCCGGTTGCGGCGGACGTGCCCGCGAGAATCGCGCGCAGCGCGGCATCTTCATCCAGGCCGCGGAAGAGGGGTTCATGAATCGAGGTCATCTGAATAAAATTTTGCACAGGAATGCCGGCAATTCACGTTGCGGCCACGAGGGCGCTACGCGACTGGATTTCGTTGCAACTGAAAACCGCTGTTATCTTGCCGGTTGCGGTAGGTCGATCAACGTGATTTATCTAAAACTTTTTCCAATGTCACCTTCGGATCATCAAACACAAAATACGTCGCTTTCGCCGAGCTGCCCAGCGCCTGAAAATAACGAATCTCCGTGGATGAATTGCCGATGCGCCAATCGACCCAGCCTTTTTGCACACCCGCGCCGCCGTCTGTGGCTTCAGTCAAAAATTTGTTGCCGTTGCTTAATTCTAAAACGACAAACACGCGCGGCGCCGGGGCTTTGCCGTTTTTAGCCGTGAACCGCTGTGTCAAGGTCGTCCGGCGCTTTTCATTCGGCACCGACATGGGAATGTCCGCCGGATTGACGGCGAGAGTACGCCAGTCTACCGCCGGCTCGCCGGAGATGGTGAGGCCATTGGGATGCTCGATTTCCGCCAACGGCGTGAACAAATCTTTTTTAGCGAGGTTGGCGTTGATAAAATCTGTGGCTTTTTTACTTTTGTATGAAAACCCGGAACACGCATACTTGTTTTTCTGCGCCCGTTCACCGGTGGTCCAATTGTTCTCGCGCAGCTTGTCGAAACGCACGAGATATTTTTGTCCTTGCCAGGTGAGTATGCCGGTGCCGGAATTGATCACGCGATCGAGAAAGTAGGTATACTGAAAGTCAAGCGGATCGATTTTCGCCGCGCGCACACGATCGCGCAAACAAGCGTCCAGCGAATCAAGCGCGCAGCGCTCACTTTTGGCGATGAGATAATAGGTGACGCGGACTTGGGGAATCGCGAAGCTCGCTTGCGCTTTGTTCCTCAAATATTCAACGGAGGAGATTAAATTGTCGGGCTGGCGAAATGGCGCCGGAGTTTCGGCGCTTCGTGAGACTTTTGCGCGGGCTGCTTTTTCGGGCGCCGGTTGAGCCCCGGTTTCGGCAGCGGCGGCTTCTTCGGCGGTCGGGGGTGGCGGCGCTTTGCGGCGCCAGTCTTTGGGAACGGCACCAATTCCGCCCAATAGCAGCCAGGCCAGGATGGCGAGAATGACCACTTTTACAACATCCATTTTTACTCCGTGAGTTGAATGCTCCTCCCCACAAACAGTTGTATTCTACAGAACGCGACCACCATTGTCAAGAGAAAATTGCTTGATTTTTCCAAGATATTTTTGCACAATAAAAGTCCGGAGTCCGAGGCGGCGCCCGTCGGGTCAAATGTCCGCAATGCGAAAGACGCCAGGCGTAAGATTTACGGTTTAAGTTTTACGCCGAGAGCGAAGCCGCTTGACTCACGCGGCAAAAATTAAAAAGATATGGAAAGCGCCCAACAAAAATTACGCGACGCGGCGAAGGCCATCTTCCACGCCGGTTTGCGCGCGGTGGAACCGGCGGCCGCGATACGCCACCACGTGCAGCGCGAGGAAAATTTTTTGACGGTCGCCGATCGGCAATATGATTTGCGCGAATTCAAAAATATTTTTGTCGTCGGCGCCGGGAAAGCGGGATGTCCGATGGCCGCGGTGCTCGAAGAGATTTTAGCGGAACGGCTGACCGGCGGCCAGGTGAATGTGAAATACGGCCATCTGTCGCCGTTAAAAAAAATTCATATTCAAGAAGCCGGCCATCCGGTTCCCGACGAGGCCGGCATGCAGGGAACGGAAAAAATTCTCGCGCTGCTGCATCGAGCCGGGGCGCACGATCTCGTTATCGCGGTGATCTCCGGCGGCGGCTCAGCGTTGCTGCCGCTGCCCTGCGCCGGCGTCAGTTTGGAAGACAAGCAGGCGACCACCAAGCTGCTCCTTGCTTGTGGGGCAA
Source organism: bacterium (assembly GCA_022072515.1). Lineage (GTDB taxonomy): Bacteria > Zhuqueibacterota > Zhuqueibacteria > Zhuqueibacterales > Zhuqueibacteraceae > Zhuqueibacter. The sequence continues at coordinate 6,090 of JAJVHT010000172.1, forward strand.
CGATCAACGAGTTGAACGCTGTGCGCAAACACATTTCACAGGTAAAGGGCGGTCAGCTTGCCCGCGCGGCTTATCCCGCTACTTTGGTCACATTGATCCTCTCGGACGTAATCGGCGATCCGCTCGATGTCATTGCCTCCGGTCCGACAGTGCCGGATCACAGCACGTTTCAAACAGTGCAGAATATTGTTGAAAAATATAATTTGCTAACTCGGCTGCCGCTGCCGGTGCAAAAGCATCTCGCCAACGGTTTGGCCGGTGCAGCGCCGGAAACGCCGAAGGCGGATGATCCAATTTTTGATCAAACACAAAACCTGATTGTCGCCAGCAACCGCCAAGCCATTGCGGCGGCGCAAGCAGAGGCGGAAAAGCGCGGTTATCGCACTTTAATTTTATCATCACTGATTGAAGGCGAAACCAAAGAAGTGGCGCGGGTTCATGCCGCGATTGCTAAAGAAATTTGTTTGTCCGGGAATCCACTTGCCTCGCCGGCGTGTGTGATTTCCGGCGGCGAGACGACGGTGACATTGCGGGGAGATGGCCACGGCGGTCGCAATCAGGAATTTGTGCTCGCGGCGGCCATCGATATTGCCGGTTGGCCGAACCTGGTCATCTTGAGCGCCGGAACCGATGGCACTGACGGCCCCACCGATGCCGCCGGAGCGCTTGCGGATGGCGAGACGATTCAACGCGCGACGAGGCTGAATTTAAATCCACATAGTTTTCTCGCCGGCAACAATTCGTATCATTTTTTTGCGCCACTTGGTGACTTGATGATCACCGGACCAACGAATACGAACGTCATGGATTTGCGCATTATACTTGCCGGCTGAGATTTATGGGAAGGCGTCAATTGTCATGCCGTAAAAACGTGTTATCAACAAAAATTTTAAATATTAAAATTTTTTAACCTTTTGATCAAAAAAATTTGTATATTAACGGACTATCATGACGCAAAAAAAGCGCTTGCTATTCGTGTGTAGATTTTTATAAATTTAAGAAGCCCCGACTTGCCGGTTAGAGGATAATAAGCGTCGGGACGCGCCGTGGATTAATTTAAACAGAAAAGGAGGCGTATGGAGATCCATCATCAGCATCTCGGCAATCTGAAGTACGGCGAGGATGATGTCATCACCTTTCCGCTAGGCTTGCTCGGATTTCTTAAATTTAAGCGTTATCTATTGCTGCAGCAGAACGCATTCGCACCCTTCGTCTGGATGGTGAGTGTAGATAACCCCAATCTGTCGTTCCCCCTGCTTGACCCCAAACGTTTCTGTCCGGATTACAATCCCAACATTACCAAAAGAGATTTGAGCGAAATCTCGGCAGAAAATCCGCAAAGTCTACAGATGTATTCTATTGTAACTGTACAACAAGATGCTCGTTCAACGACAGCAAATTTGAGCGGGCCGATTTTAGTCAACAAAGAACAAAGAATCGGTAAACAATTGGTGCTTCTTGATGATCGGTATTCGACCAAGCACCGTATACTCCCCGATTTTCCTTTATCTTCTAAGGAAAATCGCAGTTAGACGTGCACCCATGAGGAAGGAGAACTTATGCTGGTCCTGACAAGGAGGTTAGGTGAAACGATTGTCATCGGAGACGACATCGTCATCAAGATTGTCGACATCCACGGCAAGCAAATTCGCGTTGGCATCGAAGCACCTACCGAAGTCAGCGTTTATCGCGGTGAGATTTATGACCGCATTATGCTGGAAAACAAAGCGGCGGCCCAATCCGGCAATAATCACGAAGCCATCGCTGAGCTGAAAAATTTGATTGTGAGCGAGGAGAAAGGGAATTCGCGTTGAAGTGAACGGCTACGCCTGTTGTAAGCATGTCCCCGTACTCTTTGCTTAGATTTCATGTTTACGGACACGACGTTGTCTAACCGGCGCGCACGCGCGCCTTCACACGAATTAACCTGACAACGTGCAGAGGGAGAAGTTGTAAAAATTTTCGAGTTGTTTTTGCAGGCCTGTGGTTGTGGTTCATTCATAAAAATGAATTGCAGCCGCAGGCCTGTTATTTTTACAGGCTGATTCATCTCTCAGCTAATCAGAAATAGAATTGCAGTTCCTGCCGAGTTGAAAAGCATCTAATCACCCCCGCGTCGAATTAACACACAATAGTCCAAATTCGCTACAACTTCAATTTTGCTAGACAGTACAAACATCTTGTTTTTATAATGATTGCAGCACATAGCCCTGTCTCTATCCCGCCATGGCATATCCGTTGCAATCAGTAGAAGTGAATGCGATACCTAACGACACGAATGTGAAGACATTGATTGGAGAGTAGAAAGGCGAAGGGAGACAGAGACCAATTAATTCACTATGTGTAAGTGCGGCAACTTATGTCATATAAACTCTGTCTCCCGCTCGCTTCATGTGCAACAGTAAGATAGCTTGATTCGGAGGAAATTGCAATGAAAAAGATTTTGTTGAGCGTGCTCGGCCTCGGATTGTTAACCGGTTGCCTTGAGCAACCCATGGAAAGTGATGGCAGCGCCCCGGCAGTGCCGCGCGGGGTAGCGAGTATTACGGGTGACCGGCAAGTGGTTATCTCGTGGTATCCCAATTCGGAAAATGATTTGTCGGGTTATCGGGTGTTTCGCGGCAATACGGAACGCGGCAATTATTTTCACATCGGTACGACACGCAGCACGAGCTTTGTCGATCGCGACGTAACAAATGGCAGGACGTATTATTACGCCGTTGCCGCTTATGATGATTCCGGCAATGAAAGCGATTTGAGCTACGATCTCGTTTTCGACACGCCGCGTCCCGCCGGCTATGGCATTCGCCTGTTTGATTTCCAGGCCATTCCGCAAGCGTCAGGCTACAGTTTCAGCACTTATCGCGCGCAAGATTACCGCGCCAGCACCTCGGACATTTTCTTTGAGTATCATACGGCGAGCGGCGGTTTGTTTCTGGACGTGGCCAATAAAGACACCGATATTCAAGATTTCGGCTACACGGATTCACTCGATGATATTGATTATGCACCCGACAAAGGCTGGTCGCCGCTCGGCTATGTCGAAGCCATCACCGGCCATGCCTATGTGATTTGGACGGCGGATGATCATTATGCGAAAATTCGGATCACCGCCGTAAGCCCGAATTTCGTCGAGTTCGATTGGGCATATCAAATTTCCGACGGCAACCCCGAGTTGCGCCCGCAGCATGAAACGCCAGAAAAGCTCGCCTTGCTGCATCGCACCGGCATTCTTTACTAACTTTAATAGAATTTTCTATTCGCTTAACTTGGTAAAAGTTTCGTTTTCATTGTGGAGATCAATATGCAACGCCATCCTGCACCACTTCCTCGCGCCGCTTCGCAAAACCTCCATGCTCTTTTTGTGGTTTGCCTTTCGCTGTTTGCTATTTTCTTTTCCCGGCCGGCAGCGGCGCACGACCCCGCCGGCGGCCCTGATCCGTTCGATGTCCAAATCAAGGTTTGGTCGACGCAAAGTTTTGACGACCCATTTTGCAGCGATGATCCCATCGATATTTACTTCCGGGTCAACCGCACGAGTTACCTCACTGTTTATCAAATCAACCCGTACGGCGGCGTCGACATTCTTTATCCGCTCGCGTGCCACCGCTGGCAGCCGGTTTATCCGGGCCGGACGTATCGCTTGATCGATCTTTCTGCCGATCTGGATTTGCTGTATCATGGCGAGGAAGGCAATGCTTATATCGGAATGGTGGCGACACAATATCCCATCGATATTGTGCCGTGGCTCGAAGCCGGATTTCGCGAGCGCGGTTTGGGATTCGGCCGCCCCGCGCGCGTGAGCGTCGGGGTTGATTTTCGCTTTGTCATTGATCGGGTTCTGGCCGATGTGCGTGTGCGCCTGGGATCGGCGTGTGCACCGGCCTATTATGTCGCGCCGATTTATGTGCGGCCGCGCGCCATTGTGCATCGGCCTCCTGTGGTCGTATGGCCAACACCGCCGCGGCATAAATCCCATCCTCCCAAGTGGAATCCGCCGGCGTGGGGACATCGTGACGATGATCATTACCGGCACACGCCAGAGCCGCAAGAAAAACGTCCCATCCACCGGCGGGGCAACGAGGCGCCCGATGATCGCTATCGCGCTCCTGATTCCGGCAAAACTCCCGAAGGCGGGCGTTCCTCTTCCGAGCCGCGTTCAGTAAAACGCGATGAAGAAGTGAAAGCAAAAAATGAATCGAAAGATTCAAGAGGCGGGGGGGCGTCGTCCAACTCGGATAGGCGCGTCAAGAAACCGCGTAACTAAACTGCTCGACGATATTCAACACTTGCGGCAGAGGGACGATGTTTTCCCAATGAAACAGCGAGAGGGCGCCGATTTTACGCGTTTCCAATGATTGCAGCAGGAAGACAAACTCATGCAAGTTGTCTTCGGAAAAAGCGGTGAGCTCGGGAAAATCAAGCTGGGGAAAAAGCGAGAAATCATAAGCGGCCAGTTCATCCAGCACGGCCAAGGGCCAGGCGGGTGACTGGCCGTGTTCATTATAAAAAAGCTGCGGCGACAATGCGCTGCTGAGCCGGCGAATGGCTTCGAGATGAATACCGGTCAAGCGTCGCAGTCTTTCGGCAAAATGCGGCGTCGCGATGGGAGGCAATTCCAACAGCAGCGACGGCGCTGCCGGCGATTGCTGTGACACCTCTTCAATATCCGCGAGCACATTGATGATCTGCTCGGAGCGGAACGCAAACCACGCTTCGATATCCTGCAAAGGATTTGCGAGACCGGTGACTTCGGTAAAATTTTGCCGGCACGCTGGGCAGACGCAAAACATCGGCACGCGCGATCCCATTTCCTCCCAGGTTTCCGTTCCGCTTCTCGTTTCTGCGGTATCAAAAGCCGGCCGCGGCAAAAACGGGCACCACAAAAAGTTGATCAAGGCCAATGCCGGCTTCAAATTGGCGGTGGCGCCTTCGATCAAATGCAAACGGTGTTGGTTGAAATCTAAATGGCTGGGACAAATTGGGCGGTACCAAAAATCGGGCGGATAAGTTTGGCCATCCGGACTTTGCGGGCGGAATGCGGGTATGCGATCAAACGTGTCGCGGTCATTAAAGATGGGAAACTCGACAGCAAAGCCGAGCTGTTTTTGGGCGCAGAGCTCGCGCAACGGCAACAGGCTCCACGGATTCGGCTCCGGATCGAATTGTTGCGCAAAAAAAATCCGCGCCCCTTGAAACGCCGGCACGATCAAATTCTGAATGCCGGCCGCCGCAATCTCGTCGGTGAGCTGGTCGAAATTGCCGTGGTAACGTTCGCCCCAGATCGTGCGCGGATAAACTTTAACGGCGAAATTCACAGAGACGTCCTTGTCTTCAAGATTCCAAAAGCGGCCAGAGCATCATTCCGACGCCCGCGAGAAAGACGACACCTGCCGGCCAGCGCCGCCACCAGACAATTTGCTCATGGCGATACCACTGAAACCGCGCCACGCCCCATGAAATGAGCAGCAGCGCCGGAAAAAAGATGAAACGCGAGCTTAAACCGATCAACAAGCAAAACACCGCCCAGATAATCCATTTTTCCAATGAAGAAAAACCGCGACGTTCCGGCGCTGGCGAGGAAGGCGAGGCCGGCGAATTTTTGATCACGCCTGGCGCGTTGTTCGATAAAGCTTCGGTTTGCATGAGACCATTAAATTTCGTGCAGCGTCGGCAGAAAGCGAATGACGCAGAAAGAGAGTTCGAATCAATGCGGCGAGCTAAACGAGCTTGCAGTTAGCCACGGGCAACTCACTTCGCCCCTTGCCCTTTCCCCTTTTTAAGGTGCCGAGGGCCGGACTCGAACCGGCACGGCCATGTTATAGCCACGGGATTTTAAGTCCCGAGCGTCTACCTATTCCGCCACCCCGGCGCATGAGAAGCAAACAGCAAAAAACAAACGACAAACCGCAATCACTTTTTTTGCCCTTTGCTTTTTGCTTTTCAAAAGAGGCGGCGATCGGATTTGAACCGATGAATAGAGGTTTTGCAGACCTCCGCCTTGGACCACTTGGCTACGCCGCCGGCATTAATCACATCCCCATAAACCGGTTTTATCGAATTCTGTCAATCCCCCAACAAAGTAAAACGCCTCCTGCCTTCTGAACGATGTAAAGGGCAAGAAGCGTTTTATCATCAGAGCGGGAGACGGGGCTTGAACCCGCGACCCCCACCTTGGCAAGGTGGTGTTCTACCACTGAACTACTCCCGCTTCATTTGCTTTCAATATAAACAATTCTTTGCTTTGACGCAAGTATTTTTCTGAGAAATTTTCTGAGAAAAAGCTTGCAAACATGCTCAGATTCTGCTATAATAAATGCTGGTATTCAATCTGGCGGACGGAAAAATGACTGAGTCTGATTTCATGCAAGATATCGAATATACCCAACTGATCATCACCTGTGAAGCCTGCGGGAATGTCAAACGGTTTACCGTTGCGAGTCAGGATGAGTACGAACGGATTTTTCGTGACTTTCATTGCGAAAATAGCTGCGGGCGAAATTTGTACAGCTTCATTACGCTGGGCACGCTGCACGTCGAATTGACGGCCCCGCCGGAGGATGGTGAAAATGGCGAAGTCGCCACGGCGCCCCCTGCCACGGCGGAGGCAAATGGGGCAGACACCTCGGAGACGGAAAAATAAAATCGTTGACGCCAAAATTGCAACGCCGTCTGATCCCGATTTTCAAACGTTTGTTAATCGGGATTTTTCTTTTTGCTTTTGCCAACGCGCCGGCGCAGTCACCGGCTGAAAAAAAAGTCGTGACGCCGATTGCGCCGCTGGCCTGGCATCG
>JAJVHT010000110.1 GCA_022072515.1 bacterium
GAAATCGCGCCGCAAGCAATCGTGATGAAAACGAACGGATACAATTTGCCCGGTACAATCGGCCCGCCGCCGGAGACAAACTCGGTGAACGCCGGCATTTTCAAATCCGGATGCACGAGAATGATGCCGATGATGAGAAACGCGATGGTGCCGATTTTCATGTAGGAGCTTAAATAGTCGCGCGGGCACAGCAGCATCCAGACCGGCAGAATCGAGGCGATGAAGCCATACGCCGCAATCGCGAGCGTGATTTGATTCTTGCTCAATGTGAACAGCGAGCCGATGGAGGATTCCGGTATAAAACGGCCCAGCACCACCGCAATGATCAACAGCGTGACGCCGATGATCGAAGCTTCCGCGATTTTGCCTTTGCGAAAGCGATACATATACAAGCCCATGAACAACGCAATCGGAATCGTCATCGCAATCGTGAACGCGCCCCACGAACTGTCGTGCAAGGCATTCACCACGGCGAGACCGAGGCCCGCCAGCGCCATAACGATAATGAAGAGAATGGCAATCGCGGTGACGATACCGGTGAGAGGGCTGATTTCGGCGCGCGCCATTTCCGCCAGCGATTTGCCGTTGCGGCGGATTGAAGAAGCGAGAATAATGAAATCATGCACGGCGCCGCCGATACACACGCCGACGACCAGCCACAGTAAGCCAGGGAGAAAGCCAAACTGCGCCGCCAGCACCGGACCGATGAGCGGGCCCGCACCGGTGATCGCCGCAAAATGATGGCCGAAGAGCACCCATTTATTGGTGGGCACATAATTCTGGCCGTCGTTCATCGTGTGCGCCGGCGTGACCCGGCTGTCATCCAACGCCAGCACTTTGGCCGCGATGAACGCACTGTAATAACGGTAAGCAATTGCAAAAATCGCCAGAGCGCCGATGATGATGGGGAGAGCGTTCATAGTTCCTTAGTCGTTGCGAAAACGTCGTGGGCTCATTTATGGCTTACTTATTCCCGCCAAAATCGACCTTTGGCACTTCCTGGGCTTGCGCGCTGGCTTCAAAATATGGCTTCTGCGCAAAACCAAACATATTAGCAAAAACGACGGTGGGAAACGAGCGTTGCGTGGTGTTGTATCCCTGCACTGCTTCGTTAAAACGGCGGCGCGCGACCGTGATGCGATTTTCCGTGCCCTCCAATTGGGTTTGCAAATCGAGAAAGTTTTGATTCGCTTTCAATTCAGGGTATTTTTCAACGACAACCATCAATCTTCCCAACGCGGCGCCGAGATTATCCTGCGCTTGCTGGAATTTTTGAAACGCCTGCGGATCATTCAACAAATTATCCGCATTGATTTCGGGCCGGGTGGCATTGGCGCGCGCTTGAATGACGCCTTCTAAAGTGCTCTTCTCGAAATTAGCCGCACCTTGCACGGTGGCGACCAAATTGGGAATTAAATCCGCGCGGCGTTGATAATCGTTTTGCACCTGCGACCAGGCTTGTTTCACGCCTTCATCCAGCGTGACGAGGCCGTTGTATTTTCCCTTTACCCAAAATCCCAACACGGCAGCAATTACCAAAACGATCAACAGGGTTTTAATGCCTTTACTCATTTTCCAATCCTCCTTGAGTTAATTACATGCGGTCAATATAGATGGTCAGTTTTTCAATTTGGTTGATATAATCTTCCATGAGTTTCCACAATTCTTCCCGATACAAATTTTCTTTTTTCTCCTGTAAGCGAAAAAGCGGCGCAATGAAACCGCCATCCAGCACGGTCAAATCGGCGATCTTTTGAAAAATTTCCTTATGGGTGTGGGGGATGGTTTCATGCTTATAAAACAGAAATGCCTCAAAGAGCGCCGCAAAAGCGCGAATCGTTCGCAACAACAAATTCCGCAGGCCGTCGCGATCATGGCCGGTCCCCAGCAGGCCTTCGCGCAAATGCAGCAGGTTGCCTTTAAACTCGCGCTCCAATTGCAAGCGCAAATTCGGCGGCGAAATTTGCAAATCCACCAATGGGTTGGCGCCGAACACGACGCGATGGTGCAGCTTCATGTCGAGGAACTCAATGGGAAAGCTGTCTACTGAAGCCTGAATATAATCGCGCGTGAGCACGCGCGGAATTTGCACGTGGCGCGACCGCCATTTTTGTGTGATCTCCACGGCTTGCCGTAATTTCAAGATGCCGGCCGGCGTCAGAGTCACAAGAAAATTGATATCGGACTTTCCCGCCACGTATTCGCCGCGCGCGGCGCTGCCATATAAAATGATCGATTCCACTTCACGGCCAAACGCGGCTTGCCAATCAGCGATGTATTCGGTAAAAATGTTTTCCGGCGCTTCCGGAAATTTTTTCATATTCTCCTCCAACCTCGATTTAAAAGCAACGTCTCCAACGCCTGACGCAATGATGGCGGCACGCCGTGCCCGGCGTTTTGCCATCTTGTACCATGCAAATTTACCAACTCCTCCCCGCCCCTCCTCCCCCGCTGCCACCGCCGCCAAATCCACCGAAACCGCCCCCACCAAATCCACCACCGAAACCACCGCCGCCGCCCCAATCACCACGTCCGCGGCCACCAAACATGCCAGAGAGCAACAATGGTCCCAACAAGCCCGAACGCGCCAAGACAATAAGGATAAGAATAAGAATGATGATCGCAAGAGGAGAAAATCCGCCCTCGGAACGTTGTTTACGCAAATTGGGCCGCAGCGCACCGGTAATCTGCACACCGGCATCAGCCGCGACTAAGCCGGCAATGGCCTGCATACCGGCGAGCAAGCCCGCACTATAATTCTTCTGGCGGAATTGCGGAATAACGTAGTTATCTAAAATGCGACCAGCGGTGATGTCCGGCAAAATGCCTTCAAGCCCATAGCCGGTTTCGATGCGAATTCTCTTGCGCTCACCCAGCGTCAAAAAAAGCAGAACGCCGTTGTCTTTCCCTTTTTTGCCGAGTCCCCACTTCTCAAAGAGCCGGTTGGCGTACTCATCGGGATCTTCATCACCAATCGAGGAAAAGGTGGCAACCGCCATCTCGGCGCCGGTTTTCTCCTGCAACTCCTGACAAAGGGCTTCGATTTGCGCCACAGCATTCGGGGTGATGACGTTGGCAAAATCATTCACATAGCCGCGGGCTTCAGGAAAATCCTGCGCGTGAACCACCGCCGCCGCAAGCCACATCAATAAAATAATACGGTGCAGCATCAAGCTTCCAATTCGTTCTTTTTTCGGTGCCACTTCCATCCAAAAAGTAATGTGCCTAATTTTCTCGACCAGTGCCGTTTCGATGCCCAGCGCCGAATACGGTTGCTGTCTTCCCTGCGATGGCGATGGACTTGCCGTTCACTGAGGGTTTGCACCGGCGAGAAATGCAGCGCCGGCATTGCCTCGCGCGTTTGTTCGACAGCCCGCTGCCGGGCTTCTTCCGCAATTAAATCTGCTTCCGTACAAATGCCCCGTTGGATCAATACCTGAATGACAGCATTCAGCGAAACCTGCTCGATACTGGTGACTTGTCGTTTACTCCAGGCCGGGTTTAAATTGACTTCCGGTTCGCCTTCCAATCGTCGTGGAATGTGCAAGTTGTCGGTCATAAATTTCTTCATCCTCTAATAATTTACGAGAGCGTCCTAACCTCGAAATACTTTTAGCATGACCCGGCCACAACGAGTGGCCGGCCACGAACCTAACTGGTTTTCTTTTCATAAGGGCAAAGCGCGGCGATGACACAGTTTTGACACTGGGGCCGCCGCGCCTGGCAGGTATAACGTCCATGCCACTGTACTAAAATTGTGCCGCGGGTGTAACGTGCGGGCGGAAAAAGCTGCCGCAAATCCATTTCAATTTTGTCGGGATCTGTTTGCGCGGAAAAATGCAAGCGTTCCGTGGACAATCTTTTAACATGCGTATCCACCGCAACAGTTTGTTGTCCAAACGCATGCGCCAGCACGACATTGGCGGTTTTGCGGCCAACGCCGGGCAAAGCCACCAACGCATCAAGATCCGCCGGCACTTTGCCGCCGTGCTGCTCGAGAAGCTGCTGGCAACAACGCTGAATCAGCCGCGCCTTGTTCTGATAAAAAGTCACCGGATGCAAATCTTTTTCCAATTCTGCCGGCGGCACGCGCACATAATCTTCCGGGCGGCGATATTTTTTGAACAGCGCCGCGGTGACTTGGTTGACCAGCTTATCCAGGCATTGCGCGGCCATAATCGTAGCGATCAGCAATTCCAACGGCGAGGTGAAATTCAATTCCAAATGCGCGTCGGGATAGGCCTTTTCCAGCCGGTCAAGAATAGTGGAAATTTTGGCCGTCGTCCAAGTATGCGCCGGCTGGGCAGCAGATTTTTGCCGCGCCACGGGCTTTTTAGTTTTGGCGGTCGTTTTTTTCGTTGCAGCGCTGGGCATGGTCGCGTTAAACTCTTCAAAGTTCAGCAAGGTTTGTGGCATACGCGAATCTTATTCGGCTAAAACACACTCACCTTCACATACTTTTGTGGATGTTTTTTAATATCCTCAAGCAGTCCATTCAAATTCCGCGTCGCGGTCATCAGGCTGTCGTGTAAGCTCCGTTCATAAATCAAGGCGCCGATCGTGCCTTGCCGGTTTTCGACCGCCTGTGTCGTTTTCTTGAGCTGCGTTGTCGTCTCGACAAGATTCTGCGAAGCGACTTCCAAACGTCCGGTGGCCGAGGTCAAATTGGCAACGGCTGAATCGATCTGGCTGCTGTTATCATTAAACAACTTTTTCAAATGTTCCGACCCGGCGCGCAAATTGGCCACGGTGAGATCGATATTTTGCTGGTTTTGCGCAAGAATTTCTTCCATCAGCGCGGTGGTCGCCTTGGTATGGCGCAGCATGGCTTGCATGCGGTCGAGATTGGCCTCGCTGAACAGCGTGTCCAGCGAAGTATGCAGGCGTTTTTCCAGGCCGGCAATAGCCGGGGTCAAGTCTTCCAGGCCGCTGGTCACTTCGCCTTCGACGACATCGCCGTCGACAAAATAATCATTGCTCTGCCCGGGAATGATATTGATGACCTTGCCGCTAATCAAGCCGCCGCTGCCCAGAAAGAATTTCGAGTCGCGCGGCAGCCGCTGATCTTCCAAAAGGAAAATATGCGCCGCCGCCATGCCATCGCGAAATTCCAGCTTATCGACGCGGCCGATTTTGATGCCGACCAAATTGACCGCGTCGCCGCGTTTCATGCCCTGCGCCGATTTAAATCGAATCGTCAACTCATAATTGCGCCAACCGGTGGTTTGCTCGCTCAACCAGACGAGACCGATAACCAGAACGAGGCTGGCGACGAACAACGCAATACCAATCGCCACCTCCATGCTACGAGTTTTCATAACGCCTTTATTGCCCTCTCACAAGGTTTCACGGGAGTAATCAAGTATCATGTGACAATTAACAAGTACAACACAATTCATAAATTGCGTTGTACGTTTCACTACAACTGTCCTTCCATAAATTGACGAATTAGCTGGCCGCCATCCTGAGAAATTTCTGCCGGCGCGCCGATCGCGGCAACTTTGCCGTCGTGAAACAGCGCAATCCGGTCGGAAATATCGGTCGCGAGCTTGACGTCGTGCGTCACCACGATGGAAGTAATATTCAACTGCCGCTGCAAGCGCACGATCAAATCGCCGATAATGATCGCGGTTTTGGGATCAAGGCCGGTGGTAGGCTCATCATACAGAATGTAATTCGGCTTCATGGCGATGGCGCGCGCCAACCCCACCCGTTTGCGCATGCCGCCGCTCAGCTCGTCCGGATTCAGTTCTTCGACGCCGCGCAATTCCACTTGCGCCAAACACTCCGCCACCCGCTTATCAATCTCTGTTTCCAGCATGCGTGTGTGCATGCGCAGCATAAACGCGACGTTTTCTTTCACCGACATGGAATCAAACAGGGCGGCGGATTGAAACAGCACGCCGACACGCTTCCGCAACTCCTGCAACCCATTGCGTGACAATTTGGGCACAAATTGCCCATCGACCCAAACCTCGCCGCGATCGGGCTGCAAAATGCCGATGATGTGTTTAAGCGTCACACTTTTACCGCAACCGCTCGGGCCAAGAATCGAGATCAACTCGCCCTCATTCACCGTCAAATTGATGCCGCGCAAAACATGTTTATCGTCGAACGATTTATAAACGTCTTTAAATTCGATCATGCCTCAATAAAACTTTAGCAAGGTTCGCGTCAACACATAATCCATAATCAAGATAAACGAGGAAGACCACACCACCGTGGCGGTGGCCGCCATGCCGACGCCCTTCGCCCCTTGCTCGGTTTCCATGCCGAGATAACTGCCAATCAACGTGATGATGCCGCCGTAAACCGTTGCCTTGATCAAGCCCACCCACACATCTTTAGCCCGGAAGACTTCTTTCATGCCCCGCACAAAATCCGCCGAACTGACGCCCATCGTCGTCGTTGCAGCCCAATGGCCGCCCCCGACCGCCACGACGACCGCAAAAATGATAATGATGGGAAACATGGTCACGCCCGCTAAAATCCGCGGCATCACCAAATAACCGACGGGATCAACTCCCATCGACGTCAACGCATCGACTTGCTCGGAAACTTTCATCGTGCCGATTTCGCTGGCAATGCCCGCGCCCACGCGGCCACTGAGCACGAGCGCCATCAAGGTTGGTCCCAATTCCAACATTTCCGACTGAAAAACAATCGAGCCGACAATGTATTTGGGAACGTACGCGGCAATTTGATATGCCGTTTGCAGGGTGGTCGCCAGGCCGGTAAATAAAGAAAGGCCCGCAATCAAAGACAGCGAACCGATGCCAATGCGATACATCTGCTCGATAATCTGGCGGCGGTAAAAATGCATGTAGCGCAATTGTCCGATTGCCGCTCCCAAATAAGCGCAGACCCGATAAAAATGGACAAAAAAATTAGCGCCGCCCCGGCCATAAAACAAAATTATTTTTTTCATTCTCCAATTTCCACGCCAGTAAAAAAAACTTTCTCGCCACGCCGCACCAGCAGCAGCGCCACGTCGCCGGCTTGCAATTCTTGCAAGCCGATATTGAAATCCCGGACGCTGCGAATTGTCCGGCGATTCATTTCCTGAAGAATATCTCCCGCGACCAAAACCCGCGCCGCAGCGGAATTGGCTGTCACCTGCGCAATCGCCACGCCGTGATGATACAGCCGTGCCATTTCCGGCGACAAATTTTGTGCTTGCACACCGAGCTTATTCGCGGGTTTGAGGCCGCCGGGCATCGCCATGCCATCGTGCGCCAGAGCGGGTTCAGCCGCCGGCATGACATCGCAAACAACTTTCACCGTATCGCGCCAAACCACGGCTTGCACATTTTGCGCCGGTACTTGTGCAGCGACCGTATTCTCAAACTCATTGGCGCTGGCAATCGGCACATTGGCGAATTGCAAAACCACGTCGCCACGCTGCAAACCGGCGCGTTCCGCGGGACTGCCGGCGGCGATATCGACCAGCAGGGCGCCAAGCGTACTCTTCAATTGCAACGCTTTCGCCAGATTTTGATCGATGTCCTGGGCCGTCGCGCCGATATACCCACGGGTGACTTTACCGTCTTTCATCAAATTCTGCATCACGCGGCGCGCCAAGTTCGCCGGAATCGCCATGGCGCCACTGTTTCCTTTTATCGCGGTGTTGATGCCAATCAGCTCACCGTCCAAGCTGACCAATGCACCGCCCGCATTGAAAACACGGCCAGGCGCATCAAGGTGAATAAAATCTTCCAACTTGGGCAACGCGACTTTTGAGCGGCCTTTCGCATTGATAATCGCCGTCGTCACGGCTGGCGCCGCTAGGCTGCTGTTACCAATGGCGATCACCCATTGTCCGAGACGCAAGCGATCTGAATCACCCCACTTGACGGTGGGCAAACCTTTCGCCACAATTTTAACAAGCGCAAGCTGGGTCAACGGATCGCTGCCAACAATCCAGCCGGAGAAACGGCGTCCTTTGTTCAGCACGACTCGCACGGAATCTCCGGGCGTAAGATTGAAGCTGTTGGTGAGAATATAGCCGTCGCTCGAGACGAGCAGGCCACAACTTTCCACCTGCCGAACCGGATCGGCAGCAATCGTCGCGACGACGGGCAGATACTGCGCCGTGATCGTCTCGAAAACAGCACTCAAATCACGCGCGGCCGCGCGCTCGTTGCCGGACATGGCCATACCGGCGGCAAGCTGATTTTCCGGCGTGATGGCCTCATCCCCGGAAAGCCCGCGCAAGATTAAACCGCCAAACAGCACCAACGCCACCAACATTAGAACCCAACCTCCGGCGTTCTTGCGTTTTAGCATACCGAACTCCTCAACAATTCTCCATAGCGAAATTTTTGTCACCAAATTTTTACCCAACATAACAATTTGCACACGGAAAAGCCAAGATGCAAGAGGAATTTTAATCTTGACTCTCGTGCGTGGAAGTCTTATATTGCCGCTATATTTATTTCATCGTAGTGGTTGAACTCACCGTCCCGCGAAGCTCAAGTTGGGAATGCGTTGTTAAGCGGCTGCAACAAGTTTCTCCGGACGGCCTAAGTAAAATGGAGCAAGCGAATGAAAAGAGCTTTGATTGGTGCGAGCGCGATTATTGCGGCAGCGATTATCGGCGTGGTTCTGTTGTCCGGCGAGAAAAAGGCGGAAAGCGCCGTCGTCGCCACCGAGATCGGTATTGCGGGCATGTCCTGCCAAGACTGTGCGGATAAAATCAACGCCACCTTGACCAAGCTCGATGGCGTCAAAGCCGTCGAGGTGCGTCTTGGCGAGGGCAAGGCCTACGTCAAGTACGATGCCGCGGCGATTACCGTGCCCGCGCTGGAAGCCCGGATTACCGCCCTGGGCTACTCGGTCGGCAAGGCCGAGGCAGCCATCGATAAAGAGAATTGTGACGACGCCAGCACAACCGGTTGCTGTGCGTCGCAAAAATCCGGCGACAAAACTTGAAATCATGGTTTGAAAATTTTTGATTGAAAAAGCGAGGCGGGCATCGCCTCGCTTTTTTGTTCTGATGGAATTATGCGTAATCGTTTTATACTTGGTCTCCTGGTCAGCGGCATTTTCATCTACTTGGCCTTCCGCCAGATCGACTTCCTGCAAATGTGGGACGCCTTGAAACAGGCAAATTATTTGTGGCTGTTTCCCGCCATCGGCTTTATGTTCATCAGTCTGTGGCTGCGGGCCGTGCGCTGGGGCTATTTCATGGAGCCGATCAAGCCCGGCATCAGTTTTCGCCAACTGTATGCGGCGATGATGATCGGCTACTACGGCAATAATGTTTTTCCGTTGCGCGCCGGCGAAGTGCTGCGCGCTTATGCCATCGGCAAATCTGCCGGCGTCTCGCGCATGGCTTCGTTTGCAACGATTTTCGTCGAGCGCCTCATCGATGTTTTGGCGCTGCTGCTGCTGATCGGTTTCTCGATCTTCTTTCACGACTACCCGGCGTGGATCGAAAAAGGCTCGATTTTGATTTTCGCCGGCACCGCGGTGGTCACGATTTTCATGATTGCGCTCATGCTCCGCACGCAACAAACGCTGCAGTTCATGAGCCGCTTGACCCGCCCGTTTCCGGAAAAGATTCAGCAGTTTGTCAACAAACTGCTGGGCTCGTTTCTCGACGGCTTTACGATTTTTCGCAAGACCGAACGTTTCTGGACGATTATCTGGCAATCGGTGGTGATTTGGCTGTTGTATGCCGCCGTTAACTATGCGGTGTTAGAAGCCTTTGGGTTGAACGCGGCCTTGCCGCTCGGCGCCAGTTTCGTCATTCTCGTCGTGGTCAACATCAGCATCATGATTCCGGCCGCGCCCGGATACGTCGGCACGTTTCATCTCGCCTGCCAACAAGCGGTCATGCTCTTCGGCATTTCCAAAAGTGCGGCGCTCAGCTTCGCTTTGATTTTGCATATTTCGAATTTCATCCCGATGACGCTCGTCGGGTTTTATTATTTTTATCGTGAACAGCTCGATTTTAACGAGGCGGTGGCCGCCGAAGACCCCCAACCTCCATCATCGCCGGCACCGCGGGCGCGGGCGCACAAAAAACTCAAAAAAATGCTGACCAAGTAATTTCGGCGAGGCTTCGCCTTAAGCCGGCACATACGAAGCGCGTAGCACGCCGGTCAAAAAACTCATAGAAATTTTTCATAAAGTTTTCCGTGTAAACTCTGGCTCCCGGTGTACTCAAAACTTGCCTGGGTGGTAAAGATTCTTGGCTCTCAATATTTTAGCCCTAATCAACCGCAACGCATTTTAGTTTTTACTTTCTTGTCCATTTCTGCGCGCCGCATGGCAACACCTCATTTGCATGAATAATCATTTATCCCCGCCCCCAACAGAAAGCGAGGCGGATCGCCATCGCTTGTTGGTGACGATTGCCATTTTCCTGCAAGTTTTTCTTTCGGCGCTGGACACGACCATCATCGGCACTGCGATGCCGACCGTCGTGGCCGCGCTGGGCGGGCTTAATCTTTACAGTTGGGTATTTTCGGCGTACATGTTGACGAGCACGGTGTCGACGCCGATCTCCGGCAAGCTGTCGGATCAAATCAGCCGCAAAAAACTTTACCTGACCGGCATCGCCGGCTTCGTCATTTCGTCGTGGCTCTGTGGTTTGGCGCAAGATATGACGATGCTCATCATCTTTCGCGCCATCCAAGGCCTGGCTGCCGGCGCCATGATCGCCGTCTCGACTGGGCTTGTCGCCATTCTGTACCCGCCGGAAAAACGTGGTCGCATGCAAGGTCTGCTCGCGTCGATTTGGGCGATGACCAGCATGTTCGGTCCGCTCGTCGGCGGCTTCGTGGTTGAGCATTTTTCATGGCGCTGGACTTTTTTTCTCAATCTGCCCATCGGCGTCACCGCGTGGTTTTTTGTGAAACGCTATCTTCAGGAAAACACCGGCGTAAACACCGCTACCGAACCGGCGCCGCAAAAAATTCAAATTGATTATCTCGGCGCTGTCATTTTGGTTATTGGCGTGGTGAGTTTCTTATTAGCGATCACCGATGATATCCACTCCACCGTTGCATGGCGAATCGTGCTTTTTGCGCTTGCGCTCATTTTTCTTTTTATCTTTTTTGCCATTGAGCGGCGCGCCGCCAATCCGATATTGCCGCTCAACCTGCTGCGCCGTCCGGAAATCGCCGCGGCCAATCTCAGCACCTTCATCACCGGCTTCGGCATGTTCGGCATGATTATGTTCGCGCCGCTGTTCGTGCAAGGCGCCATGCTGCGATCGCCATCACAAGCCGGGATGGTGCTCATTCCCATCAGCCTGGGTTGGGCACTGGGCAGCTTGGCGAGTGGCCACGCGGTCAACTACTTCGGCTATCGGACCCTCGCCCTCACCGGCACGATCATCATGACCATCGGCTTATCACTGCAAACACAACTCGAGGCCACGACGCCACTATTTCACCTTGGCGGCGTTTGTTTCATCGTGGGGGTCGGCATGGGTTTGACCACGACGGCCATTACCGTATCGGTACAAAACACGGTTGAACCTTCACAAGTCGGCGTGGCGACGGCTTCAACCATTTTTTCGCGCATTCTTGGTTCTTCCATCGGGGTCAGCGTCATGGGCGCCATTCTTTCACATCGCCTCGCCGTCTTGCTGCATGAAGTTTTTCCCGGTATGGCCAACAACGCTTTGAATGAAGTGCGTGGCCTGCTTCAGCCGGAAGCGCGCGCGCAAATGACGGCGGCATCGCTTAAAATTTTGCAAGAGGCGCTGCAAGAAGGCTTGCAATATGCCTTCTTATTCGTCGCGGGGGCGGCATTCGTGGCGATCTTTGTCGTTTCACGCGTCTCCGCGCAACGGCCGCAAGCGGCACAGAAACCACCGGCGGAATCCGAAATCATGCAAGTCACCTAAAAACCGAATCGGGAATTGCCGGATTATTGGCGTCACGCGATCCCAGCAATCCCTCACCAATAATTCATCATTCTCAGCATCCATGCGAGTCCTGTTGCTTTTCATTGACGGTATCGGCATCGGCGAACGCGATACCATGAAGAATCCCTTCGCGCGTTTTCCTTCGCCGTTTTTCTCTTTCTTTAAAAATGAGCCGCTACCGAATTTGCCTTTTGCCGGTGTGGTCATTCCCACACGCGCCGATATGGAGGTTGCCGGCCTGCCGCAGAGCGCCAGCGGCCAAACCGCCATTTTCACCGGGCAAAATGCGGCGCAAGCGCTGGGTCATCATCAATCCGGCCTGCCCACCCCCACGCTGCGCAAACTGTTGGATGAGTCGAGCCTGTTTAAAAGCGTGCGGGCGTTGGCAAAAACCGGCGTTTTTGCCAACGCCCTCTCGCAAGATTATTTTGAAAATCGCGGCGCCAGAATCTCCGCCACGACGCGTGCGTTGCTGGCCGGCGGTTTCCCCTGGTTGAATATGGACGATCTGCGCGCCGGCCGCGCCGTTTCACACGATCTCACCAATGAATTTCTCCGGCAAATGGGCTTTGACGTGCCCGTGCGCACGCCGGCGGCCAGCGCCAAAATTCTTGCAGAAATTTGTCGGCGCGCCGATTTTACCCTTTTCGAATTCATTCTTACCGACATGTACGGCCATAATCAAGAAATGTCACAAGCTGAAGAGATCGTTCGCCGGCTTGAGGTTTTGTTAAACGTTGTTCTGCGTGAAGTTGATTTACGCGAGATGACCGTGGTGCTAACGAGCGATCACGGCAACTTTGAAGATTTATCCGTCAAAACACACACGTCCAATCTCGTTCCAACCTGTGTGTGGGGCGCGGGACAAAAAATATTTGTGGAGCGGGTGAAGCGGCTCGAGGATATTGCCGGAGGAATTATCGCCGCGCTGCAAGAAGCAACTTAATTTTTCTGGCGCGCTTTGCCGGCGGGCAAGATATTTCAAAAGCAGGATAAA
>JAJVHT010000070.1:0-3937 GCA_022072515.1 bacterium
TTGCCGGATTCTTTTCGCCTCGACTGTGTGCGCGTGCTGGAATGCAACGGCCAGAAATGCATTCAATTCACCTGCATCAAGGCGGACAAAGTGATCAACATTTTTCAACATGCCTTGGGACAACCGTGGACGCTCGGACAATATGCGGTCACGCGCATGCCAATTTGCAACGTGGAATGTTTGATGGTGAATGCGCAGAATCTCGCGGCGGTAAGCTGGCAGGGAAAAGATTCGGAATATCTGGCAGTCGGGAATCTCGCGCCGCAGGACTTTGAACAAGTCGTAAAAATTTTGCGCTGATCCCAACTTTTTACTGAAAGCCATGGTATTTTTAATATACATTTAACCACAAAACCTTTTATCTAAAGGAGAAAAAATGAAGAAAAGCCTTTTGACATTGGCGGCGCTCATGCTGTTGGCGCTCGGTAGCTTGGCGATGTCGTCGGACCAGCCGGCGGCGAACAAAGATTGCCCACCGCCGGTTTGCCAGCCATCCGATTGTTGTCCGTCCCAGTGTCCGCAATAATCGACCGGATTGTGCAGTGGCGAAGCCGCGCTTCGTCACTGCAATTTTCTTTTTTGCATGACGCGCAGTGCCCAATCTCCATCCCGAGCTTATCTAAAGCTTCATCCCGAAATCCACCATATACTCCCGCCAGCTTTTCTCGTTCATAAACCATTAAAATGAAATTTATACTCATCATCAAACTTCTTGCACCACGAATCAACATCAATGGATGCGAATAGTTTTTATTCGTGAGAATTCGCGCTCGTTCATGGTTTAAAAATAAGTCGCGGCGCGCCGGTTCCGCGCCTGTGCAATATGTTGATTTTTCGGTTGACATCGCTGGTTTTTAGAGGTATATTCTAAAAAATATGGAGATAACCGAATGATAGACGAAAAAGATTTAAAAATAGTGAATCTTCTTCACAAAAACGCCCGTATACCGAATGCAGAAATCGCACGGCAATTGGAAATGGCGCCGTCGGCGGTTTTTGAGCGCATTCGGCGGCTGGAAGAAAGCGGCATCATCACCGGCTATGAAACAAAGCTCAACCCAGAGATTCTCGGGCTGGGGCTGGTCGCTTTCATTTTTATTCAAACCGATGATCGCGTCGGAACGCACAAAACGGCCAACGCCATCGCCAATTTGCCGGGGGTTCAGGAAATTCACGACGTGGCCGGGGAAGATTGTTATGTGGTGAAATTGCGCGTGCGGGACACGCAAGCTTTGGCGGCGTTCATGCAGGAGCATTTGGGAAAAATGAAGTCGATTCGATCAACGCGAACGACGATCGTTCTGCAAACGTTCAAAGAATCCGGACGGTTGCCGTTGGAAACCATTCAACACAAAGGGAAAACGTAAAAATGCAATTTCCAAGGACGGACAAAGCGCCGAATGTAAAAACGCTGCTGGCATTTTTCGCCATTTATTTTATCTGGGGATCGACTTATTTGGCCATCAAATATGCGGTGGAAACCATACCGCCGTTTGTCATGATGGGAACGCGCTCGCTGGTGGCGGGAGCCGTTTTATTTTTCTGGAGCCGCTGGCGCGGCGAAACCCAGGTTCGCAAAGAGCATTGGCCTTCCCTTTTAGTTATCGGCGCCTTGTTCTTTTTGGTGGGCCACGGCGCCCTGGCTTGGGCGCAACAACGAGTTTCTTCCGGCATGGCCGCGTTGCTGGTGGCTTCCGAGCCGTTGTGGATCGCGCTTATTGAATCCTCCGCTATTCGCAATTTCAAAATCGGCGCGAACGGCGTAATCGGATTGGTCTTGGGATTCGCCGGCATGGTGGTGTTGATTGCGCCCAGCCACTCCTTCGGGGCCGAGCCCGTGAACATCATGGGAACAGCAGCCATTTTGTTGGGAACAATCTCCTGGTCAAGTGGCGCCGTGTACTTGCGCGTGGCCAAGCTGCCCAAATCGTCCATCCTCAGCGCCGGCCTGGAGCTTATCATCGGCGGTGTGCTGTTGTATGGCGCCGCCTTGGTCTCCGGAGAATTCGCTTATATGGCCAACCACGCCGTTTCCATGCGATCCGTTCTGGCGCTGGCGTATCTTATTGTGTTCGGCTCGATCATTGCTTTTACCGCTTATGTTTGGCTGCTGAGCCAGACTTCGGCGACGCGGACCTCAACCCACACGTATGTGAATCCGATCATTGCGGTGATTCTCGGCTGGGCCTTTGCGCAGGAGGCCATAGCGGCAAACACCATGATCGCCGCCGTGATTATCATGGTCTCCGTCTATCTGGTTCTCAAGAAAAAATCGCCCAAAGCAGCGGAAACGGCCAGCATCACTCCGGTGCAGGAACCAGAGCTGGTTCAACGATCGCGACGAATTTACGCACCTGAATTAGTAACCGTATCAAATCAGGAGGCACTAAAATGATTGCACGATTATGGCGAGGAGTGACTCTCGCCTCAAAAGCCGACGATTATTTTGCCTATTTGCAAAAGACCGGATTGCAAGATTTCCGCGCGACGCCGGGAAATCAGGGCGTTTACGTTTTCCGCCGCTTCAACGAGGAAACCGCCGAATTTCTGCTGGTGTCATTGTGGGACGCTGTGGAATCGATCAAAAAATTTGCCGGCGACGAACATGAAAAAGCGCGATACTATTCTGAGGACAAGGATTATCTTTTTGAGATGACGCCTTTCGTCGAGCATTATGAGATTTTGCTGAAGCGATAAAGCTTATGATTTGATCGCAGCAGCGAAATCGGCTTGCGCCGGATATTATCAACGCGACGCAAGCCGGAGGGGTCATTCAGGTTACGGAATTTTCTTTTCCACGGCGGCAGGCCGGGCATTTTTTTCAACCGGTCGCTGGCTCAACGCCGGCGGGCAACAACTCGACAAGAAGAAAACCAAAACCAGCGCAGCGCTGCCAAACAACCAAAGGCGCGCGCGGAATGGGGACACGAAGAATCGCAACATGGAAATTCTCTCCTTAACATTGGTTAAAAAAGACAGTGGATTTTTCTGCATAACCTTTGCTGCGCCAGCATTAGAAAATCGGGATGCCGAGGCCGACTGAATACGTCAAATCGTTGGTGCGCACACGAGGTGCATTTTTGTTCTTCACAATGTTTGTCAAGCCGAGGAAATAGCGCACGCTGGCGAGGCCGCGATATTTTCCCAACGGAAACGACACGCCGCCGCCAAAACTCAATGCGAGGTTGGTGGATTTTTTGAGGTTTTTGATATCGGTTTCGTTCTCGTTTTTGCGGCCGTTGAAGTTCGTGGTGGCCTTGCTTTTGGCCGAGAGCAAAAGCCCGAACGTGCCGCCGCCGCGCACGAACGGCTTGATTTTCCCGGCGCCAAATTCGTAGCGCGCTTCCAGCGGAACATTGAGATAGCCGAGTCTCTCGCGCGTTGTAAAAGAATAGCTGCCGTCTTCGCCAAAATCCTCGCCGGATTCGTATTCGCTGCCGCTGCTGCGATATTGCGCCCCGCTGGAAAAACGCAGCGATCCGTTCTCGCACAAAACCACCTCGGCGCCAAAAAACCAGCCCAGCAAACACTCCGCGCCTTCGTCGGTGAATCGGGAATGGTTCGTTCCTCCGCTTACTTCGACGCTGCGCCGGTTGTTGGAATTTTGCGCTTGCAGCGCCGGCGCTGCCATTGCCAACCACAAGAAAATCAGAATAATTTTTTTCATGCTTTTTTCTCCGTGATTCAAATATGAGGTTGTGATTTTTTCATTGTGTTCTTGCATGCGCCACTTCCGGCGCGTGTAGGCGATGCGAAAGCCGTGGCGCTGGGAGGTGCTGCCGGGTTGTGTACACATCCATTGTCGCCTGCAAGAGTTTACGCCAGTTTTTCAGATAGACTAAAAACCGGGGGCCTTCGGACGGCTCGAGTTTGAATAAGATCACAGCCGGAGCGAACCAAGAAAACGGAAAAATTTTCTCTGTTTTCTCCGTTCACT
>JAJVHT010000070.1:4037-8984 GCA_022072515.1 bacterium
AAGAGTTTACGCCAGTTTTTCAGATAGACTAAAAACCGGGGGCCTTCGGACGGCTCGAGTTTGAATAAGATCACAGCCGGAGCGAACCAAGAAAACGGAAAAATTTTCTCTGTTTTCTCCGTTCACTGCTGTTCAAAAAAATGGGAAATTCTTTCTAACTTTGTCGGCGTATGGCTTAACGCACAAGCAGCATCTTGTGGGTTGCGGTAAAATCTCCGGCTTGCAGGCGGTAAAAATAAACCCCGTTGGCGAGCCCCTTGGCGTCAAAGCGCACGCGATAAAACCCTGCCGGCTTTTTTTCATCAACCAGCGTCGCCACTTCATTTCCCAAGACATCATACACTTTCAAACTGACGTGTACGGGCGCGCCGCTGCTCGCCCCTACGGAAAATTGCACACTCGTCGCCGGATTAAATGGATTCGGATAATTTTGCCTCAATTCAAATGAAACCGACGCCGCCTCAATTTGCTCTTCCACTGCCGTCGCCGGCGTTAATTTGACTTCATAAACCTCAAGCGCCGCGGCCGGGCCGTTTTGGTTTGTCCCGGGATTGAGAAAGCCCGAAAGCGTGATGACGGCGTAGCCGTTCGCATTGCTTGAAACATCGAGCGTGTGCGTGCCGAGGTTTTGCTTGTCGCTGCTGCGGAGCAGATCAACCGTGTACGCGCCGGCAGGGAGGCTGATGGGCGCACTTGCTCCGCCGTAATTCAGATTCGACACCAACGTCTCGCCATTGGCCGTGACCAGATCAACCGTGGGCGCATCCGTGGCCGCGTGCATAAAAACTGCGCGCACTTCGTTTGGGTTGTTGGTGAGAATCGGCAAATCCAGCAAAAGCGTGTTCTCGCGAATGGAATAACCTTCGGGATTCGGCGCATAAGCCGTCGTGTCATTCAACCCAAATAGAATGAGCGCTTGCGGATTTTCACTGCTCACCACCAGGCTGTCGAATGTTGCCGTTGGCGTGTTCGGATCTTCAACATCATAAAGCTGCAATGAAAACGGTTCGAGATACGGCAGGCCCGGTAATTCAGCAGATTCGCGAAAGCCGAGATTGTCGAAAATCAATTCATCGGCAAGATTGGATTTTTTGCCAAGCCCGGGGTTGCACGGCCTAGACCCGCTCGTCACCAACACGCCACGTGATCGCTGACCAGTGCCGGAGTTGTTGCGGCTGCTCGAACTGTGGACTACGACACTGGTGCCGCGATTCGAAAACGGCCGCTCATATTTCCACTTCGCCAGTGCGAGCGCGCCCTTGTTGCCGGCGAGGTTGAATTTGCCGCCGACGAATAGAACTTCGGTTTTGGCGTTGCGCGGACAGGGCCACACCGAAGCAATCGCATGCACCATGTCATTCGTACCGCTGCCGAGCGCATCCCATTCCGAAACTACGCCGGCAGCGTACGTGCGCTCGAACACGGCGATATGATTCGCCGGTTTGACCACGCCATTGCTGTTGACCGCCTCGGTGAATTCACCGCCGATATAAAACTGCGTGCGATCATAAGCCGGCACAATCGTCGTCACCGCGCCGTTCACGCCATTGCCGAGCGCGCGCCAGTCGTAAGAATACCACATCGCGATGTGATCAATATTGACCAGCGCGCCGTTGTCATTCACGCCGGTGCGAAAACGGCCGCCGATGTAGAGTGGCGAAGAATAATCCGGCCCCGCGAGCGCGAGCGCCAGCACTTCGTCATCGACGCCGTTGCCCAGTTCGCGCCAGGTGTTATCATAACCGTCCCACATGATAATGTTGCGGCAAAAGGTTTTGCTGCCGTTGCGATTCGTGGCCTCCGTGAAGTTGCC
Source organism: bacterium (assembly GCA_022072515.1). Lineage (GTDB taxonomy): Bacteria > Zhuqueibacterota > Zhuqueibacteria > Zhuqueibacterales > Zhuqueibacteraceae > Zhuqueibacter. The sequence continues at coordinate 5,851 of JAJVHT010000070.1, forward strand.
GCCGACGTAGACGCTGCGCCATGAACGCGGCGATGAGACGCTGCCGCCGCGACCGACCGCAAGCGTGCGCACTTCAGGCATCATGCCGCCGTCCACGCCGCCGCCGAAAGGCTCCCACTGCTGCGTGGAAAAATCCCACCTCGCGATGCGATTCAACGTCGGGCCGTTGAGCAGCTCTTGCGTAAACGCGCCGCCGGCATAGAGCGCGTAACTAAAAACTTCCAACGCATAAACCGGGCCGTTCAAACCGTTGCCTACCGGAAACCACCGCCTTTGCGTATGATCCCAAAACGCAATGTTCGAAACTCGCACGGGGCTGCCGTCGGGATTGATGGCGAGGCTAAACACGCCGCCGACAAAAACGCCGGGCGAATTATAACTGACCGACGCAATCGCATACACCGGGCCATTGACGCCGTTGCTGAGCGCGTCCCAATTCGTGCCATCGAAACGTGCGATATTGCTCGCGGGATGGCCTTCGATGCTCGTGAAATTTCCGCCGACATAAAGCGCGCTGGGCAAGCCGTTATTGTCCGCGGCGACGGCAAACACTTCACCGGTGGCGCCAAAAGAAACCATGTCGAACCATCTCTGGCCGTCCCACCGCGCGTTGTTGGCGACTTGCACCGTGTTGATGATCGCCGGACAGTAAAAATCCGTAAACTCGCCGCCGAGATAAAGAAACTCCGACGGATATTTGGGGTTCGCGGCGATCACCGAGGGATGCGGAAAGCGATTCTTATAAACCAGCGTCGTCCACGTGCTGCCGTTCCAGGCTTCCACCAGCTTGATCGACACATCGACGCTGTAGAGCATATAAATTTTTCCAGCGCCGTCAAGCGCGAGGTCGTCGACGCGAGGCGACGTGGGGCTGGTGGCAATGCGGTGCCACTGCGTGCCATCCCAATAGACCAGTGGGCCGTCAACGCTCGCGCCGTTCGCATTGTCGGCCGTGGCGATCGCGCCGGCAACATAAATGCGATTCGCGTTATCGATCACAATGCCGGCCACGCGCTCGCCGCCGCTCGTGTTCGGCGTCAAGCCTAGTCCCAACGCTGACCAGCTCGCGCCGTTCCAGCGCGCGATATTAGGCGTGAGGACTTGCACACGGCCGGGATTATACACGCCGAGGAATTCGCCGCCAACGATCACGTCGTTGTTTGCCGCCACCGCGAGTGCGGTCACCGGGTTGCTGCCGGTGTTGATGAGGCCTTCGCCGAGCGGCTCCCACACGGCCTGTGCGACGTTCCATTTGCCGACGCGCCAAATGGTAACCTGCGCGCCATTCGGATTGAAGCCGCGCGTGAGATTACCGCCGACGTAAACATTATTGTTGTTGTCCACCGCGAGCGCCAAAACGTCATCATCGACGCCGCCGCCCAGTGCTTCCCATTGGCCGGTTGCTTTATTCCACTTCGCAATATTCAACACATCAACTTCGCTGCCGTCGCTATTAGTGACGATTTCGAAGTAGCCGCCGACGTAGACGTTGCCATTGCCGTCCACGGCAATCGCCTCGGCGCGGCCGCCGGAAAAACGTTCGCCGAGAATTTGCCATTGGCCGCCACTCCACTTGGCGACGCGCATGGATTGCAGGCCGTCGTCTTGAAAATTGCCGGCGATATAAACGTTGCCAAGGGCGTCGACGCAAGCGGCGTCCGCGCCGTATTCCACGGGGCCGGCGTTGCCGGTCAGATATTTTTGCCAAAACTGATCGCGGCGGCCGGTGAGTTGCGCTTGCGCGCTTGCTATTCCGAGCAAGCAGAGCGCCGCGATGATCATTCGAATTCTGATATTGGGGTTCATGGTCTTCCTTAATAATCAGCTAAAAATGAAACCTTTGCTTTGAGAATAAAGACAACGGAGAATCTTATCTCTGTTTTCTCTGTTCACTCCTGTTCAAAAAAGTTGGATTTTCTTCAAGTAAGGCCACAGGTTTCAAACAACCAGAATCTTCGTTGCCCAACCCATGGTCTGTGCCGTGAGCACCGGATTCGTAAACTGGGCATTCTTGCCGGCCAGATCATCTTCAACTACCCCACGGGCAGTCGCGCAGGCTTTTCAGACATAGATGGAAATTTTCAATGCCATGACTTTTGCCAAGGCGTCTTTGAAAGGCGGCCAGCCTACCGGCGTCACGCTGTTCGACACGGCGCTTCGCATCAAGACGGTTGCATCCCCGGCCAATTCGATACGCACTTCGTTGCCTGCTTCCTGCAATGCCGCCGCCCAAACAAATGGAAAGTTGGCGCGCGTCGGATTCTCCGAACCGGCGAGGCCGATCAAAAGAAATCTTTGCTGTTCCGGAGCATTGACGCGGGTTGAATTAAACAACCCCGTTGCGCTGGCTGCCACTGCTGCCGCACAAGCATGAGTACCTTTCTTTAAAAACTCTCGTCGCTTGGCCATGAGGCCTCCTTTCTGTTTAATCGTCCCTTTAAAGTTGAATCGTTGCAAAAAAAGCAAAAAATTCCACACGGATTAAAAAACCACACGGATTTATCAGCGTGGTTTTTTGATCCGTGTGGAACCTATTTGGTTGCGGCTTGTCCACTTTGGAAACATGCGCTTTAATCAAATCGTGAATATTCGTTCTCGGCGCTGCGTCATTTTCTTGCAATCGACGAGCTTTTCCAGTGTCAAATAATCGAGCTTGTCAACGGCATTGACCTCGAAATATATTTCATTATCCTGAAGCTCATAGTCGTCAAAGCATTCACGGACAATTTCGGCAAGCCAGTTCTCGAAATTGGCGATGTTGCCGGCGAGCAAATATTCGACGAACGCCTTCAGGTAAACATCGACTTGCAGTCGCTCCGCGTTTTGGGAATTGCCGGCTAAAATCAACGCCCCGCGGTAAATGCGATCGGCAAATGGACAAAACCGCGCGTGAAATGCGCTGCGTTCATTGTCGGTTATGGGTTTCATGTCTACAACACTTCCTATTTTATAAAACCGCGTCGAGCGCGGAGAGCATGGAGCGATTCAATGCGCCATGCCCTCAGCCCTACGCGCCCTTTTCCACCGGCGCAGCGACGAGATTGCCCCACTCCGTCCACGAACCGTCATAGTTCTTGACGTTCTTGAAACCGAGCAGGTATTTCAACACAAACCACGTGTGGCTCGAACGCTCG
>JAJVHT010000070.1:9084-12724 GCA_022072515.1 bacterium
CTACGCGCCCTTTTCCACCGGCGCAGCGACGAGATTGCCCCACTCCGTCCACGAACCGTCATAGTTCTTGACGTTCTTGAAACCGAGCAGGTATTTCAACACAAACCACGTGTGGCTCGAACGCTCGCCGATGCGGCAATAGGCAATCACCTCTTTCTCCGGCGTGATGCCTTTGTTGCCGTACAGCGCCTTCAATTCCTCAAAGCTCTTGAAGGTGCCGTCTTCATTGCAGGCCGATATCCACGGAATATTTTTCGCGCCGGGAATGTGGCCGCCGCGCTGGCAGGTTTCCGGCAATCCGGGCGGCGAAAGAATCTTGCCGGTGAACTCGTCACCCGAGCGCACATCGACCATCGCGACGCCGTTCTTCATGGCTTCTTGCACTTGCGGCAGGTACGCGCGCAACGATTGATCCGGCGCGCCGGCTTTGTAGCTCGCGGCTTTCGGCGCCGGCTTGTCTTTGCTCATCTCACGGCCTTCGGCGACCCATTTCTTGCGGCCGCCGTCCATGATGCGAACGTCTTTGTGGCCGTAGATTTTCATTTGCCAAAACGCCCACGCCGCGAACCAATTGTTATTGTCGCCATAAAGCACCACCGTCGTGTCGTTGGCAATGCCGCTGTCGCGCATCAGTTTTTCCATTTCATTTTTGGGAATGATGTCGCGTTGCACGGTATCGCAGAGTTGCGTTTGCCAGTTCCAGCCGATGGCGCCGGGCACGTGGCCTTCGTCATAAGCTTTGGTATCGACATCGACTTCGGCGATGACCACTTGTGAATCGGTTTTGTGCTGCGCCACCCAGTCGGTTGAAACCAGCACCTCCGAATTTGCGTACTTTGACATACTGTTCTCTCCAGGTTGAATAATTTGTTACAAACGCTGTCTTTGCAAACAAAGCAAAGGGTTTTTCCTGCACAAGCTGTGCAGGTTGTTCGATTGACTGTTCCAAAATACAAAAAACCGCGGCGCAAAGCCTGACACGCCTGTTGCAAAAGCGGGTAATTTTGTTGCAAAAAAGGCGAAATGAAGCGGGAAATCATGCACAAAAAAGACGTGGCAACTGCAAGTTTTCACTGGACAGTTTGGAAAAATTTCTTAGATTCTTCTGAATGTTTTTGCGGGATAATTCTGCCATGCGAATGAAAATTCTTTTTATCAGCCTGACAATTTTTGCAGCTCTAAATTGGCCGGGAACCCTTCACGCGCAAAAAGACAATCTCTATTTTGAGCGCATTTCCCTGGAACAGGGGCTTTCCCAAAACACCATTTATTGTATTCTTCAAGACCACAAAGGTTTTCTGTGGATCGGCACGCAGGATGGGTTGAACAAATATGACGGCTACGAATTCAAGGTGTACAAACATGATCCGGAAAATCCCACGAGTGTGAGCAGTAATGTTATTACCTCGATCTATGAAGATCATTTAAATGTGCTCTGGATTGGGACGAACAACGGCGGACTCAATAAATTTGATCGCGAAAAAGAGAGCTTCACGTCTTATCGGCACGATCCCAACGACCCCGAGAGCTTGAGCGGCAATTTTGTTTCGTCAATCTATGAAGATCGTTACGGCAACCTTTGGATTGGCACGCGAGATGGCGGGCTAAATAAGCTAGTTTTGAATGACAACCGCCCGACCTTCATCCAATATAGAAATGACCCCGATGACCCCAATAGTTTAAGCCACAACTATATCACGGCCATAAGTGAAGATCAGTCCGGCGCGCTTTGGATTGCCACCAACGGCGGCGGAATCAATAGGCTGGTGCATGAAGAAAACGCCGGCGCTCGCGCCAAATTCGTTTATTATAAAAACGACCCTAATGATCCTAAGAGCTTGAGCAGCAATTCCGTCACTTCCATTTGTCAAGATCCCGCTTCGCGCAACATACTTTGGGTCGGAACGACAAACGGCCTTAATAAACTCGTCCTGAATAACGACGATGAAGCTCCAACCTTCATTCAATATAAAAACGATCATCCCAATTTGAGCTTCAATTCGATTGCTGCAATTTATGTCGATCGCAGCGGCACGTTTTGGATCGGCACCGGAAGAGGCCTCGGCAAATTTATTCCTGGTGAAAACGCCGGCGCTCCCTTCGCTTTCAGCCATTATAAGAACGATCCCAATGTCGCCGGCACGTTGAGCGACGATAATATTAAAGCAATTTACGAAGACCGCTCCGGAATACTTTGGATCGGCACGTGGAACGGCGGGTTGAACAAGCTGGTGCGGAAAAGTGAAAGCTTCACGCATTACGAGCACAATCCCAGCGTTCCGCAAAGCTTGAGCCACAACAATGTCCGGGCAATCTATGAAGATCGTTCAGGTGTACTCTGGATTGGCACCCGCGGCGGGGGCCTCAACAAATTCGATCGGGAAAGGGAGACGTTTAAACAATACAAATTTGACGCCAAAAACCGCCAGAGCTTAAGCCATGATTATGTTTGGTCCATTTTTGAAGATCGGCAGGGCGTGCTGTGGATCGGCACTTATGGCGGCGGCTTGAATAAGTTTGATCGCGACAGAGAGACTTTTACTCGTTATCCGTATGGCCCTGAAAATCCCAACGGTTTAAGCCACAAGAATGTCACGCCCATATACGAAGATCGCACCGGCGCGCTTTGGATTGGAACCGATGGCGGCGGGCTGAACCTCCTTGATCGCGCGCAAGGCGTTTTCAAGCATTACCAACACGACCCTGACGATCCGGGCAGCTTGAGCCACAATAAAGTTTGGTCCATCTTTGAGGATCGCGAAGGCGCGCTGTGGATCGGCACGAGCGGCGGCGGGCTTAATAAATTTGAGCGCACGACGGAAACATTTACGCATTACCAAAATGATCCCAACGCCCCCAAGAGTTTGAGCAACGATTATATCTTTTCAATCTACGAAGATTCGCACCACGGCGGCATGTTGTGGCTCGGAACGTGGGGCGGCGGGCTGAATCGCTTCGACCGCCAAACCGGCGAATTTACGCGCTTTCGGGAGAAAGACGGCTTGCCCAACGAAGCAATTTATGGAATCCTGGAAGATGATCACGGCAATCTTTGGCTCAGCACCAACAAAGGCCTGGCGCGTTTCAACCCCAAAACCAAAACTTTTAAGAATTACAACGCGCTGGATGGCTTGCAGAGCAACGAATTCAATGCCGGCGCTTATCATAAAAATAAAAACGGTGAAATGTTCTTTGGCGGCATCAACGGCTTTAATGCCTTTCGCCCGGATAGCGTCAAAGACAATGAATACATTCCTCCCGTCGTCATCACCGCTTTTAAAAAATTCGACGAGATGATTGCCGGCGATATTTCGGCAGCCGGTGAATTTGAATTGTCCTACAAAGACAAATACCTGACCTTCGAGTTTGTCGCGCTCGATTTTACCCGCCCCGAAAAGAATCAATATGCTTTTATGCTGGAGGGATTCAACCGTGATTGGATTTATTCCGGCACGCGGCGGTTCGCCAGTTATACCAATCTCGATCCGGGAGATTATGTCTTCAAAGTGAAAGGCTCGAACAATGACGGCGTGTGGAATGAAGAGGGTGTCGCGGTGAAAATCACGATCACGCCGCCGCCCTGGAAAACCTGGTGGGCGTACACGCTTTACGTTTTATTCGGCGCGGGTTTGTTGTACGG
>JAJVHT010000135.1 GCA_022072515.1 bacterium
TTCGCGCAAGATGTCAACAGCCTGTTGCAATGGATCGTCTCGGCGTTGTACGGCAGCTACGTGGCTTCCAATGTGCTCAAGTGGTATTGGTGGCGCTTTAACGGCTATGGTTATTTTTGGGGAATGTTGGCCGGCTTGGTTCCCGCGCTCATCTTTCCGCTCATTTTCAAGGAGACCCTCGAACTGCATTATTTCCCGCTGCTCCTCTTGCTCTCCGCGATTGGCTGTTACCTGGGCTCGTATTTAACCAAGCCCACAGACGAAGCGACCTTGATATCTTTTTACAGAACCGTGCGGCCATGGGGCTTTTGGAAGCCGATTCTCCAAAAGGTCAAAGCGCGAGATCCGCAATTTGCCGCCAACAGCAATTTCAAACGCGATATGGTGAATGTCGTGGTCGGCACGATTTGGCAAACGGCGTTGGTGGCGCTGCCGATTTATGTGGTGTTGCTCAAAACGGTTCCCAGCCTGGTTTGTGCCGCGATTATCGCCGTCACCACCATTTTTCTCAAAAAGAACTGGCTTGATACTTTGCGTGATTAAGCGGCGTTGTTTGATCACGATGCGAACGAGCCCCAAACCCACTAGGGAAATTAAGCGGGCGAAAAAACACGGAATTGTTTATTTTCTGATTTTCGTGAATCAAAGACTTAACTTGAGATAGGCATCATGAAAACACGAATTTCACAGCTTGTTATATTTTCCATTTTCATGTTGATCGGCAAACTGCCCGCAACGGCCGCGCCCGGCGGATTTGAGAATTTTGTGACGGTCGCCGGTGACCGGCTCATGGAGGGCAATTCGGAGCTGCGCTTCATTTCTTTTAATATTCCCAATCTGCATTGTATCGAAGATTACATGGCCTTTGAAGCCACCAATCCCTGGCGCTTGCCGGATGCCTTTGAGATTCGTGATGCTTTGGAATCGGTGAAGATGATGGGCGGCACGGTGGCGCGCATTTATACCATCACCGTGCGACGCCAGGATGATTTGCCGGATACGCCGCGCTACGTGCTCGGCCCCAAGCAATTCAACGAAGAAGCCTTCCGGACGCTGGATCAGATTTTGGCGATCGCGAATGAAGTGGGGGTTCGCCTCATTATCCCTTTCGTGGATAACTGGCGTTGGATGGGCGGGCGCGCCGAGTACGCGGCCTTTCGCAATAAATCCGCGAATGATTTTTGGAGCGACAAAAAGATCAAAACTGATTTTAAAGAAACCATCGAATTTATTCTCAAGCGCGTCAACACGATTACTGGCATCTCATATCGAGATGACAAGGCCATTCTGGCCTGGGAAACCGGCAACGAGCTGCAATGCCCGGACGAGTGGACCCGCGAAATGATCGCGTACATCAAAAAACTCGATGCCAATCATTTGGTGATCGATGGTTATCATACGAACGTTTTGCGCGACGAGCGTTTGGCCAACCCGCAGACGGATATCGTCACCACGCATCACTATGAAAAAGATCCCGGCGAGATGCTGGCGCATATACGAGAAAGCGCCGAAAAAGCCAAGGGAAAAAAACCTTATCTCATCGGCGAGTTCGGTTTTCTCAGCACCGCGGCGATGGCGGCGATTTATGATTTTGTCCAGCAGACGCCGAATGTTTGCGGCACGTTGCTTTGGAGTTTGCGTTTTCGCGCGCGCGATGGCGGCTTCTATTGGCATTCTGAACCGGGAGCGGGAGGTTATTTCTACAAAGCCTACCATACACCCGGTTTCGAGTCCGGTGAGCTTTATGATGAGCGCAACGCGATGGCGCTTTTGCGTGAGCACGCGTATGGTATTCGTGGCCTTGCTATGCCGCCGCTGCCCGCGCCCCAACCGCCATTACTCCTGCCGTTCGATGACGTATCTAAATTGACCTGGCAAGGGTCGGTAGGCGCATCCTGTTATGAGGTTGAGCGCGCCGACTCTTTAAACGGTCCCTGGGAAGCGATCGCCTGGGATATCTCGGAAACCAGCATGGCACATCGTCCGCTGTATAATGATTGCAGCGCGATGATCGGCCAATCGTATTATTATCGCGTCCGCGCCCGGAATCGAACGGGAGTTTCTGAACCATCGAACACTGTTGGTCCGGTGACGGTGAAGCATCTTACGTTGGTGGATGAGTTGACCAATTTCGGGTTTATCTTTAGCCGCAATCTGCATGTCACTTTGCAAACGGACAACGCCCGCGCCTTCAAAGAAGAAGCGCACCGTTTGAAGGGAGAAGAGGGCGCTGAAATTGTTTATTATACGCCGCTACCCATGCTTGAGGTGCGGGTGTACCTGTTTGCCAACAGCGAAGCGCGTGCGCTGGAGTTGAGCGCTTCCGTGGATGGCTCGCATTTTGACTCACTGATCGTGGATTCCCAAAATTACTATGCCGGGAAAGCGGATTATGATTACGCGCGCCCTATGCTTATCTCAGCCTCTGTGCTGCCGGTCGAGACCCGCTATGTAAAAATGCGTTTTCGTGCTGAAGCACAAATTGGACGAGTGGAAATTTCTTACAAATAGAGGAACAAACCATGGCATCTGAAGAATTTCGCAAACGCCAGCAAGAACTTTTTGATCATTATGAGGCATTGATTCAGCGCCGGAACGTGCCGGCTGCTAAATTCAATGGCATCTATCAACGCTACCAATATCCCATCCTCACGGCGGAGCATGCACCGGTTTTTTGGCGATATGATCTGAATCCCGCCACCAATCCGTATTTGCTGCAACGTTTTGGCATCAATGCCACGTTCAATTCCGGCGCGATGAAGTGGCAGGACAAATACGTGTTGATCGTGCGCGTCGAAGGTTGGGATCGCAAATCATTCTTTGCCGTGGCGGAAAGTCCCAATGGCATCGATCAATTCCGTTTCTGGGATTATCCCCTCGTTATGCCGGAGACGAATGAACCCGATACCAACGTGTATGACATGCGCATCGTGCCGCATGAAGATGGCTGGGTCTATGGGCTTTTCTGCACGGAACGCAAAGATCCGAGCGCGCTCAAAACCGACACCTCAGCGGCCGTCGCCCAATGCGGTATTGCGCGCACGAAGGACCTGGTCAAGTGGGAACGCTTGCCGGACTTGGTCACGAACTCCGGCCAGCAACGCAACGTTGTGCTGCATCCGGCATTCGTGAACGGCAAGTATGCGCTGTACACCAGGCCGCAGGACAGCTTCATTGAGACCGGTTCCGGCGGCGGCATCGGTTTGGGATTTACGGACAGCATGGAAAAGGCTGTAATCACCGAGGAAGCGATCGTTGATCCGAAAGTCTATCACACCATCAAAGAAGTGAAGAATGGCCAGGGGCCGGCGCCGATCAAAACGAAGCACGGCTGGCTGCACCTCGCCCATGGCGTGCGCAACACTGCTGCGGGTTTGCGCTATGTGCTTTATCTTTTCATGACGGATCTTCGTGATCTTGCGAAAGTCATTCATCTTCCCGCCGGTTATTTCATGGCGCCGGAGGGGGAGGAGCGCATTGGCGATGTGTCTAATGTGGTTTTCTCCAACGGCTGGATCATCGATGACGATGGCACTGTCTACATTTATTATGGATCTTCAGATACGCGCATGCACGTCGCCACCTCAACCATTGAGCGTTTGGTCGATTACTGCATGAACACCAAGCCCGACGGCTTGCGGTCGGCGACTTCCGTGCAGGTGCTTATCGATTTGATTGAAAAGAACCAGCCGTATATCGGTAAGCTTTCTTGAGAAAACGCATCCTGTAAACGATGAGTTAAAGGACAACGCGGTAGGCAGGGTTTGATTCAAAACACTCTTTAAACACGGAGTAGCTGAGTTCACGGAGCATCACGGAGAAAAGCTTTTTGAAAGAAATATTTATTGATCTCCGTGCTTTCTCCGCATGCTCCGCGACTCCGCGTTAAATTTATTTGTGATTCAACGATGAACTTCAATTTTTTTTGAGTTTAGCGACTTTAATGTTTACACGCCATGAAAGAAAAACTCACGGCTCTGCGCGTCGAGCTTGAAAACGTCCTCCATTCCAATATCTTGGATTACTGGCTGACGCATGGCATTGATTCCGTCCACGGCGGTTTCCGTGGGTATGTGGATTATCAAAATCGTTCCGACGAATATGCCGAAAAAGGCAGCGTGCTCAATACCAGAATTTTATGGGCATTCTCCGCGGCCTACCGCGTTTTCCCGCGACTGGAATATTTGGCAGCGGCGCAGCGCGCCTTTACATATTTGGTCGAGTATTTTGAGGACAAGGAAAATGGCGGCGTGATTTGGGCCGTTGATTATCAAGGCCGGCCCACGAATAAACGCAAACAAACATATACCTTGGCTTTTGCCATCTACGCGTTTTCCGAATATTTTGCCGCCACCGGCCAGCAAGCGGCGCTCGAAAAGGCGCAGGCCTTGTTCCAGTTGATTGAAGAACATTGTGTCGATTGGAGGCATGGCGGTTATTGGGAAGCCTTGAGCGCTGATTGGCGACCGATCGCTGATGTGCGCCTCAGCGAAAAAGACGTGAATGAGAAAAAGAGCATGAACACCCATCTGCACGTGCTTGAGGGTTACACGAATTTAGCGCGCGTGTGGCCCACAGCGCGTGTGTACGATTCTCTGCGAAATCTCATTGGCCTCTTTAAGGAACGAATCATCGATCAGCAGCACGGGCATTTCAATTTGTTTTTTGATGAACACTGGAACATTCGATCTGCCGTTGTTTCTTATGGACACGACATCGAGGGTTCCTGGCTGTTGGTGGAAGCGGCACAGGTCGCTGGTGACGCTGATTTGCTCAGGCAGGTGCGCGGTTATTCCGTGCGTTTAGTCGATGCCGCACTCGAAGGCCTCGATGTGGATGGTGGACTGATGAACGAGAAAAATCTCACGAGCGGACATCTGGATACGGATAAACATTGGTGGCAACAAGCTGAAGGTTTGGTGGGCTTGCTGAATGCGTACGAGATCACGCATAATGAGAAATATCTTGCGCTGTGCGTCGAGATGTGGAATTTCCTCAAAAGCAAGATCATCGATTTCGAGCGGGGAGAATGGTATTGGAAAGTCAATCAGGCGGGTGCCCCATATCCCAATGATGAAAAAATCGGATTCTGGAAATGCCCCTATCATAACAGCCGTGCGTGCCTTGAGGTGATGGCACGCCTCGAGCGGTGTTGCGTATAAACTGATTAGCTTAAAAATGATGCGCGAATAGCAATGTGCAGTAGAATAATCCTCTTGGCCGGAACCGTTAAGCATTGGAACGTCGAGGCTTTCGGTCTTGGTTTCGAGATAGATCTTTAAAATATGAGGCTAGATCGTATTGGCAAGTGTGTTTAACCTGCGGGGCTCAGGTTTGGAAGGCCCCACTGTTGGGGATTGCGTATAAACATTGGTTTCACTTGAAGTCCGATAGTTCGGCACGAGATGAGCTAAACATTGTATGACTTCTGCTTCGCTGGCGGTTTTGATTAATTGCAGCAGATCATCCACCTCGCCGTTTAACGCATGAACCGGCATGACCGACTGCGCTCGCATGATTTTTTCGTGCGGCGTGGGCAGCATTTTTTCATCACTAATCCACAACTCTTCGTACAATTTTTCGCCGGGGCGCAGGCCGACAAATTGAATGCCAATATCTTCGGGTTTGTAGCCGCTCAGGGTAATCAGATTATTGGCGAGATCAACAATTTTAACAGGCTGGCCCATGTCGAGAACAAAAATTTCACCGCCTTTTCCCATTGCCCCCGCTTGCAGGACAAGCTGCACCGCTTCCGGAATGGTCATGAAATAACGTTGGATATCCGGATGCGTGACGGTCAAGGGGCCGCCTTCGAGCAACTGTTTTTTAAACAAGGGAACCACGCTGCCTTCACTACCGAGAACATTGCCGAAACGAACCGTAATGAAACTCGTTTGGCTATAACGCGCCATGCCTTGCAACAGCATTTCCGCCAGCCGTTTGGAAGCGCCCATGATGGAAGTGGGATTCACCGCCTTGTCGGTTGAAATCATGACAAATTTTTCGGCGCCATAACGATCTGCCGCTTCCGCGAGCACGCGCGAGCCGAGCACATTGTTTTTCAGGGCTTCTTTTTTATTCGACTCCATCAAGGGGACATGCTTGTGGGCCGCCGCATGAAAAATGATTTGGGGATGGTATTGGGCAAAAATGTCTGCGATGCGCCACGCATCGGCAATATCGGCCACCACCAGACAACGCGCGACCTCGATTTTTTTCTGCCGCAAATCCACGTCAAGATGATATAAACCGTTTTCCGCGTGATCGAGCATCACCAGCAAGCGTGGCTGGAAATGGGCAATTTGCCGGCATAATTCGGAACCAATGGAACCACCGGCGCCGGTGACCATAACGATTTTATCGCGCAATAAAGCAATGACATTTTCATTTTTCAAGCTGACCGGTGTACGGCCCAGCAAATCTTCGAGTTGAACTTCAGGCAAGTGGTTGATCTTCACACGGCCATTTAAAAGATCTGAAGTCGCTGGCAAGCGGCGAAATTTAACTTTAACTTGGTGGCATTGCGAAACTATTTCGCGAAAAACCGCTGGCGGCGCCGAAGGTATAGCGATAAAGATTTCTTCAACCTGAGAGCGCGTAACCCACGCCGCCAACTCGCGGAGTCCACCCAGCACCGGAATCCCGTGCAGATACATATTTTTTTTCGTCGGATTGTCATCCAACAAACCCACAACATGAAAATCGCTGCCATGCAGCAAAATGGTGCGCAGCAAGCTTTCGCCGGCATCGCCGGCGCCAATGATCAGTACGCGTTTGCCGCCTTTGGGCTGGAAGGGACTCATCAGAAAAACGCGCCAGAAGAATCTGATGCCGCCGACGAAAGTGACGGTGAAAATCCAGTCGATGACAAAGACTGAGCGCGGTAATTCACCGAAGGTACGCGAGAATAAAGCTGCCGCAATTGCCATCAACGAGCTGACTGACACGGCGCGAAAAATCGTCATCAAATCTTCAATACTGGCATATCGCCAAATGCCACGGTACAGTCCAAACCGGAAAAAGCAGATGAGCCGCAGCGGTATTTGGAGCAGCGCTATTTTCCAGAATAATGCCATTTGCGTTGCTGGAATATTTCCTTCAAAACGCAAGTAAAAGGCAAGATAGAGTGACAAGGAAGCGCTGCAAACGTCGGTGCAGGCGAGCAACGCGCGTCGCACCACGATGGAAAAACGATCAACCCACATAGCAGTTTGCCTTGAAAATGTGATGCCTCTAAATAGCGGAAACGATTAATTGCTGCTGATTGATTATACTTGCTTGGCAGGCTCTGTCATCCCCACTAATCCCAGTGGATGGTAGGGGCGGAGACCCAGTGTGGCAAGAATAGTTAGAAAGATAATTTGTATGTCGTCGCGTAAGCGACGTCGCTGCAAATAATTTAGGCTTAGGGCGAGCTTGCGGGGCAGAACAATTTTTTCATAGGCTTGTAAGGGATCCGGATATTGCCGGAGAAATTTTTCTTCATTGACGAGCGCCAGAGAAACCGGATCGGTGATACCGGGTCGCACTTGCAGAATTTTTTCAAAGCCATTCTGATAAACATGGCGGTAATCCGGCACTTCCGGCCGCGGCCCAACCAGACTCATATCGCCGCGCAGAACATTCAGCAATTGCGGCAGTTCATCCAGTTTGGTCCGGCGCAAAATTTTTCCAATAGGTGTAATCCGCTTGTCGCCGGCGATCGTGATCGTTGGCCCCACGTGGGTGGTGTTAAACATCGTCCGAAATTTGAAAATTTGAAATAATTGGCCACCCCGCCCAAGGCGAAACTGTCGAAAAAATATTGGACCCGAGGAGGAGAGACGGACAAGTAAAGCGATCAACAAAAGCAGAGGCGAAATGAACACCAATAATGGAGTGGCAACGATCAAATCAAATAGGCGCTGTTTCTCGAATGGCATAACTTACCTTCCGTTGGCGAGCATGAGTGGAAATGACTTGCTGTACTGTGGTAATGATGCGTTTGACTTCGTCATCGGTGAGCGCCGGATAAAGCGGCAAGGAAAGGACACGGGCATATTGGCGCTCGGCAATCGGAAAATCACCCGGATGCAGGCCATAAGTCTTATGGTAATGCGGCATTAGATGCAAGGGAATGAAATGTACCGAGCAATTGATACCGCGGCGGTACATTTCATCAACGAACTCATTGCGATCGATAGTTAACCGATAAAGCTGCAGACGTAAAATGTACAAATGCCAGGCGTGCTGTATCCCCGGTTTCACGGTGGGAATTTCCAGTTCCGGCATATCGGCAAAGGCGGCGTTATAATGGGCAACGATTTCAGCGCGCCGTTGCCACATGGCTTGGACTTTTGTCAATTGCGCTAATCCCAAGGCTGCGGCGATGTCGGTCAAATTATATTTATAACCTTGTTCTAAAACTTCGTAGTACCACGTTCCAGTTGACGTATAACGTTTCCAGGCGTCCCGACTGAGGCCGTGCAAAGACAAACGGCGAATATGCGCCGCCAAATCAGCGTCCGCGCAGGTGACCATGCCACCTTCTCCCGTCGTCAAATTTTTGGTGGCATAAAAACTGAAACTCGTCGCGTCTCCGATCTTGCCGATCTTGCCTGTGCCGGAAGCGCTGTGGCCATTCTTCATTTCGTCGTCATTGATTTCGGCTTCCAAAGCGTGTGCGGCGTCATCCATCACTTTCAGATTATGGGTACGCGCGAAAGTCATGATCGCCGGCATATCGACTGGATGTCCGGCTAAGTGGACCGGCACGATGGCGCGTGTGCGCTCGGACAAAGCCTGTGGCAATAGATCTGGATTCATATTCAGCGTCTGCGGGTCAATATCCACAAAGACGGGTTTGGCGCCAAGATATTGAATCGCCTCGCAAGTCGCTACAAACGTGTAGGGTGTCGTAATGACTTCATCACCACGCGTGATGCCCAGCGCCGCCAGCGCCAGATGCATGGCCGCGGTGCAGGAGTTGACCGCGATGGCGTAGCGAGCGCCAATGTACTCTGCAAATTTTTTCTCAAACGCAACAGCCCGCTGACCGGTGGTGAGCCAGCCGGAGCGCAGGCATTCGGTAACGCTGGTAATCTCCTCTGCGCCGATCAAAGGGCGATGAAAAGGTATCGTCATTTCGTTGGACATCATAATGATCTCCTGCTTTAAAAGAGTGTGTAGATAAATGGCGCGAGCGCCGAACCTTGGGTCAGAACAATCAATAGACTGAGCATGAGCATAACCAAAACGATCGGGCCCAGCCACCATTTTTTTCGCACACGCATGAAGCCCCAAAACTCGCTAAGAATTGAAATTTTACTCATTGCAGTCTCCTTGTATTTAGAACATGTTTTCTGCTGACTTCGGATCAAAGTTTGTCATGGGCCGCTTGATCCAATAGGTCGTGGCATCGGAGTCCCAGCGCTCATCGAGCAAATCTTTGCCAAACAACTTGGCGATCAGCGAGATGGGCGTGAAAAGGCCGAAGAATATAATCGTCAGGATCACGCGGGTCATCACGAAACCCATGACCACAGCAAAAGCCATCCACGCTTTATAAATTGGCTTCAGCAGTATTGGCGCCGCCAATCCCAATAAAATGATGCCGCCACCGGCATAAGCAAAATATGGAAAGCTCGGCCGCTGCTTCCCCCAGAGAAAGCTGGCGATCGCCAGCAAGAAGATGCCGATAGTCAAACCAAACTTACGGAGCTCTGGTCTCGTGGCTTTGAGTGATTGAATTTCTTCGCGTAACATAAAAACTCCCTAATGATGAAGATTGGTCAATTTTTTAGTTGACCGAATTCCTGTTGATTGACCAGCGGTCAATCCAATTCAAATTCTTTTTGCCAATCGCTATCGAACGCCAGCGCCTTCTGCTCTTTCTTGTCCAGTAGAAAATTGCCCATGATCAAGTAGTCCATATTGGTGCGCATAAAGCATGTATAGGCATGTTCCGGCGAGCACACAATCGGTTCGCCACGCACATTGAATGAGGTGTTGATAATGACCGGACAACCCGTCTTGTCGTGAAAAGCTTTGAGCATCTGATAGTAAAGATAATGATCATTTTGATGTACGGTTTGAATTCTCGCCGAATAATCCACATGCGTTACCGCCGGAATCGTGGAGCGGACGACTTTTAATTTATCAATACCCCAGGCCCCATTTTCCTTCTCACCGAGGCGCCATTTTTCCAAAACCGGCGCGACCAAAAGCATGTAGGGACTCTCGCGATCGAGTTGAAAATATTCGGCAACGTGTTCGGCCAGCACCGACGGCGCAAAGGGCCGGAAACTCTCGCGAAATTTGATTTTTAAATTCATGAGAGATTGCATTTTCGGCGAGCGGGCATCACCGATAATGCTGCGGCTGCCGAGCGCGCGTGGGCCAAATTCCATGCGCCCCTGGAACCAGCCAATGACATTTTCTTGGGCGACTAAATCGGCTATGGTTATCGGAATTTCTGCCGCAGAAAGTTTTTTATAGGAGATTTTCTTCTCCTGCAAAAATTTTTCTATTTCGGCATTGCTGAAACTCGGTCCCAGATACGAGCCATGCTGAAAATCACGCTGATCTTGGCACACCTGCCGTTTATTGTTAAGGTAATGATACCAAGTGTAAAGCGCGGCGCCAAGCGCGCCACCAGCATCGCCGGCCGCGGGTTGAATCCAGATGTCTGCAAACGGGCTCTCGCGCAGGAGACGGCCATTACCGACACAATTGAGTGCCACGCCGCCGGCCAACACCAGATATTTTGTTCTGGTCTCTTGATGTACATGCCGCGCCATCCGCAGCATAATTTCTTCAGTCACGTCTTGAATGGAGCGGGCTAAATCCATCTCGCGTTGCGTCAATTTGGTCTCCGGCTTTCTGGGGGGGCCTCCGAAGAGCTTGGCAAAACGGTTGTTGGTCATGGTTAAGCCGGCGCAATAATTGAAGTACGCCATGTTCATCTTAAATGAACCGTCGGCTTTGAGATCGATAAGCTCATTCATGATGGCATTCACATATTTCGGTTCGCCATAGGGTGCCAACCCCATGATCTTATATTCGCCGGAGTTGACTTTGAAACCGGTGAAATAGGTGAAGGCGGAATATAGCAGACCAAGCGAGTGCGGAAATTTTAACTCGGCCAGAAGCTTGATCTCATTGTCACGACCAATGCCATAGCTTGCGGTACACCATTCGCCGACCCCGTCGATGGTTAGAATGGCGGCTTCCGGATAAGGGGATGGATAAAATGCCGATGCTGCATGCGATTCATGATGCTCGGGGAAAATGATTTTGCCCTCATAACCGAGCTCGTTCTTGATGTACTCTTTCATCCACAGCTTGCTCTTCAGCCACAGAGGCATGGCCATAATGAATGATTGCAGACCGCGTGGCGCATAGGCCAAGTAGGTTTCCAACAGCCGCTCAAACTTGATAAAAGGCTTGTCATAAAATGCAACGTAATCAAGTTTCGCTGCGTCGGCCTCACCTGCTTTTAAGCAGTAATTGATGGCATGAACCGGGAAATTAAAGTCGTGCTTTTTGCGGGTGAAGCGCTCTTCTTGAGCCGCCGCGATGATTTCGCCGTCGCGCACCAAGCAAGCGGCACTATCGTGATAAAAAGCCGAAATACCAAGAATGTTCATATCAATTTTTCACCAGGTTAATTAAAAACGCCTAAAGTCGAGAGAAACACCTCAATGGCTTCCGCCGCAACTTGATGCCCACGTGGATTCCAATGGGTGTCATGCGGGAATGTTGCGGCTTCCCCGAGGTGCGCGAACTTTTCATCTAATGCGAGATATGGAATATTCTCTTTTATTGAGGTCTTGAGAAGGTAGTCTTTTTTGAGCTCGGCTTTCATCGGAACACTCACCAAAATAAACTGTAGACTATTTTCGCTGCTGAAATCATGAATTGCTTTAATAAGCCGTCCCGTTAAAAGATATTTACTAGATATGGTTTGTTTGTCATCCGCAGCGAGTGCTTGCTTTGACAAACCCTCCCCGCCTTGTCCAGTTATGGCTAAGAGTCGTGAATAAATTCTCGCATAAAGATAGGTTTGTCCCAAAAAAAGTCGATCAAACTCTTGCTGTAACGTGGCGCCTGGAACCGGCGTATTCTTTAGTTGCAACGAATTGTCGATGAGCTCAAAGCAAGGTTTGTTGTACCAGTATTGTGCCGGTGTGCTATTATCCTCAAAATCATTATAACATAGAAGCAGCAACACAACATCGGGTTTATATTTTATTCCTTTTACTCTAAGGTATAATAACTGCTGATCCGTACCATATCCACTGACTGAGGTGTTGATGACTTCCCAATCTGGATGCTTCTTTTCAAGAATTTCACTGAACCGCTCGTTATATTCCACCCCAAAGCCCCAGCCAAAGGAATCTCCCAGAATGAGCATGCGGTTTTTTATCGATCGCTGAAATGGATAGTCATCATCGCGCAGTCCGTGTGAATTGATGCTGACCTGCACAGAGAAATCTCGATGGACCAAGCGCCCTCGTTGTCCCGGTTGATGCGCCCAACCAAGAAGGGAATCATAATTCCAAAAATTGACTTCCGCTCGAGTGGGCATCCATTCGGGGAAAGCCAGACGGGCCGCGAATTCCGCAACGACCAGAACTGCGATGACGCCGAATGAAGTGATTCCAAATAAGGTTGTATTTGGATGTTTATAGAACCAATAATCTTTTAAAGGTGTTTCAGGCATAGGTAGTAA
>JAJVHT010000092.1:0-3252 GCA_022072515.1 bacterium
TTGGTCGAGTTGTGTGCGGGCGCAAAGTTCGGAAAAACGATAGCGCCATCATGGGCAATCGCCGTGATCGAGCCGGTTTTATTGCCGACCACCGTCCCGCTCGGCAAATCCGCCGGAATGCCCTCCCGAAATTTTTGGCGCTGTAAAATCGCCAACATACTGTCGCACGCCTCTGGAGAAGCTGCGCGTTTCTCCGCAATGGCTTGCAACACCAACATCAGGTCGAAGGCGTCGGTCTGATTGTTCCAACCAAGCTGAAAAGCTTTGGCATCTTCCACGCCGCGCCGCACTTGCATGTTCTTGGCGCCCAGCTCGCGCAGTGTCACCATCACGTTCTCCGCGCCCACCCGCTCGATGAGAATATTCGTTGCGAGATTGCTGCTCACCGTAATCATTTGCTCGACGAGCTGGCGAATCGTCATCGCTGTGCCGAGGGCGCGATACACCGAGGCGTCGCTGTCATCCGTCATATCCAAACTGTACGGCGAGCCATCGACAATGCTGCGAAATTCATTTTTAACGCGCAACGAATCCTCGAGGCGGAATTTATTTTTTGCGGCCTGCCGAAACACTTCGATCATCACCGGCACTTTCATGGTGCTGGCGGCGTGCATCATCTGCCGTTCATTGAAAAAGAATTCCCGCCCGGTTTCGAGATCGCGGCAGGCGACGCTGATTTCGGCATGCAAGCTATCGGTCAGATGTTGCAGGTAATTTTGCAGGGTGAGCTTAAACTTGGGTGGTGAGGTGTTGCCGGTGTTATTTGCAGATGCGGGTTGTTGTGATGCAGCGAGGCGCTGGGCGAGAGGAGGCGTTGTGGGGGGTGATTGCAGACGGCCTCCGGCTGTCGATTTAAAATTCGTGTTGCCTTTACGCATTGCGTGCGAATTCAGCAGGCAGGGCAGTGACCCCGCGTGGCCGGAACGCCATAACCCATTCCAGTCACGGCGGGATTCCTTCGCGCTTGCGAATCCGAGCAGCATCAGCGAGAAAAGGATGATTCGCATAATTTAACAACGGATTTCACGGATTACGCTGATTTCGAACCAGTCCATCCGTGTAATCAGCGCAATCCGTTGCTCACAACTGCCGCAGAATTTCGTCCAGTTCCGGAAACCGGCCCGTTTGCTTCTTCGAGAAAATCAATTGTCCGTCTTTGGCGACTTCAAAAATGCCGCCACTGCCTTCAATCAGCTCAATCTGCGCAGCCGGGAAACGCTGCGCCAATCCTGCCTTCAAACTGGAGGCACGCGGGAAATAGTTTCAGACACCACAATATTTGATGGTGATTTTCATAAGCAGCAGCGTTGCGGTCAGACTAAGATTTCTTCCGCCAAAACTTTTTCCCGGCTTTTGCGGCGCTTGGCCGGCGAGGCGGAGAACTCGTCGGAATAATCATTTTTCAAATTTTCCGGATTCAAGGCGTGCAAATAATCCGGCACAAAGCGGCCGTCCTTGCGGATCAGCTCGCTGTCGAACCAAACTTCGCCGCCGCCGAACTCCGGCGTTTGAATCATCACCATGTCCCAGTGGATTTGGGAACGGTTGCCGTTGTCGGCGTTTTCATACGCATTGCCCGGGGTGAAATGAAACGAGCCGGCAATCTTTTCGTCGAAGAGAATGTCGAGCATCGGCCGTGTGATGAACGGATTGAAGCCGAGCGAAAACTCGCCGACATAACGCGCGCCTTCATCGGTGTTGAACACTTCGTTCAAGCGCGCCGACTTCGCCGCCGAATCCGCGGTGGCGTCGATGATTTTGCCGTTGCGGAATTCGAGCTTGATGTCCGAGAACGTGACGCCTTGATAAATCGTCGGCGTGTTGAAATGAATGACACCGTTCACCGAGTGGCGCACCGGCGCGGTGAAGCACTCGCCGTCGGGAATGTTGTATTCGCCGCCGCACGGAATCGCCGGAATGTCCTTGATGCTGAAGCGCAATTCGGTTTCCGGGCCGTGCAGGCTGACGTGATCGGTGGCTTCCATGCGTTCTTTGAGCGCCTGCATCGCGATGGTCATGCGGTCGTAATCCATCGTGCACACGTCGAAGTAAAAATCTTCAAACGTCTCGGTGCTCATGCCGGCTTGCTGCGCCATCGATGAATTCGGATAGCGCAATACCACCCATTTCGTCTTCAACCGGATGTCATGATGCACCGGCTGAAAAATGTGGCGCTGCAAATAACTCATTTTGATGCCGGGCACGTCCGACATCTCGCAAATATTGTCGTTGCCGCGCACGCCGATATAGGCGTCCATGCGCTCCATCCGGTATTTCTCGATCTCACCGAGCAGCCGGAAGGCTTCTTCGCCATATTTGCGATACATTTGTCGCAGCACTTTGTTGTGCTTGGTTTCGACAATCGGGATCGCCCCGCGCTCAACCGCGGCGGCAATCAATTCATTGACAAAGGCATCCGGA
The DNA here is from genome assembly GCA_022072515.1 of bacterium. Taxonomy (GTDB): domain Bacteria; phylum Zhuqueibacterota; class Zhuqueibacteria; order Zhuqueibacterales; family Zhuqueibacteraceae; genus Zhuqueibacter. The sequence goes on from JAJVHT010000092.1 coordinate 2,422, forward strand.
ACGTCGAAGGCTTCTATTAAAACCCGCTCGCCTTTTTGCAGGCGAGTGGAATGCGAAGTCAATACCTCTGCCAGCCGTGCAAGTCGTGGATCAGTCATAACGATACTCATCAAAGTTGAAGTTCATGGTGCCGTGATCGCGCGACGGGATGCATTTGGATACCGCTTCCGACACCGCCATGCTTAACGCTACCCGCGGAAGTCCTGCAGTCGGAGCCTATCCCAAAGAACATTTCTCCCTGGGGACAACGGCACAATATAGTGAATTAAAGCCAGTTAGTCAAGAGCCGCGTTGAATTTGGTTCGTTTACGATTCGCGTTAGAGTCCAGTCACGGTGGGGAACACAGTTGCAACTCGACGGACGAATGGACTCCGGCTGTCATTAATTAAAACACGCCGGTGACTCCAAACACGAAATTGTCATACTCGCATTTGAAACAAAATGCGGAGAGCAGAATGGCAAATTTTGTGGGTATTAAAAAGGATGCGTTATTGAGAAGCGGCCGCCAATTAACGGATACATTTTATTGACCACAAACACAACCCCAGTTTTCAAGCGATTTCCCCTCAACCGAATCTGTCATCCAGCCCTCAGCGACAACTGCCGACGAGAACAAGTCGTTGGCATTGTTTCCTGCCTTTCCGTTTGTTCTTAATTAAATAGCAAGTATCAGGCCAATATCCCAATTTTTTATAAACCATTAAATTTCAATAAATTGACCATAAGTAGCGTATTTTTCAAAATTGCATTTTCTTGTTCCAGATTGTTAACTTTTGAGACAGTAGAAAACCAATTTTGAAATTAAACCACCAATGGTTTTACGATAATCT
>JAJVHT010000092.1:3352-12685 GCA_022072515.1 bacterium
AAACCGGACATTTCAAAATTGCCGTCAATGGCGCCGCCGTTAATGCGGAAATCAATCGGAACTTTCGGGCTTAATTTGAGGCGCCAGTCATTGTCGCGGAATTTATCGAACGAAATACCATCTTCATGTTTGCGCGGACTGCGAATGCGGAGCGTCGGTGCGGTCGCGGTTGAATCAAAGTCAATATAGGGACGATTCTCTTCACGGTCGAACTCCAATTGAATATCGGCGAGCAAACCGGAATCATCGCGCTCGATGGTCAAATAACCGCCGTTGTACTCGACTTCCAGCCGCAACGCGCTTTGATTGGCGAACTGGATTTGGCGGCTTTCGGATAATTCGCCTTGACGGCGGCCGCGTTCATCGTCGGCAAAGCTGCGCGACGAACGGCGTTCGGAGGGCCGGTCGTCACAGCCGGCCAACAATAACAGCAACGCGCCCCCTATAAATGTAATGGCCAAAAATTTACGCATGGTCTTCTCTCCTTCCTTATCACAATAAATAACCTCGGCTGCAGTGCAAAGATGGTGTGACGCATTTGGACAAAATTCAATTCACAGCTTTTCGGCGGCTTCGTCCAGTTTATATTTTACCGGAATTTTTCCGAAAGGTTGCGAGTGAATCCAAGCCTGCCACCTCCATTTCACGTTTCAATACATTGCCATATCCGGATCGACCTGCAAGGCCCATTGCATGATGCCGCCGCGCAAATTCATGACGCGGGCAAAACCCTGCGCCGCGAGAAATTTGCACACGTACGCGCTGCGCACGCCGGCATGACAATAAACCACGATCTCGGCGTTGCGATCCAACTCACACAAACGTTGCGGCAGTTCTTCCATAGGAATGTGCAAGGATTCCGGAATTTGGCAGTATGCCACTTCGTCATTTTCGCGTATATCCAACAACACCAGCCGCTCACCGGCGAGCCGGCGTTGGTGCAGATCACGCGCTTCAATGGACGTCATTATTCTTCTCTTTGCTGCGCGAAGTTAAATTTTCGATCCCACAGCACCAAGGGCAACAACACCGCCAGCGTCAAGCCCGACAAGCCGGGCACGGCCCAGCCTAAATAGCCGAGCGACTCCATCACATCGATGCCCCACGCCGCGAGGAGCGGCCCGGCCAGTGACGCGATCCCATAAAAAGTTGAAAAGCGCGCATTGGCGATTGGCAATTTTTCCGGCGGCGTGCGGTCGCCCATCATTTTTAAACTAATCGGATAGCTGCCGCCGACCGCCGCGCCAATGCCGGTGAACGTCAGCGCGGCCCAGGTGAAATCGCCCTGCGGAATCAAGCGCGAGGCAAAGCCGGCGGCGAGGCTCACGAACACGCCGACAACGGCAACAATGCCGAGCACCAAACGCGATCCCCATTTGTCCGCTAACCAACCGCTAAAAGGCTGGCTGATAACCAAGCCGAAGGCCATGAGTCCGACGATGTTCAGCGCCTCGCTGCGGCTCAAACCGAGGCGTTGGCCTTCGACCGGATAGGTTCCGGAAATGGCCGTATCGAGTGAGCCGAAGATAATCGCGCCGTACAAAACGATCCACAGCGGCCGCCAATCGAATTTCGTTTCATTAATATGATGATCTGAATCGTTTTGCGACGGTGGCAAAGGTTCTCCCACCGCGCCGCGCAGGCCGCGATGGGCAAGGGCGGCAATGCCCAAACCGATGGCCGCCACCGCGCCGAAACACCACAAGCCGATCCATTCGTAAGCGAGATCGCTGGCAAAAACGCCGAGCATGAAGCCAATGCCGAGCGCCGAGCCATACGCCGCCATCACGCGGCCGCGGATTTTCTCCGGCACCCCGCGCAACAGCGCCACTTCCGCGGCCACAAATGTCATCGTCGCGGCAATGCCCAGCTCAAAACGAATTGGGAAAAGAAAAATTTCTTCGGTCGCCAAGGCCAGGCCGAGACCGACAAAACCAACGGCCTGGCCGATGATGCCGAGCGTGTTGATGCGGCGTGTGCCCCACCGCTCGACGAGCCGCCCCACCCACGGGCTTGAAATCGTGATGCCCACTGCGAGAATGGCGGTCACGCCGCCGGTGAAATATTCGCTGAAACCGCGATTTTCTAAAATAGCGGAAACCAACGGCGCCACCGCCCCAAAACTGGTGCCGACCAGGAGCATCGAGCCAATCAAGGCGAATGTGGCGCGAAGGGATAACGCTGGCTGCCCGGAGCGAGCCGGCGCGATGACCGCCGTCGTGTCCAAATTCATGAGGCTTTTTCCGGCGCCGTGTTTTCACCCCAACTTTTTATCACTGTTTGCAATGCCGGATCGGAATTTATTTTTGGAACAAGCCCTTGCAAATCCGCCGTAAGCTTGCGCAAGCTCTGCAAAGTTTGTTCATGCAGCGCGGCCGAGACGAGCTGGTATGATTCGAGAAAACGCAGCCAGGCGGGAATCAGCTCGAACATTGTCGCCGCGGTATACGGGCGCGAGGAAAGCAAATGAAACAAGCCGGCGAGACAATGATCAAGCGTTTCGCGATCGGGACACAACCAGGCGACGGAATTCTCATCGCCCTTCAAATAAAATTCCGGCGACCGCGTTTTGGGTTTGGGCCGATTGAAGGCGGCCTCGAGCATGCTTTGCCGGGGCTCCAGTTCGCCGCCGAGACGGTCGATAAAATATTTGACAAGCTGCTCTCTCCCCAACTCGGATTTGACCAATGGCATGTTCGTCTCGCGGCGCAGCCGCCCTTGAAATTCGAGGCTCAGGTCGAAAAGATTTTGTTGAATCGGCTTGGGAATTTTGATGCCTTTGCGGTCGTCACCCCGAAAGCGCGGTGGGCGATTGGCGGGCTTGAACGTGAAATCGGCACGCGTCCACTGCCGATTGGCGCGGCCCGCCAGCAAAGCGATAAATTTGTCGATGCGGGCGGTTTCCACCTGACTATTAAAAAACTTGAGGCGTTCAAACAATTCGGCATCGCCGGAGGTCGCCGCCGGATGCCGTTCGACATAATCAAAAACCAGATTTTGCGTCGCTTTGCCGGCAAACTCATCGATGCCCCACGGCACGATGTCACCGGAGCGCTTCACCTTGGGCCAGGCGAGGTGCATCGCCTCAATCAGTGTGGACAATTGACCATAATACGCCAATTCCTCGACGACACTGTTGAAGACGTCGATATCTTTGCCGGCGCGCCGCGCCAGCTCATTCATCATCGCAGGGACGCGCTCGAAACGGCCGGCCAGCACGGCGTTGGTGATACAATTTTGCAAATAGAAGTGAGCGCTCTTGGAATAAATATTGGGCAAGCGTTCCCGCAATTTCTCCACCAGGGTGTCATAGCGCTCACGTTGTGGGGGCGTGGTGGTTTGATCATAAAGCGTGTTGAGCATCTCAAAAGCCATTTCATCGTCCATCAACTCCGGTTCTTCCACCGTTTTGAGAAAGAGGGCGATTTTGCCTTCGTAATCCTGCTTTTCAAACTCTTCCCATCGCTGATTTACCGCTTTTACATCAACTTTGGACTCATCATCATCTTCTTCTTCTTCATATTCATCGTCATATTCATCTTCGTCATCATCATCATCATCATCGTCTTCTATATCCCAGTCCGCAGTATCATTTTCCGTCTCGGTTTCAGATTCGAGAACGTCGTCGGTCTCTTCGTCAACGTATTCCTCGTCCTCGCCAACAAAATCTTCCGGCAGTAGCGTCCGGTTGGCGGCTTCGTCTTTCTCCAGGCAGCATTTTTTGTACTTCTTGCCGCTGCCACAGTGGCAGGGATCGTTGCGGCCAAGTTTCATGGTTCACTCCTCTCCTTGAAAATCGTTGTTTTTGTAAGCGGATTGAGCCGATCAAGCGGATAAAGCCTTCGCGTGCCGATTTAAGGAAAATGACCGGCGCAATATCGCTTGGCGCAAGCCTATCGTATTGCCGTAACGCACGTGATTGATCCAGCCGCGCACGCTTGCCGCTACGTCTGCCAGTGGAATTTCTCCGGCTTGGTAAGCGGCGCGCCAATCACGCAGCTTCCGCTGAAAATAAATACCCTTGCGCTGTTTCAGGCGCCGCCGCTGCGGGTACACGATAAAACCCAGGAACGGGATGCCTTCGGTCACCGGCAATGGATGCGCGCTCGCATGACGGGTGACGCGCAAATCCGCCAACTGTTTTTCGATGCGCGGCTTCCAGTTCCACAATATAGCTTTGTCATCGGCAAAAAACAAGAGATCGTCGACATAGCGCAAATATGCCCGGCAACGCAATTCCCGTTTCACAAAATGATCGAAAGCGTTGAGGTAAACATTGGCCCAAAACTGGCTGGTCAAGTTGCCGATGGGCAGGCCGCGCGGCCGATTAATCGCAAACAGATCGTCGCCCGGGAAATAGACCATGTCGTAGGCCTCGCTCAAAACGCCTTTGCCGCTGGCGAGAATGCGATCAACCAGCCACAACACCTCCGGATCGTTGATTTTCCGCGCCAGCGTGGCGCGCAGCATGGCGCAATCGATGCTCGGAAAAAACTGGCGCAGATCGAGCGGCATGACAAATTGGTATCGCCGGGCGAATTCCTGACAGCGATTGAGCGCGCGATGGGTGCCTTTGCCAACGCGATTGGCGTAGGAATCAAAGATGAAGCTGCGCTCGAAAATTGGCGCGATGAGATTGCACAGTGCGTGATGCACGACGCGGTCGCGGAAATCGGCGGCGCTGATCAGCCGGCGCTTGGGCTCGTGAATGTAAAAGCTGTTGTATTTTTCCGGGCAATATGTCTTGGTGCGCAGCTCGTGTTGCAAACGGAAAAGATTGTCTTCCAAACGATACTCAAACGCGGCGACGTTGGGATGGCCGCGCTTGCCGGCGCTGGCTTTTTTATAAGCAAGAAGGAGATTGTTCCAGGAGGTGAGTTCGTGATACATGGCAAACGTAGTCTTCGCCCCTTGTGGGCGATTTTTCGAAGCCGGAACGTTGATACTAAAAACATCTGATGATGTTTTAAAGCTAATGCCCCGAAAGGGGCAAAATTGACTAACCCAGGGCAATCGCCCTGGGAAAGAGAGACCATCGGCGGTTTAAAGCCCTGAAAGGGCGAAATTGAATTGCGGGGATGAAACAAAACATGACCTGGCCCGTCATTCCGCGCCGTTGGCGCTTGATGCCGTGCACTAAACTTTGTCCTGGGGCGTTGCCCCAAGCTTTTATAAGCCGCCCTTTCGGGGCTTTTGAGTTCGTTAACGTCTTAGCTTGACACCTATGCCCTTGTGGGCGACTTTCGAAGCCGGAGCGTTGATACTAAAAACATCACCCCACAAGGGGGTGGGGCTACGAAAGTTGCCCCGCCTCAGAGCCGCAGCCCAGGAGGCGGGACGGTTGTTATATGCCCGATCCCCCGCCTTGCGGAGGATGCGGCCCGGAGCAGGCTCCGCCATTTTTCACCTCGGCTTGAAACCCCGAAAGGCGTCAAGCAATTCCGGTGCAAGAAAAATGTGAGCACCCTACGGGCGTAGCCGCAACACGAAAACCCAGATTGTTGTTCCAGTTGTTCGGATTGTTCCTGTTGCGATAGGCGCAGCGCACGTTCCTGTCATTATTGTTGAACGCGCCGTCCCGCAAAGCGGGATGCGTGTGAGCCTGTCCCGCCTTGCAAATGACAAGGGGCAAATGGCAATTCTCTCTTACCACTGGCCTTTTGCCACATGCTTCACGTCTTTTTCATCCACCCGCCGAGCAAGCGTCCAATTTCGGTAACCATTTCCGCGACGTGATGATATTGCCCGCCGGAGAGCCAGTTCCATTTTACCGCCAGCCGCAAATACAAACGCACTTTCGACAGCGCTTCATCGGCGCGTTCAAGGCGTTCGACTCGAGCCGCGCCTTTACGGGCATTGGCTTCCTCCAATCTCTCGCGCAGATCGAACGCCGCGTCGAGCAAACGCTTGGTCACGCTGCTGCGTTGCGCCCGTGGAAAATTATTGGTGGCCGGCAGCAACCACGTGAGAAAATCAAACGTGCGGGTGAAAATGGGCATTTCCTGATACGCCATTCGTGCTTTTCCTTTCCGTCAAATTTAAAAAAATTTTGACCAAAGGGGGCGCAGCCCCCTCTGGACTCCCCCCAGAGTACAGTATTTCAGAGTACCAGAGTTCAGAGCGTCAGAGATCAGAGTAATGGGAGCACCCTACGGGCGTAGCCGCAACACGAAAACCCAGATTGATGAACCAGTAGTACGGATAGAACCTGACGCGACAGGCGCAGCGCACGTGCCAGACACTACCGCTGAACGCGCCGCCGCGCACAACACGGCCTTTATCTCGCGGAGCTTCGAGATTCTCTCGCTTTGCTCTTTCTTTCGCATCAGTCGGATATGGATAATCTTCCCACAAACTGCGTGTCCACTCCAAAACATTGCCGCTCATTTCCTCGCAGCCATACGGGCTTGCGCCACCGGGGAAACAGCCGACGGCGCTGGTGGCGCCGATACCGGTATCGCTGTAATTGGCCCGATTCGCGTCCGCCTCGTTGCCCCACGGATAAATTCGGCCATCGGCACCGCGGGCAGCTTTTTCCCATTCGGCTTCGCTCGGCAGCGTGATGCGCCAATCTTGCTTTTTGAGCAAACTGGCGAGCGGTTCGGGAGTTTCTTTCCAGTTCCGCAAGCGCTCCGTTAACCATTCACAATACGCTAAAGCCTCGTGCCAAGTTACATTCACCACGGGATGATTGGGCAAGCCGTTCAAACTTTCGGGATCTTCGGGTTTATAGTTGCTTTCGTTAACAAAGCTTTGAAACTGCGCCACCGTCACCGGATAACGCGCGATATAATAACGCGGCAACGTGAGCTTGTGTTGTTTCAATTCATTGTCCCAAGCCTGGGAATCTTTTTCCTTGTCACTTCCCATCAAAAATTCACCGGCAGGAATCTCGACAAATCCGAGCAACGGCTCGTCGGGCAAGAACCAGGCATCGGCGCGAAAACGCGGATCGCCCAAATACGCCAGAGAGTTGCCGGCCAGTGCGCGTTCAGTCGCTGGAAAATCTTCGCGCCGGAGAATATGGGTCAGCCATTTTTGTACGAGTTCAACTCTGGCTTTATTGCGCGCGCTGACACGTGACAAATTCGCGGACTCGACTAAAGTTTGGCCGGCCAGGTGGCCGCCCCAAATTTCGGTGAGGTTCGTTTGAGCTTTTTCTGGGGCGTCGTAACACAAACTGTCCACCAATGCCCACACCGCAAAGTCGCTGCCGCGTGAGGCTTTGGCCGCCGCCAGCAACGCCACTTCGCGCCAACGGTTGGGATCGGTCTTGGCCAATTCGGCGAGCTTGTCCGGATAATCGTGATCAGTTAAATAACACGCCGCTAAATATTCCTGAAACGTGCGATGCGGAAAGGTGTACACGCCTTCGCCGCGCGGCAAGAGCAAGCCGGCGCGCTGGCTCAAAAACTCCACCAAGCGCGCCGGTTTCATATCCGGATCCGGGCTGAGTCGAATGAGTTTTTGCACGAGCTCACTTTCAGCAATATCGGCGGTCCCTTGCAAATCGGGCTGCGCGCTGTGTGCGAAATAAGCGGATTCATTCAACAGCTCGCGCACTTTTTGTTTATCGACTTTCAGCCATTCCGCCAAACTCGGCTGCAAAACTTTGATCTCGCCCTTGGCATCGCGCACAGTTTTGGGGCTTTCCCACCAATCAAGTAAAAGATCGACGGTGTCGGCGTAAAGCTGCTCGCGTTTTTCCGGCAGGCTGCCGCCACGCCAGGCGTGCAAGCTCGCCATCAGCGTCAGCAGCAAAGGCCGCTCGGCTAACGCTTGCAGATTTTTGCTGCCGAAAATCGCGCGTTTGAGCAGTTCAGCACGGCCCTGCGCATCGTCGCGATGCCAGCCACGCGAGGCGGCAATGTGGCTGTACCAATGCTCCACGAAGCTGCGAATTTGGCCGGCGCTAAACGGCGCGAGCACGGCTTCCGCAAAGCTGGGCAAACGCCAATCCTGTTTTTGATACGCGTACGTCCGGCTCGTCACCAACATGCGGCAGTGCGGAAAGCACGCGGCAAAATCTTCCACGGCTTGCTTGATTTGCATTCGGCGCTGCTGCGCTTCCGGCACTTCATCGAGGCCGTCGAGCAAAAGCAAGCCGCCCTTTTCGCGCAGCTCGTTTTTTAAATGCGGCGCAAAATCGCCTAACGTTGCCGGTTCGAGTTCGGCGACAATAAAATTCCACAGGTGTTCGGCGCTGACTTTCTTGCCGGCTTCAGGCAGGCCGCGCGCCGCGAAATCACGCAGAATAATGCGCACCGGCAACAACGCACCGTGTTGCCACGGCTGCCGCCTTTTCTGCTTTTCGTCGTCTTCTTTTTGACTTGGTAACGGTGCGGTGAGCAAGCGGAGATTGGCCTCTTGGCGACGCAGCATTTCTCCGGCAAAACAGAGCGCCACGAAGTTGACGAACGTGCTCTTGCCGCTGCCCGGATCGCCGAGCAATACCAGACGATTTTGACGATTCAATTGCTCCAGCGCTGAGAGCCGGCGCGTTTCTTTTTCGGGCATCGCGCTGCGTTCGAGGCGCTCGAGCATCTCCGGGGCCAGCGTCAACAACGCCGTGTAAATGCCGTCGAGCTGTAATCGCGTCTCCGCCTTACTCGCGACGTTGGGATCGATGCCGGAGAGCGAAAGCTGGCGGCTGGATTCGAAGAGATGGTTGAGATAGGATTCGCGGAGAGCTTTGGCCGCCGGTGTTTTGGCGCGAGTCGAATCGCGAATTTCACCCAGCAGTTTGGTTTGCGCCAACAATTGATTGGTTTGAATCGTGCCCTGCAAGGCCGGCTCTTCAGTTGCAGCGGAGAGAAACGCTTGCTCAAATGCGCTGATGGCTTCCTTAAAATCAACTCCCGGCAATTTTCGCGCATTGAAACCGGCCTGTTTAAAAAGCTCGAGCAGCTTTTTGCGATTCAATGAATGGCCATTGAGCAAAGCGCCGACTTCTTTGCCCACTGCGGCTTTGGCAAAAAATTTTCGAAAAATCGTTTCGAGTAAATTCTGCTTATCTCGGGATTTCGTTTTTGCGGTGGCCATAAGCGCTTCCATAGCTGTATGCAAGCAGCGCCTAATGGCTTGTTCTTTTTCCGGGCCAACAATGCTATCGCGCAGTTTACCTAAAAGCTTTTCCGTCAAGCTGGCCGTCAGCTCGGCGAGGTAGCCGATGGTGAATTCATCCATACTCGTCGTTCCCAAATGCGATTAATGGAACCGCGTTCTATTAAACTTTTGTAAACGGATTGAACCGGTTGAGCGGATAAACATGCCCATCTGCTCAATCCGTTCAATCCGCTTACTTTTCTAAGCATTCAATCTCTGCCGCACCAC
>JAJVHT010000048.1 GCA_022072515.1 bacterium
GCGGCTTTCACTTATTTGAAAGCCGGTGATGTTTACAAACACGAGGTCGCCGGCGGCAAAGAGACGTTGGTTCTGGCCGAAAAAAGTTTGTCACTAAAACCCGGCGGCACTCCGATTGCCATCGACAGTTATGAATGGAGCAGCGACCGCAAATATCTGCTGCTGGCAAGCAACATGCGGCAGATTTGGCGGCATTCCACCGATGGGCAATATTTCATCTACGACGTGCCGGCGCAGAAACTGCGCCCATTGAGCGGTCTCGCCGGGGCGCAGAGCAATGCCAAGTTTTCGCCGGATGCGACGAAGATTGGTTTTGTGCGTGGCAACAATCTTTTCGTGCTGGATCTGAGCAGCGGCGTTGAAACACAGTTGACCACCGACGGCAGCGACGACATCATCAACGGCCAATTCGATTGGGTGTATGAGGAAGAATTTACCATTTCCGACGGCTGGCGCTGGTCGCCGGACAGCAAGAAGATCGCGTTTTGGCGGCTCGATCAAACGCGACTCAAGACTTTCCCCCTCGAAAACATGATGCCGCTTTATCCAACGGTTTTCTGGCTGAAATATCCCAAGGCCGGTGAGCAAAATTCCCTGGTGCAAATCGGCGTCATTACGCTGGAAACCCCGGCGAACGGGGCCATTCAGACCAAATGGATGGATCTCGGCGCGGAAACCGACATGTACATTCCGCGCATGCAGTGGACGCCGGATCCGCGCATTCTCTCGATTCAGCGCCTGAATCGTTTGCAAAACAAAGTGGATTTGCTTTTCGCCGACGTCAACTCCGGCGCCACGCGCGTGGTGTTGAGCGACACGGATCCGTGTTGGGTGGATATCGTGGACGTCCAGGACAACGTCACTTTTCTGGCCAGGAAAGAGCAATTCATCTGGACTTCCGAGCGCAGCGGTTACCGGCACGCCTATCTTTACGATTACAACGGCCGCTTACTGTATCCGCTTACCAGCGGTGAGTGGGAAATCACGGCGGTGAGCGGCCTTGACGAAACCGCCGGCTGGCTTTATTTTTCGGGAAAGAAAGATTCGCCCATTGAAGAAAATGTTTACCGCGCCACGCTGGATGGCAAAAAGTTGGAGCGCATCAGCCAGCGCGCCGGCTGGCACAGCTCGAATTTCTCGCCGGATTTTAAATACGTCATGGGTGTCTTTTCCGATGTGCAAACGCCGCCGCAGACCAGCTTGCGGCAAGCCGACGGCAAGCTGCTGCGCTGGCTGGAGAAAAATGAGGCTTTGCCGCTGGCGCCATACAACCTGGTTTATCCAAAATTTCTTACGGTAAAAGCCAGTGATGACGGTACTTTACTGAATGCGTGGATGATGCGACCGGCGAATTTTGATTCCACCAAAAAGTACCCGGTGATTATGTTTTGTTACAGTGGGCCCGGGGCCCAGCACGTGGTGAATCGCTGGGAAACGCGGCGCTATTTGTGGCATGACTTGATGACGGAAAAGGGCTTTATTATTTTCTGCATTGACAGCCGCGGCACCGGCGGGCGCGGCAAGAAGTTCAAAAATTTGGCTTACGGCGATTTGGGCAAATGGTCGACACACGATCAGATCGAAGGCGCGAAATATCTCGGCAGCCTGCCGTATGTCGACGCCGCGCGCATCGGCATCTGGGGCCACAGCGGCGGCGGCTATCTCACCGCGATGGCGATGACGAAGGGTGCGCCGTATTTCAAAGTCGGCATTGCGCGGGCGCCGGTCACGGATTTTCGGCTTTACGATACGATTTGGACCGAGCGTTACATGGGCTTGCCGCAGGATAATGCCGCCGGCTACAAATCCGCCTCGGTGATGACTTACGCCGATAAATTGCAGGGCAAGCTGTATCTCATTCACGGCATGGCTGATGACAATGTGCATATGCAAAACGCCGTGCAATTGCAGGACGCGCTGCAAGCGCTCAACAAGCAGTTTGAGGTGATGTATTATCACGGCCGTCAGCATGCGCTCATCGGCGGCAACACGCAGTTGCATTTACATACGTTAATGACGAATTATTTTATGAAAAATTTGTAACCGCCAAGATGACTCACCTTGTTTCAAGGCGAATATTGTGTTATGTTAACCCGAGCATGGAGTTTGATTCACGACGCATTCCGGAGGAAAATTTAACCCTATTTTGGATCGGATATCAGGATGAAAAGAAACTTAACGACACTGGCCAACACGGAATTTGATGTGCTCATTATTGGCGGCGGCATCTACGGCGCGTGGACTGCGTGGGATGCCGCGCAGCGCGGCTTGTCCGTCGCGCTGGTGGAAAAAGATGACTTCGGCAGCGCCACTTCCTCCAACAGCTTGAAAATCATGCACGGCGGCTTGCGCTATTTGCAGCACGCCGATTTCAAGCGCATGCGCGAGTCGATTCGCGAGCGCCGCATTCTCATGCAGGTGGCGCCGCATCTGGTGCACCCTCTCCCCTGCTTGATGCCGACGTACGGCCATGCGATGAAAGGCCGCGAGGCCTTGGGCATCGCGCTGCTGATGAATGACGTGGTGAGCTTCGACCGCAACGCCCAGCTCGACGATCCGCAGAAACACATTCCGGCCGGGCGCATGCTTTCACCCCAGGAAGTGCAGCGCCTCGTTCCCGGCGTCGAGACCAAAGATCTCACCGGCGGCGCGCAGTGGTATGATTGCCAAACGTACAACACCGAACGCCTGCTGTTTTCGATTTTGCATTCGGCCAGCAAGGCCGGCGCCGAAGTCGCCAATTACGCCGAAGTCGTCGGTTTCGAGAAACAAAAAAATCGCGTCGTCGCAGCGCGGGCAAAAGATGTTTTTACCGGCAATGAGCTGGCCATTCGCGCCAAACTCATCGTCAACACCTGCGGGCCGTGGGTTGATCTGCTGCTGCAGCGTGCCAACGGTGTTAAAGCGGCGCCGAAGTTTTTCCCGTCGAAGACGATGAATTTAGTGGTACGGCGCCAGCTTATTCCCGAATACGCCGTCGGCGTTTCGAGCAAGTTTGAATTCAAAGACAAAGATGCGTTGATCAGCAAAGGCTCGCGGGCGTTGTTCATCGTGCCGTGGCGGGGTTATTCGTTGGTGGGGACGACGCATTTGCCGTTCACGGGTGACGCGGACAATTTCAACATCACCGAAGAAGATGTGCACACGTTTATGAAAGAACTCAACGACGCCTATCCGCCGGCAGCGTTGCAACGCGAAGACGTTTCGTTTTTTTACGGCGGCCTGTTGCCCATGGTGCCGAGCAACAACGGTCAGCAGGGCGATGTGCGGCTGGTCAAGCATTACACGCTGTGCGATCATGAACAGGAAGACGGCGTCGCCGGTTTGGTGACGGTCGTCGGCGTGAAATACACCACGGCGCGTGATGTGGCGGAAAAAACGATCAATCTCGTTTTTCAAAAGTTAGGCAAGCAGCCGCCAGCCTGCCGCACGCAGGAGACGCCCGTGCATGGCGGAAAAATCGAGCGCTGGAACGAATTCGTGGCGCAAGCAACCAACCGCCGGCCGCGCGATCTGGAAGCGGATATCATCGAGCCGTTGGTGCGCAATTACGGCTCGGCATATGGTGAGGTGCTGGAATTTATGGCTGAGGAGCGCCGTCCGACTGCAACGATTACGCCCCAATCCAGCGTTCTCAAGGCCGAAATTTTGTACAACCTTCGCGAGGAAATGGCGCTAAAACTTGCCGATGTGATTCGCCGCCGCACCGAGTTGGGTTCCGCCGCTTACCCCGGCGACGAGGCCGTACGGAGTTGCGCCGGTCTCATGGCGGCGGAGCTGGGTTGGAGTCCGCCGAGAATACAACAGGAGATTCAGGACGTCAAGGCGATTTATTCGACGGCAAATTAACCTTATGACCGACACCCCCAACAGTACCGAGTTGACAACGTTAGAGATTGATTCGCCGGTCTTGCCGGACGACGACACCGTCGATTTTCCCCCCGCGCCTTTACCGCCTGAGCGCTTTTTGAATCGCGAGCTGAGTTGGCTGGCGTTCAACGATCGCGTACTGGCGGAGGCCAACGATCCCACCGTGCCAATTTTCGAGCGGGTGAAGTTTCTGGCGATTTATGCTTCCAATCTCGATGAATTTTTCATGGTGCGGGTGGCGGCCTTGCGCCGGCAGATCGAAGCGGGGCTGGAAACGCTGGGACCGGATGGCCTGGCGCCGGCTGAAGCGATGCAACTGATCGTGGCGCGCGTGCATCAATCCCAAGAAAATATCGGGCGCTGTTTCCGCGAAAAAATTCTGCCGGATCTGGCCGCGGCGGGCATTTTTTTGCTGGACGAAAAAAGCGTGAACGAGGAGCAGAAGGTGTACCTCGTCGACTATTTCAACAAATCGCTGAAGCCGGTGTTGACGCCATTGGCGCTCGATCCGGCCCATCCCTTTCCGCGCCTCGAAAACAAAGCGCTGTATTTTTGCGTCGAACTGGCGCGCAAAAGAAAACCGGCGAATCAGCCGCGCGCGCGTTTGGTTTTGCTGCAGATTCCGACGCCGTTGTTTGGCCGCTTCGTGCGCATCCCGGCGGCAGAGGGCATGTTGCCGTTCATCCGGCTCGACGATGTGATCCGGCTCAATCTGGCGCCGCTTTTTCCCGGCGACATCGTGCTGGGCTGCTACGAAATCAAAGTGGTGCGCGACGCTGAATTGGAATTCGATGAAGAGGCGCCGAATTTGTTGGAGAGCATGGCCAAAACGCTGGAGCAACGCCGCACGGCGCCGGCCACACGTTTTTTATATGACGCCGAAATGCCGCCGCGGGTGATCGACATGTTTTGCCAACAGCTCCGGCTCGAGCCGGAAAACATGTTTCGTGGGGCGCGCTATCATTCTTTTGCAGATTTCTTTCAATTTCCGGGCGTTGACCTGCCGGCCTTGCAGTATCCACCGATGCCGCCGCAAGCGCTGCCGGCGTTGGAAAAAAGCGAATCGTTTTTTGCGGCGATGCGCGAGCGTGATCTGTTGCTGCACCATCCTTATCAAAAGTTCGATTATGTGATTCGCCTGCTTGAACAAGCCGCTGCCGATCCGGAGGTGCTGGCGATTAAAATGACGCTGTACCGGGTTTCGCCCAAATCCAAAGTGGCGGAAGCGCTGGCGCGCGCCGCCAAGAGCGGCAAGCAAGTCACGGTCTTGGTGGAATTGAAAGCGCGCTTCGATGAAGAAGCCAATATTCGCTGGTCGCACCAACTGCGCGATGCCGGGGCGCATGTCATCTTCGGCCTGCAGGGCTTGAAAACCCACTGCAAGCTTTGCCTCATCATTCGCCGGGAGGGCAGCGCGTTGCGGCGTTATTGCCATTTGAGCACCGGCAATTACAATGATCGCACCGCGCAATTTTACGGCGACCTCGCCCTGTTCACTTGCCGCGAAGAGATTTGTGTTGAAGTCGAAGGCGTGTTTAATTTTCTGACCGGTTATGCGGCGCCGGAGCGTTATGAACATTTGCTGGTGGCGCCGGAGCATTTGCGCCCTGGCCTCATCACGCGGATTCGCCGCGAGGCGGAAAACGCCGCCGCCGGCAAACCGGCGGCTATTGTCGCGAAAATGAATTCGCTGGTCGATACGGAAATTATTGATGAGCTATATCGCGCCAGCTGCGCTGGCGTACAAATTCAATTGATCATTCGCGGCATCTGCTGCCTGCGGCCCGGCGTGCCCGGACTCAGTGAGAACATTCGTGTCATCAGCATTCTCGACCGCTTTCTCGAACACGCGCGGGTTTACATTTTTGCCAACGGCGGCGCGCGCGAGTATTTTCTCGCCAGCGCCGACTGGATGCCCCGCAATCTCGACCGCCGCGTCGAAGTTGCCTTCCCGATTTATGATCCCGCCCTCCAACAGCAAGTGCAGGAGATGATCGACACGCAACTCGCCGATAATGTGAAAGCGCGTGTGCTGCAGCCCGACAACACGTGTGTGTTCAATCGCAACGACCAGCCGCCGTTGCGCGCGCAGATGGCGCATTATGAGGCGGCGCGCCAGTTGACGCGGGCATAAGCTGCTGGCCGCCATAAGCCTTCTGCAACAACTTGTTTATTGACTTTTTGGAAAAAAATCAGTAAATCATTTCTGGTCGCTTGCCGCAGATTGCTGGTCAATTCATTCCAGCGGCGGGCCGCCAGCAACCAGCAACCAGGGCTGCATGATTCCCAATTTTCGCAAGTCTTCCTCACGCCGGCAATCGGCGGCAACACCGCGCGGCCGGACCGGGGTGCGCGTACTTATTTGGGCGACACTCGGCGTTTTGATCTACGTGGCGTATTCGTATTTTGGCGGCAGCTACGGGCTGATTCAATTTTGGCGGTTGAAGCAACGGCAAAGCGCCCTCAATCATGAAGTCATTCGCTTGCAAGTCCAGCAAGATAGTCTACGCCGGGAGATTCATCTTTTGCAAACCGATACCACCTACATCGAAAAAATGGCCCGCGAACGCTATAAAATGGGCAAACCTGGCGAAAAAATTTATCAGATTGTCAAGCAAGAAAAACCATGACCACAGCTTTGGTGCCAACTCCGGAATCACATGTTGCCAACAAGCTTAAAGGCTATTTCTTAACCGGCCTGCTCGTTTTAGTCCCCATCAGTTTGACGGTTTATATTATCTATGAACTTTTCCGCGCGATTGACGGCATTTTAAAAGACGTCATTTTTGTTTTGATCAGCGAATGGTTTGGCGTGCACATCAATCAGCCGATTCCGGGGCTGGGCTTTATCACGCTGGTCCTGCTCATTTTCAGCACGGGCATGGCGGCGCGCAGTTATTTCGGCAAAAAGCTTGTCGACGTTGGGGACAACGTGGTCGCGCGCATTCCGTTCATCAGCCGCATTTATGGGACGGTGCAGCAAGTAAGCCAGGCCTTTTTCGGCGAGCGCCATGATGTGTTCAAAAAAACCGTGCTGGTGCCGTTTCCCAGCAAAGGCATGTGGCGCCTCGGCTTCATCGTCCGCCAGCCGGCCCGCGAAATCAAAGCCGCGCTGGGCGAGGATATCGTCACCGTGCTCGTGCCACACACGCCGAACCCGACCTCCGGCTTTGTGGTTTTCTTCCCTAAAAGCGAAGTGGTCGAGATCGATATGCCGGTCGAAGACGCGCTGCATTTGATTATTTCCGGCGGCACGGCGCTGCCCAAGAATCGCAAGCCGCCGCACATGATGCTGACGCGCGACAATGTTGAGACTTTGCAAAAGAAAACCTCGTGAAAAAACAGCTTTCACGCCATGCCGTCAAGACCTTCAAGCTGCACCAGAAAGAAACTTTTGCGAATTCTTTGTCCCCTTCGCGGGACTTCTTGGTGGGCGCGATGATTTGGGGATTGGGTTTGGCGGCCCCGGTGGTTGCCGCTCCAACCCAAGCTGATTCATCCGTGGCCGCGGACTCGACGGCGAGCAGCACCATTGCACCGCCACCGCCGGTGCGCCAAGTTGAAACCCTGTTCTGGCATGACATTGCGATTTACAATTGGCTGACCCGCATCAACCTCGAACAAGCCCTGTCATCACGCTGGCAATTGACGTTCATTGAAAATTTCAATTCGACATTGCAACGGCAGCCCGACCGCTGGAAGGACGATCAGACGGCGCAGCTCATTTTGCGCCGCGCGCCGTGGGCCGGGCCGGGTCTGCTGAGCGGCTGGCAATGGCTGATTGTGGCGGATTCCAAAATTTTTCGCGATCAATTTTCCGGTTTGACGATTGAAACCCGCAACAACGACTTCGCGCTTTCCGGACTTTATTCGCGGTTGGAGCGGCAATTGCGCCGCAACTTATGGGTGAGCGGGCAGGCAGGTTACCGGCTTGAAAGCCTGCTCGGAAGGCAGGATCACGGGCCGACCGGAAAACTGAGCGTGGCGTTGGCGCCGACGCTGTGGCAAAACTATTATCATCGTTTCGATGCCGACGCCGAAATCACGCAATCTTCCGAGCGCCGCCATGACGACGTCCGCTTGAGTTACGGCGTGTCGCGCCAGTTTGAAAATGCGACGAGCGACTCGCTTTTTTTGCACTTTTCTCATTTGCGGCGCGACAACTATTTTGCCGATATTGACACGCTTTATATTGATTTGCTGAACCGCACCCGCCGCGCGCTGGAGAACCGGCTTGATTATCGCATCAACCGCAATTGGCGCCTGGCGCTGCGCACCGAACTGGGGCAGGCGGATGTCGAAGTGGGGCGCCGCCTGCTGGCTTCGGCGCAACCCTCCAGCAGCCGGCGGACCGTGAGCGCGTTTGACCACACTGATTTCGACACCCGCCACCAGGCGGAATTGCAGTGGCAGCAACCGAATCTTTATAATGAATTTTCCGTACAATTTTTTTCACAGAGCGTCGACTATTCGGAACAAGCCGCCTCCTCACCGCTGTCGCGGCGGTATGCCGGTGCGGGTTATGATTCGGAAGATTGGCATCTGCGCGCCGGCCATCGCCTGCGCTGGCAAATAGGCCGCAACGATTCGCTGCGCTGGTTTGGCAGCGCGACACGGCAGGCTCACGAGACCGGCAATCGCACGAATCAGGACAATTTCGACCGGCTGACCTTTCAGGCCAATTTGCTTTACGGCCATCGCTTCTCCAAAACTTTCACCCTGTTGTGGGAAGCGAACACGTATCTCGAGCATCACGTCTATTTAAAAAGCAGCCATTCCGCCGGCAACAATTGGCGGCGTGTCTTCAAGCTGCAGCCATCCGCTATTTTTAATTTCGCGCCGGGTTTTTATTTGAAGCAAAGCTTCGGTGTCCTGGCGCAATACATCGCTTACGATTTTCCCGAGCCGCTCGCACTCGGCCTCAGCAATGTGTTCAGGAATTTTTTTGTGACGGATTCACTGTTCCTCCAATTCAGCCGCCGTACCAGTACGACGGCGCAATATCGCTTGCGGCTCGAAGAGCGTGGGCAGTTGGATTGGGCGCGCTGGCAGCAGCGGCCGTGGTTTGATCGCCACGAGCATTGGCTGTCGGTGGTGGTGGATCACCGCCCGGCCACATTCTGGCAGGTGGCGCCCGGCCTGACGTATCAACGGCAAATTGATTGGGCTTACAAATTGGTGCCGGCGCGCGGTTACACCCGTTCACGCAGCAGCAGCCAAACCATCGTCAGCCCGATGCTGACGGTGAGCTACATTCGTGCGCCGCAAGCCGTGCTGATTTTTTCCGCCGGACGCCAGCTCGTCTATCGACAGGGTGGCGCCGCTTCTGCCATCAACCATGCCCGTTTGACGGTGCAATGGACGCTTTAGAATGTTGATCTTTGCCGGTTAACCGGCGACCTGGTGCTATTTGCTTTGCAGTTCTTAATCGTGGCAAATTTTAAAAAACTTTATTGGCCGAACCCGTAAACGAGGTGCACATGCTCTCCGCATCTGATCAAAAGCACAAGTTGATTTTTGCGAGCAAACCGGAAGCCGTCGAGGAAATCGAGAAGCTGGCGGCGGCGGCGGCAACCGCCGCGGGCTTCAATCAGGAAGAGCAGGATAGTTTGGCCATTGCGGTCACGGAAATGGCGAACAATGCCGTCATCCATGGCAACAAACGCGATGTGAATAAAAAAGTTTACGTTAGCATCGAGGTGAATGCAGGAGAAGTGCGCCTGAGCATTCGTGATGAAGGTAAAGGTTTCAATCCCGAGTCCTTGAGCAATCCGCTCGATCCGGAAAATTTATTGCGGGAAAGCGGCCGGGGTGTTTTTATCGTCCGTTCGTTGATGGACGAAGTCCAATATGACTTCTCCAGAGGTGGCACGCAAGTCACACTCATTAAAAAGAGAAAAAAATAAAGTGGTGCCGGCAACCCGAAGGGCTTAAATCGATTGTGCCACTTCGGAAAATCCGTTCACTTGCAACTTGCCCCCTGGCTCCATGAACCTGTCGCACTTCACAGCGCTCATCTATCTCATTTGCGGCATCGTCATCTTTTTGCTCGGCTTGCTCATCTTTCGTGAAGATGCCCGGCAACGCCTCAACCGCATCACTGCCGCGATGCTGTTTCTCGCCGCGCTCGGCCCGATCCTCGGCGCCTTCGGCTTGCTGCTCGAGCAGGTCGATCCCCAATCCAACGTCGATGTCGATTTGCTCTACCGGCTTTTTCTGGTGTGGGAATTTTTCTTTCCGCAATTGGTTTTATTCAGCCTGGTGTTTCCGCTCGAGCATCCGGTTTTACGGACCCATCCCAAGCTTCCCCTTCTGCTCTACATTCCGCCCACATTGAATCTCCTGCTGGCGTTGCTGGTGCCGGGCGCCGCGCAAGTGCAAAATTTCAGCCAGTGGTTGGGGTTGAATCGCGAATGGCCGTTGTTGTTGCAGCCGTTCAAAGTTCTGTTCAGCTTGTCCGTTTCGGCGCTGGATTTTTTAGTGGCCTATCGTGAAAATTATTTTGCCGCCATCAATCTCGCGTACGTGTTGACGGCGATCATCGTCATGTATGTCAGCAGCCATCGTCTCAACAATCCGCGCCTGATCATGCAAGTCCGCTGGGTGTTGTGGGGCATTCGCGCCAGCATGGGGCTGTACGCCATTGCCTTTCTGCTGCCCAAATTGTCGCCGCTGCATCTCGGCCGTGAGGTGGCGTATACGCTCACCATTCTCAGCCTCATCATCGGCGCCGGGGTCATTGCCTGGGCGATTATCCGCTATCAATTTTTAGACGTGCGCTTTATCATTCGGCGCGGCTTCGTGTTTTCCATCACTTCCGGTTTGCTGATCGGCATCTACATGCTGGGTTACACGCAGGCCAAAAGCATCGTCGAAGCGGCACTGCAAAATTCCGCCGGCGCCGGCGTGCCGGTGGTGGAAATTCTCTTTCTGACTTTTGCCGTCATCGTTTTTCAGCCGCTGCTCAGTTTTTTTGAAGACATCGTCGAGCGCCTTTTTTTCAAGGGCGGCCAAAACTATCAGCAGGTGTTGCACAATCTCAGCCGCGAAATTTTCGGCATCGTCGACCCCGTGCTGCTGCGCCAAAAAATTACGACGACGTTGCAAGAAACCATGCTGGTCGAAAGCGCGAACTTGATTTTGCCGAAAACGCCCAGCGGCATGAATAGAAATTTCGGCGCCGCGGCCGCTTCCCCGGCGATTTTTTACACGACCGTCAAGTCGCCGTTGTTGTTAGGCTCCGTTCGTGACGGCAACGCGCCGCCGCGCTTGTCCGAAAACAATGAAGTGGAATTGCGTTTCGAGCCGAACGGCCAATTTATTTCTTTAATGGCGCACATGGAAGCGCCGGTCGAGGAAGCCGATGTTTTGGACAAGATCAATTTGCCGGTGGAACGGCAAAATTTGGCGCAGTTGCGCGCCCAACTTTTTTTGCCGATTACCCATCGCGACGAGTTGGTCGGCGTTTTAGCGGTGGGCAAAAAAATAACCGAGCGGCGTTTTTCTTATGAGGATATGACGCTGCTGTCGCTGCTTTCCACGCAAATCGCCATTGCGTTTGAAAACACCCGGCTGTATCAGGAGCGTTTGACGAAACAGCGTTTGGATGAAGAGCTGCATCTGGCGCGTGAAATTCAACGCCTGCTCTTGCCGCGCCAAACGCCGCGCAGCGAGCATTTTGAAATCGCCGCCATCAATCTGCCGTCGCTGGAAGTCGGCGGTGATTATTATGATTTTGTCGATTTGGGCAACGGCGTGATTGGCATTGCGATCGGCGATATTGCCGGCAAAGGCATTCCCGGGGCGTTGTTGATGTCAAATTTGCAAGCCGCCGGCCGCGCCGCCGCGATTCGCAGCACCTCAACCAAGCTGGTGATGGAAGAGTTGAACAATCAAATCACCCGCAGCACCACGGCGGAAAAATACGCCACCTTTTTTTATGCGATCTTGTGGCCGGAGAAAAAACTGACTTACACCAACGCCGGCCACAATTATCCGCTGCAATGCCATCGTGACGGGAGCATCTGCGAATTGCAGCAAAGCAACTTGGTCGTCGGTGTGCGCGAAGGCATTAAATACGACGAGCACCTGGCCACCTTCCAGTCCGGCGATACGCTGATTTTTTATACTGACGGCATCACCGAAGCCATTAATGCCCATTGGGAAGAATTCGGCGTCGAACGCCTTTATGAGGTGATCCGGCAAACCTATCAACAGTCCGCCGAAAACATTCGCAATGCCGTCTATGAGGCGGTGTTGGGCTTTGCCGGAGATACGCCACAATCCGATGATTTAACCCTGGTGGTCGTGAAAATAAAATAACGCGAAGCGTGCAATATTTTTCCTTACGGCATGAATAATTTTGCACCACTTCACGCGGGGCCATTTGAAAATAGTTGTAAGTAAAGTTTTTTTATTATAAAGCCAGCCTTGACTTGTTGGTTCGAAATTTGCCCTTTTGAAAGGGGATAACAACGGTTTTATCAAACCTGCGATGTGCGGAGAGGGAGTCATCGAAAGGAGTACGAATCATGAATACCCTTGTTCTCCAGGCGCAACGAGTCGCCGGCATATTCTGGTTGGCCGTTGGTTTGATGATCACCATGGGGTCTGCCCAATCGCTGGACCAGCGCTTTTTCACCCAGCAAGCGCCGGTAGCCTCCGTTCTCAACATCAACGACTTTGTCATTTGGACGCGATACGATGGATTTGCCGGCAGAAACGCGATGACGAATGTGCCGACCATCTATCCTCGTGGAACGGCCATGGCTTTGTATCAGGATGGGCTGATTTGGGGCGGCTATGT
>JAJVHT010000027.1:0-6775 GCA_022072515.1 bacterium
CCGCCGCCGCGCCGCATCATTCCCGGCCCGCCGAGGTGATGGAAGCCGCCGTGCTGCCGCATCTTCATGAAGCCGGCAGGACGAAGGTCTTTGGCCTTCTTGCGTTGTTCGGGCGTAAGAACTTTTTGAATCGCCAATTTGGTTTCGATGTGGCTGCGCATGATTTTCTCACGTAATTGACTGACTTCGCTGATTTTCGCATTGATCTTGCCTTGATCCGGTGTGTCGGCGCTCATCAGCTCATGCAGCTCGATGCCGGCCAGCTTGAGTTTGGCCTCGACGTCGATATTTTTCTTGCGCATGTCCAACATGGCCTGGTTAATCTGTGTTTTCTGCGCATCGGTCAGGCCAAGTTCTTCCGCAAAGGATTTGCCCGTGCGTTCGCCCATCATCATCCCGCGATGCATCATGCCACCTGGTTGCGGTTGGGCCATAACCGCGTTAGCGAGCAGCACCGTTGCCGCGGCGGCGATTAAAGAAAAGCGTTTCATGTTTGATCTCCTTATCGGTTGCGATGTTGAGTTTTTGACAAATTCAGAGTCGCTCTGGGTTTCAGATTCAACTCCTGTGTTGGCTTTTCATTTCATCAGACGCCGCCGGTTGAAAAAAGTTGGAAAAGTTTTTCAGATTTTGTTTGCGGCCGAAAATAAGGTTTGAAAAAATTTCTCATTGTGCGGGAATGGAGATTTCGTTAAATTACACCTTTAAAACGGTGTATCGATATTATTAAGGAAAACGCCGGCCCGGCTCCGGCCAATGGAGAAGCGGAATTGATGGCAAGTTTTGCTGCTGATACTTCCGATGCAAATTTAACCGCAGCGATAAAAGCCTCGGATCATCACGCTTTCAAGGCGCTTTATTATCGCTACTTTGAAGCGCTGTTTCGTTTTCTGTGGCGCCAAATCAACAATGAAGAATTAGCCAAAGACCTGGTGCAGGAAGTTTTCAGCCGCGTATGGAAAAACCGCGCGCATCTCGATCCCGCCCAGCCCATCAAATCTTATCTATATCGCATCGGTCATAATTTGGTCATCGATCACCGCCGGCAAACGAGGCACTCCGTCGATTCGCTGGAAGCGCATCCTGAAATCGAGCCGGCTTATCACGCCGAGGAGCCGTTCGAGCTAACCGACAAAATTGAAGCCGCCATCTCAAGCTTGCCGGAACCGGTGCGGCTCGTGTTTACGATGAATCGGTTTGAGGGCGTCAAATATGCTGAAATTGCAAAAATATTGAATATTTCCGTTAAAACGGTCGAGGCGCGCATGAGCAAGGCGCTGGCGAGCCTGCGCGAAAAGTTAGCGCCATTTTTAGCCGGATTGCTGTTGCTGTGGCGAATTGCCCATTTTGTGAAAATGTCTGGGATCGGCGTTGAAAAATTATAAAAACCTGGTAGGGTATTTTCAGAGTCCTGCGTATTACCTAACAGAACGCACGAGCAGACGGGCTCAACGCGCTGTAAATCCTAGGTCCTGCTGCGTGAGAAAGTTTGCCGCGTGCAAAAACAATTAACCAAAGACTCTGCAAAAATCAATTACCAGGAGGTATTTTTAATGAAGAAGCATTTGTTGATTTCGGGGCTCGTTCTGCTCGTCGGGGCGGGCCTGTTCAGCATCGGTTGCGAGTCGTTGAATGGACCCAATTCCACAACGGATAATTCGTTGAGTTTGACGGAAAGTTTTGATGTCACCTCGTTGGAGAGCCAGACGACCCTGCTTAAATCCGCCGGCGTCAATACGGACAGCGCCAATGCGTTCTTTGTGCTGCGGTGGAGCCGGGGACTCCAGCGTTTTGAAAGCAGTGACACAGTGTTAGGACACGCCTCCGCAGTCGCGTATGACCAACCCACAACGCTGCGGGATCGCAATGCCTTGGGTTTGGATATGGGCGCGGTGGCGGTTGCGATCAGCGGGAGTAAATACGAATTGCCGAAACTGACAAGCGCAGCGTTCGGCGTGCGGTATGGTTTGTTCGGCGGGCCCCGCGGCTGCCCCCAAGGGACTCTCGGCGGACATAGTGGGCCTCCCAAGATGCGTGATGGGCGCGGCGGACCTCGGGGTGGCATGCGTGGTGACTCTCTGCGCCAGCAATTAACCATCGTCAATGTGCCATTTGTCGGCGGCGGCGCGTATCAATTTGAGGTCACCGGCTCCGACAAAGTCGCGGCGATGACGCTGAGTATTCATGCGCCCGCGAAGCTGGTCCAGATCACCGGATTTTCGGATAAAGATTCCATCGACGGCACGAAAGATCTCACGATCACCTGGGACGGTGATAAAGCGGCCAATAACACCGTGTTGGTGTTGGCGCCGGCGCCCAAGCGCGGCCGTTTCGGCGATCACTCAGGACCGCCGCCAACCCTGCCGACGCCGGTTTTCTATCGCGTCGAGTCAGCGGCCGGCAGTTACACGATTACAGCGCAGGCCTTGCAAAGTTTATTGAACCAGTCGAATGCAAACGCGATCAACGTGCACCTGTCGCAAGGGACGCTGCAAGAAAGCACCGACGCCAGCCTCGGAAAAATTCTTGTCAGCGCGGGCGCCGATGACAAGGTACTGTTGCTGGTCAAGTAAAAGTTGCGGTTTAACGCTTCTTAAACGTGTGCTCCTTAAATCTTGACCGGCCGCTTGCCATGGCCGGTCAAGATTATTTTCATAAATGGTGGAAAAAATAATAATGCGCATTCGCTACTAATTTACCGTTGCTGTCATGAATACCACTGAACAAAACGAATTGCTGGCCCGCTATTTTTCGGGTGAGGCCACTGCCGCTGAGCGCGCCCAAGTTGAGACTTGGCGACAGGCTGCGGCCGCGAACCAACAAGTATTTGTTGAGTTTGAAAAAATTTGGCAAAGCGCGCGGGAAGAGCTGCCGCGACTGCCGAATGTCGATCGAGCCTGGGCAGAATTGGCCGCGAAGCTGGAGTTGCCGCACGAGTCGCCAACGGCGAAAATTTTGGCCATAAAAACACCGCCGCCGTCGCAAACTGGGCGCAAAGTTTTTCGGAGTGACCGTTACGTTTGGGCGGTCGCCGCCGTGCTGTTGCTGGCCTGCAGCGCGATTCTCTATAATTTTTTCTTTCCGGCCAATCCTTTGCAAGTCGTCAAGGCCGCGCCGGGCGAGCATAAAAGCGTTAACTTGCCGGATGGCTCGTTGGTGCAATTGAACAGCGGCAGCGAAATCCGGTTTTATGAAAAATTGGCCGACTCGGCCAGAGCGGTGACGCTGGCCGGCGAGGCCTATTTTGAAGTGACGCCCAACCAGCGTCCATTTTATGTGAACACCGGCACGGCGCAAATTCGGGTGTTGGGAACGAAATTCGGCATCTGGGCGCGCGACGAGCAAACGCGTGTGACGGTGCGCGAGGGCCGGGTAGCGTTGCGTGCGTTGGCCGCGCCGCCTGCCACCGCGGTGGTCTTAACGGCCAACCAAGCGAGCGCATGCCCGAAAGACGGGAATCCCACCGCGCCCCGCCTCGTTGACGCCGAGCAACGGCTCGGCTGGCTGGAAGGTAAAATCGTTTTCGAGCAAACCGCGCTCGACGAAGTCATTGCCGAATTGCAGCGCGTTTATAATGTCAAGATTGCGCTTGCCGACCCCAAACTGCAACAGAACACCATCACCGGCTCGTTCCAAAACAAGACGATCGAATCCGTGCTCACGTCGATTTGTTTGACGTTGAATTTGCAATACACCCAGTCGGCGGAAACATTTGTTATTTCCGATAAATAAGCTGTTCTTCATTCCCGACCGGATTTCTGCGCGAAACTCTCCGCCGGGGGCGGAGCATATCTTTTTGTGCCTGCTTTCACTCTTCCCGCCGTCGCCTGACCGGATTAAAGTATAAAAATACTTTGCTTTCCTACGGGCGCGACATTATATTTCTTTTAAATTTGTTTCATCCGGCCCACTTTTCCGCAGGAGAAGCATGAAAATTATTTCTTGGAATGTCAATGGCATCCGGGCAGCAATTAAAAAGGGCTTGTTGGAGTTTATCGAACAAGCCGCGCCTGAGGTGCTGTGCCTTCAAGAAACCAAAGCCCGTCGCGAGCAGGTCGATTTTTTATTGCCGGACTATCAGCAGTATTGGAATGCCGCCGAGCGCCCGGGTTATGCGGGAACGGCAATTTTTACGAAAACCCAACCGCTGGGCGTGAAGAACGACATGGGCATCGCCGCGCACGATCGCGAAGGCCGCGTCATCACGATGGAATTTCCTGCTTATTTCCTCGTAAACGTTTATACGCCCAACGCCAAGCGCGATTTGTCGCGGCTGGAGTATCGCATGCAATGGGATGCTGATTTTCTGGCGCATTTGAAAAAGTTGGAAAAGCGCAAACCGGTGATCTTCTGCGGCGATTTGAATGTCGCGCACCAGGAAATCGATCTTGCCCATCCCAAAGCGAATGTCGGCAACCACGGCTTTACGCTGGAAGAGCGCGCTGGTTTTGGCAATTTTCTCCAGGCCGGTTTTGTCGATACGTTTCGAGAGTTTCATCAAGAGGGCGGGCATTATACGTGGTGGAGCGTCGTCACCAATGCGCGCCAACGCAACATTGGCTGGCGGATCGATTATTTTTGTATTTCCGCCGCGCTGCGGCCACGCCTGCAGGAGGCGTTTATTTTGCCCACGGTGACCGGCTCGGATCATTGTCCGGTTGGGATCGTGCTGGCGTAGTGCCATGGGGGCATTTAAAAAAAATATTCCATTTTCCCACCAACTTTTTCACGGTTAAATTGTAATTCGAGCAGAAGATGATAGAGCAAGACGATCCGACTCTCGTCCGGCAGTGTTTGGAAGGCCAGCGGGACGCCTACGGCGCTTTGATCGCGCGGCATCATAAAGCGGTGTTCAATGTGGCGCTGCGCATGGTCAAAGATTATCAGGAAGCGCAGGATCTCACGCAAGGGACTTTCGTCAAGGCCTACGAGCGTCTTGAGACCTTTGATGCCCGGCACAAATTTTTTAGCTGGATCTATCGCATGGTGGTGAACGAAGCCCTGAATCTCATCAAACGCCGGCGGCGCTTTGAAGGCCTGGACGAGCGGGCGGATTATCTGGCGCAAGCCCCCACCATCGAGCAAGAGTATGAGGAGAGTGAAATGAGCCGCAATGTCCAGAACGCCTTGATGAATTTGGGAATCGATCACCGCGCTGTGATCGTCCTGAAGCATTTTGAAAATTTGTCGTACGAAGAAATCGGCTACATTCTCGATCTTCCGGAGAAAACCGTAAAGTCGCGGTTGTTCACGGCGCGCCAGGCGTTGAAAGACATTATGATTAAAAAAGGATATGTCAAGCATGAGCAGCGACAAATACATTGAGTTAATCCATCGCGAAATCGATGGTCTCAATTCACCGGCGGAGTCCGCCCAGCTTCGTGATGAGCTTGCCGCCAATCCCGAGGCGCGACAGTTTTATGACGAGATGCAGGCAACGGCGAGCCTGCTGCAAGAAGTCAAGGCGGTCGAGCCGCCGGCGCATTTGCCGCATGTCATCATGAACCGGCTGCCGGCGAATCGTTATGGCGCCTCTTCCCAAGCCAGTTGGTGGGCCGGGCTGCGCGAGTGGTTGGAAGTTAAATTCAATTTTAATTATGTCTACGCCTTTGCCGGCGGGCTGGCCGTGGGGGTGGCGCTGTTTGCTTTGTTTTCGCAAACGACGTTGCCATCGCTGGATTCCGACCAACTCACTGGCACGATGATTCAGCGCGATGACAAAGAGGCGCTGCAAACGATCAAAAATTTAGAAATTAACCGGGAGGGCGTGACCGGCAAAATCGAGGTGAAACAATCCGTTGAGATGGTGCGGGCAGAACTGCGGCTTGATTCAGCCCAGCCCATCGAGTTGACGATTTCCTTTGATGACCAGCAATTCGGTTTCACGAGTTTGACGATGCTGGATGATTCGGCGTTGGGGGAAGCCATTCTTATTCCCAACGCGGTGCAATTGACCCATGCGGGCCAAAAGCGCTATGCCGTGGTTTTCACAAAAAAAGACCGGGGCGCGAGCAAGCTGGAGATTAAAATGGTTGGTGCAGGCGCATTACAGGAGGAATGGGTGGTGCCGATTGAATAGGATGTCTCTTTAAAAAGGCCGCAACTCCCGCCAACTTTTCCACGGCGTGGTTGTAATGTCAACAGAGCGAATAACTCACACGCGGCAAAAAATTTTAGATAACACTCCAACGGAGGAAGTGATGAGTGATCTGTCCAATCGCAAAGGCCTGTGGCTGCTGGCCGGCGCCGCCATCGTGATCGCGGCGATTATTTACTTTTTCTATGGCACGGTTCCGCCTGCCAATGAAGATTTATCCGGCACCATCGGCGGCGTGAAGAGGGCCGAGAAATACAACTCGCCCCAAATCAGCGATAAAGATGTGGCGCTGGGCGACACAGAGATTCAAAACCTGCTGCAAAGCGATCAGATTCAAAACCTTTTGCACGACGGCGCTTTTCGCGAGGCGATGAAGAGTGAGGCGTTCATGCAAGCGTTAAAGAGTGATGCTTTCTCGCAAGCGTTGAAGAGCGACGCGTTTATGCAGGCGTTAAAGAGCGAGGCGTTCATGCAAGCGCTGAAAAGTGACGCCTTCATGCAGGCATTGAAGAGCGACGCGATGCAGCAAGCCTTGAAAAGCGACGCCTCCCTGCAAGCGTTGAAAAGCGACGCCTTCATGCAAGCGCTGAAGAGTGACGCCCTCATGCAGGCGTTGAAAAGCGATGCCTCCCTGCAAGCGTTGAAGAGTGATGCCTTCATGCAGGCGCTGAAGAGCGA
>JAJVHT010000027.1:6875-8181 GCA_022072515.1 bacterium
AGCGATGCCTTTATGCAAGCGCTGAAAAGCGACGCGTTCATGCAGGCGTTGAAGAGCGATGCCTTCATGCAAGCGTTAAAAAGCGACGCGTTCATGCAAGCGCTGAAAAGTGACGCCTTCAAGCAGGCATTAAAAACTGAAGCGCAACGGATGTTTCAATAGAGCGTTTGTGCCAAAATTTCTCCTGAGAGAAAATCAGTCGGCAAAAGGGGATGCTGCAACGGGAATAGCAGCATCTCCTTTTTGCCATTTGTAACACCTTATGCGCAATCGGGGTCAGGGGCGGTTGAAAAATTTTGTGTGACAGCGAAAATTTTTGCCAAATCCTACTTGCGGTGCACGACATGGCCGTCAAATATAAGCTCGTTCTCCTCGTTTTTATCATTCCGCTTTTGGGCGCGGCGCAATTACCGGCACAATTATACTCACTGCAAACGCGCGATCTGCGGCTGGTGTATTACGACAAGGCCACTGAATACGTCGTCCCGCATGCGGCGCGCTGTTTTGAGAATGCCTGGCGTTTCAATCGCCAATTGTTCAACTATGCCTCGCCGGAAAACGTCACGGTTTTTTTGCAAGACCTGCGCGACTATGGCAATGCCGCCGCCTTGACGGTTCCCCGTAATCTGATCAGCCTCAGCATTGCGCCGGCCAACTACATCTACGAAACTTCGCCGGCCAACGAGCGCATCAATTCGACGATGAATCACGAAGTCGTGCATCTGGTCACAATGGACGACGCCTCCGCCTCCGATCATTTTTTCCGCACCATCTTCGGAGGCAAAGTCGCGCCGATTGCCGAGCAGCCGATTTCGATGTTCTACCGTTTTCTCACGACGCCGCGCTGGAATTCGCCGCGCTGGTACATCGAAGGCATTGCCGTTTTCATGGAGACGTGGATGGCGGGCGGCCTCGGGCGCGCATTGGGCGCGTATGATGAAATGGTGTTCCGCACCAAGGTGCACGACAACAGCGCGCTTTACGACGTCGTTGGGCTGGAAGCGGAAGGCACGGCCGTCGATTTTCAAGGCGGGGCGACTTCGTATTTGTACGGCACGCGTTTCATGACCTATCTGGCTTATCACTATGGTCCCGAAAAGCTGCTCGCCTGGACGACACGCCACGAAGGAAGCAGAGCCTATTTTGCCGCGCAATTCAAGCACATTTACGGGGTGGCGCTGAACGATGAATGGTCGCGCTGGATCGAATGGGAGAAACAGTGGCAGCGCGCCAATCTCGATTCCATTCGGGTGAATCCCGTCACGCCGTTTCGCCCGCTTTCAGAACGGGCGCTGGGCTCGGCGTC
>JAJVHT010000027.1:8281-12619 GCA_022072515.1 bacterium
GCGAATTTCGTTTTTTCGGCGGATGACAAATATCTCTTCGGCTCGTCATACTATTCCGGTGTCTCGAATATTTTCCGTTACGATTTTGCGGCGAAAGACATGCAGGTGATGAGCAATGCCGAAACCGGATTTTTCCGGCCGCTGCCGGTGTCGGAAGATTCATTGATTGTGTTGCATTACACGGCGAATGGCTTCATCCCCGCCAAGATCGCCATTCAACCGCAGGCGAATGTCAATGCCATCCGCTACCTCGGACAAGCCGTGGTGGAAAAACATCCGGTGGTGAAAACATGGAAGCTCGATCCGCCCTCGCCGGCCAAAATCAATCTCGATTCGCTCACCACGTTCACCGGCGCGTATCATCCGATGTGGAATATCAAATTAGCCTCGGCTTATCCCATTGTCGAAGGGTACAAGGATTTTGCGGCGTACGGCTGGCGTTTTAATTTCTCCGATCCGGTTTTGCTGCACCATCTCGATCTCACTGCTGCTTACACGCCCAACCAAAATTTACCGGCGGATGAGCGATTCCACGCCGCTTTGAATTATCAGTTTTGGAATTGGAAACTGAGCGCAACTTACAATAATGCGAGTTTTTACGATCTGTTCGGCCCTACAAAAACCAGCCGCAAAGGCTATTCGGCGGCGGCGCAATATAAAAAATATCTCATCTTTGACGATCCGCGCACGTTGGACTGCACGATCGGAGTGGCCGGCTACGGCGGCTTGGAGCGTCTGCCGGATTTTCAAAATGTCGCGGCGCCGTTTGATAAATTTTTTGCACTGAAAGCCGGCTTAACCTATCAATTTTTCCTGCGCTCGGTTGGCGCGGTGGATGATGAAAAGGGGATGAAGTGGCAGCTCATTTCTCGCACGAATTATGTGCGGACGAAATTTTTTCCGCGCGCATGGGCCAATTTTGATTACGGCGTCGCGCTGCCGCTCAATCACTCTTCGCTTTGGCTGAGAAATTCGGCGGGATATTCCTTTGGCGGCCGCCGCGAGGCATTTGCCAATTTTTATTTCGGCGGCTTCGGCAACAACTGGGTGGATTATCTGGAGGCGAAACGCTATCGCGAAGATTACAGTTTTCCCGGCGTCGAGCTGAATGCCGTCGCCGGAACCAATTACGCCAAAACTTTGCTGGAATGGACGCTGCCGCCGCTGCGCTTTCGCCGCCTTGGCTTTCACGCGCTCTATTGCAATTGGGCGCGCTTCGCGGTTTTCTCTTCCGGGATCATCACCAATCTGGAAAACGCGGCGCAACGCCGCCGTCTGTTGAATGCCGGTGGCCAGGTGGATTTCCGGCTCGCCTTTTTATCTTCACTCGAATCGACGTTTTCTTTGGGATATGCGGTGGCCGTGGAGAAGGAGCAGTTGCCGGCGAAGGAATTTATGATTTCGCTGAAGCTGCTGCGATGAAAAAGATTAGATGAACAGGGCGTTGTGGGCGAAACGACGGAATTCTGCTTGACATTCGCGATAAAATTTTTAATTCTTAGAAATGCCGAATAGCGCCAGCGCACAAATAAAAAACCGGCTTGCCAATCATGCAAAAGCCGTTCACCCCATTTCGATCCCTCCGGCGTGTTTGCCTCTCACGCGGCGGTGCCGAAAGCGATGGCCCCCCATGCTGCTATCAGGCCTGCTCGCTTTGGCGTCGCTGTTTGGAGAAGTAAATTTCTGCGAACGCAACGTTTGGGCACAAAAGCCGCACCTTAAATTTGACCATCTCGCTCTCGAACAAGGGCTTTCGCAAAGCTCGGTGCTTTGCATTTTGCAAGACCGCAAGGGGTTTATGTGGTTCGGCACGCAGGATGGGCTGAATAAATTCGACGGTTACAACTTCACAGTCTATAAGCATGAAGCGCAGGATTCAAATTCATTATCGGAAAATTCGATCTTGTCCATCTATGAATCCCGCCACGCACTTGACGGTGCGCTCTGGATCGGAACGAATGGCGGCGGGCTGAACCGCTTTGATCGCGATAGTGAGCGTTTTATTCACTACTTTCATGACCCCAACAACCCCCAAAGCCTCAGCCATAATGCGGTTTATTCGATCTGCGAAGATCATACGGGTACGCTCTGGATTGGAACCTGGGGCGGCGGCCTCAATAAGCTTGTCCTGAAAGGCCCAACTCCCGACAAAGCCGAATTTATTCGCTATGTCAATGACCCCAACGATCCGCACAGCCTCAGCGACAACACGGTGTATGCCATTTATGAAGATCAGGCGCACAGGCTTTGGGTCGGAACGGCCAATGGCTTGAACCAATTCGATCGCGGGCAGGAGAAATTTATCCGTTTCGTCAACGACCCCAATGATCCGCAGAGCCTGAGCCATAATGCGGTGTGGTCGATCTATGAAACTCCTCCGGCGGCCGGCCGGCCCGCGGCCCTTTGGATTGGAACGCGCGGGGGCGGACTCAATTGTTTTGATCCCGAGCAAGAAAAATTTGCGCGCTTCGTTCACGATCCGAGAAATCCTTATAGTCTCAGTCAAAATGACGTCCGTGCCATTTATCAAGATGCCGCAGGCGCGTTGTGGGTTGGAACGCTGGGCGGACTTAACAAGCTTGTCTCGCCGGGAAGCTCGGAACAAGCGTTAAGCTCCGGCAAGGGCCCCAACTATGGCAAGGTAAACGCCGACAATGAAAATGCGGCGCAATTTATTCATTTCGTCAATGACCCGAATGATCCACACAGCCTCAGTTTTGATCGGATCTTATCCATCTATGAATCTCGCCTCGGCGAGACGCCCGGCACTTTGTGGATTGGAACGTGGGGCGGCGGACTCAATAAATTTGATCGCGACCAAGAAGAATTTGTACACATTGCCAACGATCCGCAGAATCCCAACAGCCTCAGCAATAACGGCGTCTGGGCCATCTATGAAGATCCGTCCAACGGCTTGCTTTGGATTGGAACGGATGGCGGCGGACTAAATCGCTATGATCCTGCACAAAAGCAATTCACCCATTTTGTGCACGATCCCAAAAATGCCAAAAGCCTGAGCCACGATGCCGTTTGGGCCATCCACAAATCCCCCGACAACACGCTCTGGATTGGAACCGATGGCGGACTTGATCGACTTGAAGCTTCTCGCACGGCTCTTAAAAAACTTGATGCCACAACGGCGCAATTTACTCATTACGTTCATGATCCCCACAATCCGAACAGTCTCAGCTCGAATCGCGTCCGCTGTCTCTATGAAGATTCTCGCCGGGCGGAGCTTTGGATTGGAACGCGTGACGGGCTTAATCGTTTGAATCGCGCGACCGGAAAACTGACGCGCTTTGTCAACGATCCGAACAATCCCCGCAGCCTCAGCCACAATCATATCTGGTCGATTTATGCGGATCATACGGGCGCGCTTTGGATTGGGACATCCGGCGGCGGGCTGAACCGTTTTGATTATGCCACGGAACAATTTACCCGGTACGTCCATGACCCCGGCAATGCCCACAGCCTCAGCCATAACCGGATTTTTTCAATTTATGAAGATCGCGCGGGGGCGCTTTGGCTTGGGACGGATGGCGGAGGCCTCAACCAATTTGATCGCGCCACCGAGCGCTTCACGCCTTACACGGAGAAAGACGGCCTGCCCAATAATGTGATTTATGGAATTTTGGCAGATGACAACGGCCAGTTATGGTTGAGCACCAATAGAGGACTATCCCGTTTTGATCCGCCGACCAAAAGTTTCAGAAATTTCGACAGCAACGATGGTTTGCAAAGCAATGAGTTCAATCAGGGCGCCTGCCATAAGAGCGCCGTTCCCGGGGGGCGGATGTTTTTTGGCGGCATCAACGGCTTCAATGCCTTTTATCCGGATCGGGTCAAGGATAACCCGCATCCCCCGCCGGTGGTGATCACGGCGTTCAAAATATTTGACAAGGCGATCAAGCTCGACCGCGCCATCGACAATCTGGAAACGCTCAGGCTTTCTTATCAGGACAACTTTTTTTCATTTGAGTTTGCCGCGCTGCACTACACTAATCCGCTGAAAAATCAGTACGCCTACAGACTGGAAGGATTTGACCGGGACTGGATTTATTGCGGCGCGCGGCGTTATGCCAGCTATACCAATCTTGATCCCGGCACGTACGTTTTCCGCGTCAAAGGCGCAAACGACGACGGGATTTGGAACGAGGCCGGAACGGCGATAGCCATTAACATTGCACCGCCATGGTGGCGCAGGCGTTGGGCGTATGCGCTTTATGCGCTGACGTTGTTTGCCGGCGTCTTCACCGCAAACCGTCTCCAACGGCGGCGCGTGATTCAAAAAGAGCGCGCGGGCGCGGAAATTCGCGAAGCCGAGCTGCGCGCCCAGGC
>JAJVHT010000077.1:0-7328 GCA_022072515.1 bacterium
TTCATCGGGAGAAGCACACGAGGTTGTGCGGTACTAACGCTGAAGTTACTATCCGCGCAAAATTTGTTAGGCATTTCATAATTTCTACAATCAAGGTGCATTTCAACGGAAAGGATTCAAGATTATGCTAAGTCATCATCTACTCACTACCTATCGAAGTCTTAGCAAACACAAAATTTATACTGCCATCAATATCAGTGGCCTGACCGTTGGATTGGCAAGCTGTTTATTGATTGCCAACTTTTTGAGCCATGAATTGTCATTCGATCGTTTTCATCAAGAATCACCTCATATCTACAGAATCAACACCATCTTTGCTGATAACTCCGGAACCATCACCAAAATGGCGAATACACCGCCGGCGCTGGTGCCTGGTATCAGGGGTGCATTCCCTGAGATCAAAAAATCTACCCAATTGCGATACGCGCAGCGCGCGCTGCTGGAAAATGGCGAACGGCGTTTCTATGAAAACCATGGATTTTATGCCGATTCTTTATTCCTTGAGATTTTCAGTTTCCCATTGCAAGCCGGCAATCAAGACATCGCACTCGATCAGCCCAATTCGGTTGTGCTCACCCAGGAAATGGCCGCAAAATATTTCGGAGAAGAGGATCCCATGGGGAAAATCCTCACCATGAACAATGACGTTCCCTTAAAGGTGACCGGTATCCTGGAAGCAATACCGGGCACTTCACATCTGCAATTCGATTTTCTCGTGTCGTTTTCTACTTATCAAGTCCCGGCGGGCTATCTCTCCGATTTATCAAGTTGGAGTTGGGTGGGATTTCTCAGTTATGTGCTATTGCATGATGGTGCAAACCCCATTGCTCTTCAGGATAAACTCGATCAACTGTATCGGGAAAAGAATCCGGGAGATGATACTCCATATCGAAATTATGTTCAACCTCTGGAGGACATCTATCTGGGTTCGGCTGATTTGGTTGACGATTTGGCAAGCGGCCTGCAGGCGGGAAATCGATTCACGATTTATACGCTGGGGATCGTTGCGCTGCTGATCCTGCTCATCGCGAGTTTTAACTTCATGAATCTCTCCATTGCCGTTGCAGTGAGCCGCGGCAAGGAAGTGGGTTTGAGAAAAATATTAGGAGCAGAGAAGGGCAGCTTGGTGGCGCAATTGTTGACTGAGTCTGTGGTGTTGGGCGGCATCAGCCTTGTGCTCGCCTATCTGTTCAGCTTGTTCGCCTTCGAATATTTTCAAGATCTCCTGGAGTGGAATTTCACAATTGACTGGACGCAGGTTTTGCAGTCACTGCCTTTTGCAATAGCCGTCACGTTTTTGCTAGGAATCGTGGCAGGTCTTTATCCTGCTTTGTTGCTCTCGAGTCACAAAGCCGTGGCAGCGTTGAAGCAAAATGTAAAAAACGGCATGAGCACCGGTTCCAATTTAAGAAAAATTCTGATCGCCGTTCAGTTTTGTATTTCCTTTGCGCTCATTGCGGCTACCCTCGTCATTACCAGGCAGTTTACCTATCTCTCGGATCAGAAGCTTGGGTTCGACAAGGAAAATGTCGTGGTGATCAAGCTGCTTCCTCAGGACATGACGCGGTATTATGAAACATTTAGAGATAGACTCCTACAAAATAGTCATATCATCAGCGTCAGCCGCAGCGAGCGGTCTATGGGCGAGCCCTGGCCGGTAAATATGATACTCGTCGATGGACGGGATGAGTCCGAGAGCAAGCAAATGCTGGGGAACCAGGTCGGGTACGATTTCCTCGAGACGATGGGCATCAAATTAAAAGAGGGCAGATCATTTTCCAAAGAGTTTGGCAGTGATCCGACTGAAAGCATCATGATCAACGAAAAAACCGTTGAATATTTGGGCTTAAAGGATCCCATTGGTAAAAAAGTGCATTACTTCTCCTCTGCTGGCCCACGCACCATTATTGGCGTGGTTGAGGATTTCAACTTTTTATCTCTCCACCATGAAATCTCCCCCATGGCTTTGATCATGCCGTTTGTCGATATCGAATATCTTTTCGTGCGTGTTGGCCTCGGGAATATTGCAGAGAAAATCGCTGCGGTGCAAAACATTTGGGAGCAAACCAACCCGGGCGTGCCCTTGGAATACCGTTTTATGGATGACCAATTGAACAAACTCTACAA
Source organism: bacterium (assembly GCA_022072515.1). Classification (GTDB taxonomy): domain Bacteria; phylum Zhuqueibacterota; class Zhuqueibacteria; order Zhuqueibacterales; family Zhuqueibacteraceae; genus Zhuqueibacter. The sequence goes on from JAJVHT010000077.1 coordinate 2,128, forward strand.
CAATGAGCAGGAACTTTCTTATTTGATTAGCGGCTTTGCGGGATTGACCATCGTGCTTGCTTGTCTGGGCCTGTATGGGTTGATTGCTTTTACTTTAAACCAGCGCAGAAAGGAAATGGGCATCAGAAAAGTTCTTGGCGCTTCGATTTCTTCCTTGCTGATGCGGTTTTCACGCCAATATATTTTTCTCATTGGCGTAGCCTCCCTGATCGCCGTTCCGGCTATCCAATACGTGCTCAACCTCTGGCTGGAGAGCTTTGCCTATCGGATTGAAATAAGTTGGTGGATATACATCCTGTCGATGTTGGCTTTGATCGTCATCGCACTTTTTACAATAAGTCATCAGGCCATAAGTGCGGCATTGGTTAATCCGGTGAATGTTTTGAAGGATGAATGAGTTTTCAAATCTTATTTGATCATACCCGGCCATTTCAAGATGAGCTTGATGAAAACGGCAAGATCTTGGAGAATCGCGCGCGCCCGATACAAATGTTTGTTTGGTATCCTGCTCTGCGCAGCGCGAATCCGCAACATTTGCGCTATGAAGAATATTTGTTGTTGAATGATATCGAGTCCGAGCCGTGGCGCTGGACGGATGAGCAAAAACAGGCGCTGCGGCAAAAAGATAGCGAAGAAAAGCAGATATCCGGCGCAAGCTGGGAAGCCATACTCGCGCTAGAAATGGCGGCAGTGAAAGATGCCAAAACCGCCGCAGGGAAATTTCCCGTGGTGATTTTTGGAATGAGCGGCGGCACGGGCGGGCATGTTTATTCCGTGTTATGCGAATACCTGGCGGGTCACGGCTACGTTGCTCTGGCGCTGACGGCATTGCCGTTGAAAAAGGGTGAACGCTGGCCGTTTGATACGAGCGGCATTGAAGTACAAATGCGCGATTTGGAATTTGCTATCAAACATGTTTTTCGGTTGCCCTTCGTCAATGCCGATAAAATGGCGTTGGCGAGCTGGAGCGTCGGTGGCGTTACACAAGCTCTCTTGCAAATGCGTGACAACGACGTCGATGCCTTGCTCAGCCTGGATGCCGCGACGGGCTACGAGTACGGCCGCGATTTGTTGATGAAATCAGCCTTTCTCAATTATAAAAAGATGAATGTGCCCTATCTGCACATGCACGGCGAGGGGCCGGTGCGCTACAACGTGCCGAAAAACTTTGAATTTTATGACAGTCTGGCCGTTGCTGATGCGTACCTGCTAACCTTCAAGCAAATGGCGCATGCGGATTTTTTGCCTTGCTACGGCGCCATTCCATACATGATTTTGAAAACCGAACGTTCCGCGGCAGTGATGGCGGGCTTCAAAATTGTCAGCCAATACGTGCTGAATTTTTTCGAAGCATATTTGCGACACGAGCGTAGCGCGCAAGAGTTTCTGCGGCAAACTCCGGCTTCGAATGGCGCCTCGGAAGTGTTGCATGAGGTCAAAATGAAAGTGAGAATGTAGCGAAACATTTGCAACAGCTACAACGATATTTAAATTTCATGGGAATAAGATGAGAATCACAAAACTTGCTGCTTTACTGGTGTGTTTCTGCTTTTGTACTGCAATGGTGCATGCGCAGAATTGGCCGTCTTTCCGCGGTCCTGGTGCGGCCGGAGTTGTTGACGGCCCGGCATTGCCGAAGAGGTGGGACGCTGAAAAGTCAACCAACATTCGTTGGAAAACGCGCATTCCCGGATTGGGACACGCCAGCCCGATAGTTTGGGGCACTCGGGTTTTCATTGCAACGGCTGTAAGCGGCGATTCCGCGGCGTTTCAAACACAGACGCGCAGCAACGCGCCGGTGGCGGAAAGCGCGCAGCACAGTTGGCGGCTTTATTGTTTGGATAAAAACAGCGGCAAAATTATTTGGGAGAAAACAGCGCACGAAGGCGTGCCGCGCGTCAAGCGCCATCTTAAAGCGAGCCAGGCGAACTCGACGCCGGCGACGGACGGCAAATATGTCTTGACGCTGTTCGGCTCCGAAGGGCTGTTTTGTTTTGATATCAATGGCAAGCTGCTCTGGAAGCAAGATCTCGGCATTCTTGACCCGGGTTTGCACGACGATGCGGCGGTGCAATGGGGCTACGCCAGCTCGCCGGTCATTTACGAAGATCTCGTAATCGTGCAAGGCGATGCGCACGCGCAATCTTTTCTCGCCGCATTCAATTTAAAAGATGGCGCGCGTGTATGGCGCGTGGAGCGCGGTGAAATGCCCTCGTGGAGCACGCCGACGATTTATCGCGGCAAGAGTCGCGACGAGCTGATCACGAATGCGCCCGGATATATTCGCGGCTACGATCCGTTGACGGGCAAGGAGCTTTGGCGTTTTGCGAATGACGAACTGATCGTGCAAGTGCCGACGCCGTTCATTGCGCACGAGATGTTTTATCTCACCGGCGGCTGGCCGGGCGGGAGGCCCATCAAAGTTTTTCGCCCGAATGCGAATGGCGATATTTCTTTGACAACTGGGCAAAGCGCGAATGGGCACGTGGCGTGGAAATCCGAACGCGGCGGGCCGTATGTGCCGACACCGATCGTTTATGGTGATTATCTTTATTCCTGCACGGACAAAGGCGTGTTGACTTGTTTCAACGCGAAAACGGGCGAGCAAATTTATCAGCAGCGCATCAACGAGCAGGGTTTTGGTTTGAGCGCTTCGCCAGTAGCAGGAAATCGCCATCTATATTTTGCGAGCGAGGATGGCGAAGTTTACGTGATCAAAGCTGGTCCGCAATACGAGTTGATCGCCATCAACCCAATGAACGAAGCGATGATGGCCACGCCGGCAATCTCGGACAACATGCTCATTATTCGCGGCCAGCATCATGTGTTTGGCATCGCCGAGCAAAGGATGTAAAGGAATAAGTGGATGCGGCTGAACATTTTTTAAAAATCGCAATCTATCATTGTATGGGTGAAACGGTTGTAGCGGAAAATGCCTGGCCGCGCTTTGCGGTTTTGGGTGCGGGCGCGGTTGGAGGCTATTACGGCGGTATGCTCGCGCGCGCGGGCGCGCCGGTGACACTCATCGGCCGGCCGCAGCATATCACTGCAATAAATCAGAACGGCTTGTTCCTCGACAGCAGCAATTTTCAAGAACGCATACCGGTTGCGGCTTCCACCGAAGTCGCGGCAATCAAAGACGCCGAGATTGTGCTGTTCTGCGTCAAGACGCTCGACACCGAAGCCGCGGCACGAATGCTGGCGCCGCATCTTGCCAGCAACGCGGTGGTCATGAGTTTTCAGAACGGCGTGGACAATGTCGCGCGAATTCGCGCCGTCTCTGGTATCGACGCGATTCCAACCGTCGTCTACGTCGCCGCCGAGATGGCTGGGCCCGGTCATGTGAAACACACCGGCCGCGGCGACATTATCATCGGCGAATTCTCACAACGCGAACAAAGCAACCAACGAGAAGGGCGAGATCTCAAGAAGCTTGCCGCGTTGTTTGAGCGCGCCGGGATTCCATGTGTTGTTTCGAGAAATATTGAAGCCGATCTCTGGACGAAGCTGATCATCAATTGCACCTACAATGCGATCTCCGCATTGGGCCGCGTGCGTTATGGTCGCATTGTGCGCTTAAATGAGACGCGTGAGGTGATGAAACTCGTCATTGCGGAAGCCGCGGCAGTGGCGCGCGCCGAGGGCGTGCGCTTTGGCAATGACGATTTGATTGAAATCGGATTAAAACTCGCTGAGAAAATGGAAAACACGATCTCTTCGACGGCGCAAGACCTGGCGCGCGGCAAGCCGACGGAGATTGACGCATTGAATGGCTATGTCTTTCATCGCGGCGCGGAACTGGGCGTGGCGACGCCCGTCAATCAAACGCTGCATGCGCTCGTGAAGCTGTTTGAAGAAGGGTTCGAGTTGAAGTAGAATGAAAACTTTATTGAGGAGAGAAGAGATGACGAAACGTTTGGCAAGCATGCTGATTGCCGTTTTATTCACAGTGCTGATAGGCCTCGGTGCGTTTGCCGCCGAAAAGCCGGGCACCAGCAACTGGTCGCAATGGCGCGGTTCGGACGGCACGGGAATTTCAACGGAAACCAATCTGCCGGCGGAATGGAGCAGCAGCAAAAACATCAAGTGGAAAACGCCGCTTTCCGGCAGCGGCAATTCTTCGCCGATTGTGTGGGGCAACAAAGTTTTTCTAACCGCGGAAATCGAAGGCGAGATTGTTCCTGGCGCGCAGGCCGTCAAGCACGTCATCGATGGCCAGGAATTCAAGCATCCCGACGCGGTGGGTGCGGATCGCCAGCACACGTTCAAAGTGATCTGCCTCGATCGTGACAGCGGCAAATTGCTTTGGGAGCAAACCGCCTACGAAGGCACGGTCTACGATGATCGCCATCGCAAGAGCAGCCACGCTTCGCCAACGCCGGCGACCGATGGACAATATGTTTTTGCCTACTTCGGCACCGAAGGCTTGTACTGCTATGATTTCAACGGCAAGCAAATTTGGAAAACTTCGCCTGGCCCCATTGCCACCCTCGGGATGGGGACGGCCACTTCGCCGGTGTTGTTTGAGAATCTCGTCATCTTGCAATGCGATGAAGACAACGGCGAGAAATCTTTCATGGTGGCTTACGACAAAAAAACCGGCAAGGAGATTTGGAAAACGCCGCGCCAAGTGCAGGCGAGTTGGACCACGCCGCTCATCGTGAACACGCCGCAACGCGCGGAGTTGATCACCAGCGGCAACGAGTTGATTATCTCTTACGATCCGAAGACTGGCAAGGAATGGTGGCGAACGAAAGGCCACGCGAGCAACGCCATTGCCTCGCCGCTCGTTGGACACGGCATGGTTTTCATCTCCGCTGGTTTTCCACTCAAACGCACGCTCGCCATCAAGCTCGGCGCCAACGGTGAATTGGACAGCCTGGATGCGAATATCGTGTGGCGTTACAACAAAGGCTCGGCGTATGTGCCCTCGCCGATTCTTTACGGCGACTATTTGTACGTGATGACCGACCGCGGCATTCTCACTTGCTTGGACGCTAAAACCGGCAACGTGATTTATGAAGGTGCACGCTTGCCGATTCCCGCCACGTTCACCGCTTCACCGGTTGCCGTTGACGGCAAAATTCTGCTGACCAGTGAAGACGGCGATACGTTCATCATCAAAGCCGGCCCGCAGCACGACGTGTTGGCGACGAACTCGATCGAAGAGCCGGTGTTCGCCTCGCCCGCAATTTCAAATG
>JAJVHT010000077.1:7428-12488 GCA_022072515.1 bacterium
GACGGCAAAATTCTGCTGACCAGTGAAGACGGCGATACGTTCATCATCAAAGCCGGCCCGCAGCACGACGTGTTGGCGACGAACTCGATCGAAGAGCCGGTGTTCGCCTCGCCCGCAATTTCAAATGAAATGATTTTTATTCGCGGCGAAAAGCATCTGTATTGTATCAACAAGATGTAAGGCAAAATAATTTGACGGCAGAATGATTGAGCGCTTTTAATCATTTTGCCAATAAATCAGTTTGCCCGACGCTGTTGCTTTTGAATTTATCTTGCAACTGGAGAACATAAATGAAATTTAAAACTGCTATTTTGAGCACAGCTTTACTGCTCAGCGTTTTCAGTTTTGCCGCGGACAAACCGAATTTTAGCGGCGCGTGGGTGCTGGATAAAGACAAAAGCTTCAGCAATCCTGCCGGACTCGAACAGACCATGACCATCACGCACAACGGCGATCAGATAAAGCTCGAAGGCAAACAAAAGACGGTGCGCGGTGAAATCGATCTCAACGAGAGCTATACGTTGGACGGCAAGCAAACCGATTTCACCCCTCCGAATCCGCCGAACGCCAAAGGCAAGCGCAAAGCTTTGTGGCTGCCCAACAACAAAGGCATTCTCATTGAAGATGAGATTGTTTCGACTTCTCCTGAAGGCCAGGAAGTGACGCAACAAATCACGCGCAAATGGCAACTCTCGACGGATGGCAGCACGCTGACAATTGATTATTATTTTGACGGCCCGCGCGGCTCTTTTGAAAGCAAACGCGTTTTTGTGAGGAAAAAGTCATGACTAAAAGAAATCTGCTCAATCAAGCTCTCGCCGCATTCGCGCTTTGCCTCACCTTGCCATTGCATGCGCAGACCATTCCTTTTGATTCGAATCGCTGGGAATTTGACGCCAGGGAAAGCCGCGTTGAAGAATATCTGGGCCGGCAAAGCCTTTTTCTTAAAGCCGGATTGGCGCTGGTCAAAGACTCAAAATTTCTCAACGGTGTGATCGAGTTCGACATCGCCTTTTCGCCGGAGCGCGGCTTTGTCGGATCCGTATGGCGCGTGTTGGACAAAAACAATTTTGAGGAGTTTTATTTCCGGCCTCATCAATCCGGCAATCCCGATGCGAATCAATACACACCGACTTTCAACGGCCTTGCCGCCTGGCAGCTTTATTATGGCGAAGATTTTTCAGCGCCGGTGCGCTATCGTTTCAATGAATGGATGCGCATCAAAATCGTTGTCGCCGGCAAGCAGGCGGAGGTTTACATCATGGACATGGAAACGCCTGCGCTTTTCATTCCCGAACTGAAGTTTGGACCGGCATCCGGTCAAGTGGGTTTGAGCGCCGGAGGTCCTGCTCCAACGCATTATTCAAATTTCTCTTATACCTCTCTGGACGCGCCGGCGCTCAAAGGCAAAGCCAAACCTCCGAAGCCCGCGCCCAAAGGCTTGATCACAGCGTGGTCGGTATCAAACGGTTTTGCTGAAAGAAATCTGCAGGGGAAATTTCAATTGAACGAATCTGATAAGGCGGGATTGACTTGGAAGAAGTTGGAATGCGAGGCGACCGGCATCGCCAATCTCTCGCGATTGGTCGTAATCGGCGAACAGAGCAACACGACTTTCGCCCGCCTCATTATCAACTCTGACGTCGATCAGACCAAAGAAATGAAGTTCGGCTTCAGTGATCGTGTAAGAGTTTATCTCAACGACCGCCTTTTGTACGCTGGCAACGATCAGTATGCCTCACGTGACTATCGTTTTTTGGGCACCATCGGCCTGTGGGATGCGCTCTTTTTGCCGTTGAAAAAAGGCCGCAACAAGTTGTGGATGGCGGTCTCGGAAAATTTCGGCGGCTGGGGCATCGTCGCTGCCATTGAGGATATGAACGGCATTCAAGTTCAACCTTGAGATCGGATGCGGCTGCCAATTTGGAAAGTTCTCACGACCGCGCTGATCTCTGCCGTGTTCCTCGCTCTGGCATTCTTAGACACAGCAGGGAAATTAAAGAATCAGCCAAAAGCGACTGATTCATTAACGGTTCGAAACGCGCACGCCATGGCCTATGACAGCGACCGCGCCAAAGTGATGCTCTTTGGCGGCGCCGATGATCGCAGCGTGGTGGGAGACTTGTGGGAATGGGACGGCAAAACTTGGCACAAAATTTCTGCAAGTGGACCGGCGCCGAGAACCTTTCCGGCGATGACTTATGATCGTGACCGGCGCCGCCTTGTTCTCTTCGGCGGGAATCGAGTTCTGTTTGGAACGGAAAATGACAAAGACACTTTTCTCGATGATATTTGGGAATGGGATGGCGCGCGTTGGCACGAAATTAAAACCACGACGCCTTCTGCCCGCGCGGAAGCGTGCATGGTTTATGATAGCGCGCGTCGCCGCCTCGTTTTGTTTGGCGGATATAGTGTGGTTGCCGGACAACGAAATCGTTTCGGCGATACGTGGGAATGTGATGGCAAAACCTGGCAGCAAGTGAGCACGAGCGGATTATCGCCTCGCAACGGCGCGACGATGACTTACGATCCCATTCGCCGACACGTTATTCTTTTCGGTGGCAACGGCCCTTCGGGCGAAACGTGGACGTGGGACGGCAAGAGTTGGAATGAAGTGAAGCCCACCGTTGCGCAAGGCCGCTTCAACAGCGTGATGGCATTTGATGCAGCGCGCCAACAAGTGCTGCGCTTCGGCGGTTGGAATGGCGAGACCCGCGTTGGCGATACGTGGATATTCGATGGAACAACGTGGCTGCGAATTGATGTCACTGGGCCGGAAGCGCGCAATCACAGCGCCATGGTTTACGATTCCAATCGCCGGCGCCTCGTGCTCTTCGGCGGCCACGATGGCGAACGGGTTTTCGGCGATACGTGGGAATGGGATGGCGGCAAATGGTCGCGGCTGGCATTTCATGCACCTCGCGTACGAGTAGATAACGGCCATTAACAATGAAAGATGATTGAAAAGTTTTAATTATTTTGCCACAATGATCTTGCAAAAAATATCCTGCAAGTTTTTGCGTCTCTGCGTGCATTTTTCTTTTAGTTGCGGCTGCATTTAAAATCATTTACTGATGATTTTTTATGACCCCAAGGGTGCTTTGTTTTTTCCTTTTGATTTTATTCGCCTCGAGCCAGGCGCAGCAAGTTGCCGACTCCACGTTCAATCCTCCCATCGCAAAACCCGCCTATTCCGCTGGCAGCGGCCCGGTCGTTATGCTGGATGAAGCGCATTTCAATTTTCACACCGCGACCGGGCGCTATGTGTCCTTTGCGCAATTGCTGCGTCGTGATGGTTATGTCGTGCAAGCCTCCACGTCGCGCTTCAACAAAGAAAGCTTGCGCCAGGGAAAAGTTCTCGTCGTCGCCAATGCCCTGGCCGAGATCAACAGCCAGGGAAATTGGTCGCTGCCCAATCCTTCCGCGTTTGCTGATGATGAAATCGCCGCGGTGCGCGATTGGGTACATGAAGGCGGTGCGCTGCTGCTGATCGCGGATCACATGCCTTTTGCCGGCGCGGCAGAAAAACTTGGCGCGGCATTCGGCATTCGTTTCAGCAACTGCTTTGCGACGTTCGCGGAACAGTCAAAAGGGTCGCTCTTCGTCTTTCACAGGTCGAATGGCTCGCTTGCTAATCATTCCATCATCAACGGCAGAACGCGCAGCGAGCGCATCGATTCGCTGAGGTCGTTTACCGGCTCGGCGTTCCAAGTGAATGCCGGCGCGCAACCTCTACTTGTTCTTGATTCCTCACAGGTCTTGCTAATGCCCGAAACAGCCTGGCAATTCAAGCCGGAAACGCCGCGTCTCCCGGCAGCCGGCTGGCTGCAAGGCGCGACTTTGAAATTTGGCAAAGGTCGCATCGCCGTGTTCGGCGAGGCCGCGATGTTTTCTGCGCAGCTCGCCGGCGCCAATCGCACGCCAATAGGCATGAATTCGCCGCAAGCGCCGCAGAATTATCGTTTCCTGCTGAATGTGATGCACTGGCTTTCGGGATTGCTGGATTAAAGCCTGCGATTAGAATCGCAGGCTCAAAAGTGGAAGCCGTCCGAAGACGGCTCCTTGCTCAAATAATTGTCAGTCACCTTTGGGTGACTTTCATCTCTCCGCCTGAGAATTCACTCTCAGGCAAAGGCGATTGTAGATTAGACTATCATGCTCAAAAACCAACTCCACCTCGCCCTCCGCCATTTGTGGCGGCACAAAGGTTACGCCGCGCTTAACCTCGCCGGTTTGGCCGTCGGCATGACGTGCTGCGTTTTGATTCTGCTGTACGTGCGGCAGGAAACGCGTTACGATCGTTTTCACGACAAAGCCGGGCGCATTGTTCGTCTCGTTGCCAATGATGAAATCGGCGATCAAGCGGTCACGCTTTCAACCTCGCCCGGCGCAGCGGCCGCGGCGCTGAAAAGCGAATTTCCGGAAGTGCAGCACGCAGTGCGCCTCTTCAAGCTTTTCGGCGGCGACGCGGTGGTCAACCACGGCGTAAAGCGCTTTTGGGAATCGCGTTTTTTCTTCGGCGATGCGGAGGTCTTCGAAGTGTTTTCATTTCCGCTGCTGGCGGGAAATCCGCAAACTGCGCTCATTGGTCCCAAGAAAGTTATCATTACACAAGCCACAGCGCAAAAATATTTCGGCGCAGAAAATCCGCTCGGCAAAACCCTCGCGCTCGGCGATTCGCTTCATCTCGAAGTCACCGGTGTGATGGCCGATTTGCCCGCGGCCACGCATCTGCGCTTTGATTTTCTCGCCTCCATGCCGACGCTCGAGGCGATCTATCCCGGCTTGCGCGAAGACTGGATCAGCCTGTTGTTTTACACCTACGTGCTGTTGCCGGAAGGATATGCGCCAAATCAGTTGGCGGCAAAGCTGAAATCGTTTGCGCAAAAATACGATGTGCAAGGAACGGGAAAGCGCGCTTACGCGCTTGAGACGTTGACCGGCATTCATCTGTACTCCACCCGCAAGCCGCAGCCCGATCCCGCCGCGGCGGGAGACGTCACGTACGTGTATGTCTTTTCCGCCATCGCCGTGCTCATTCTTTTGATCGCCTGCATCAA
>JAJVHT010000016.1 GCA_022072515.1 bacterium
CAAGCCGTGCGAATTTTACGGGCGTAGTGCGTACGACCATGATTTTGATGATCGGCTACGCCCGTAACCTTTTGGTTGCAGAGGGTAGGCAGGGAGTCGGGCGGAAGAAATTGATGAGTGGCAATTCTTTCCCGCCCAATAATTGTGGAAGGAACTTGCGATGGTTAACCTCTCCGTCGAGGAGCTGTATAGCAGCGTGCAAAGCCGGTTGTCCATGGAAATCGTGAATGGCACGTACAGCTTTCGCAAAATGGTGAAAGAGGGCGATCTCAATCGGCCCGGGTTGGCGCTGGCGGGTTTCACGAAAGTGTTTACGTATGACCGCATTCAAGTGCTCGGTAATACGGAAATGCGTTTTCTCGAGGGCATGAGTCCGGGCGAGCGCCGGCATGCGATTCAAACGATGCTGAATTTTGATATTCCGTGCATCGTGATCACCGACAACAACGCGATCCCGCCGGAATTTGTCGACATTTCGAATCAGCGCGGCATCACGGTTTTTCGCACACCGCTGAAGACGACGCAATTCACGCATTTGCTCGGCGATTTTTTGGATGAGAAATTTGCGCCGACTACGACGGTACACGGCACCCTTGTCGATGTCTTCGGCGTCGGCTTGTTGTTCACCGGACGCAGCGGCATCGGCAAAAGCGAAATCGCGCTGGATCTCATCGAGCGCGGGCACCGCCTCGTCGCGGATGACGTGGTGCAGATCAGCCGCAAAGCCGCGGGCATTCTGACCGGCCAGGGCAGCGAGATGCTAAAATATCACATGGAAATTCGCGGCCTCGGCATCATTGATATTCGCAGTATTTTTGGCATTCATGCGACGCGCGCGCAGAAACGCGTCGAAGTCGAAGTACACCTCGAAGAATGGGATAATGCCGAAGATTACGAGCGCATCGGCGTCGACGAGCAACACACCAAAATTCTTGACGTCGAGATTCCGTTCGTCAAGATCCCGATTTTCCCCGGCAAAAACATCACGGTGATTGCCGAAGTGGTCGCCATGTCGCAATTGCTCAAAGTTTCCGGCCATCACATGGCGCGCGAATTTGACGAGCGGCTCAAGCGCAAAATCCAATCCGGCGGCGAAGAGCCTTTCGACATGGAGCGGTATTTGGAAAGAGATTTTGAATGAGAAAAAATGCCGAATTCATTGTCGGTCTAACGGTTATCGTCGGATTGTCGATTTTGCTGTTTGGAATTTTGTGGGGGAAAAATTATCGGCTGGCGTCCAATCAGGTGGCGGTGGCCTTTCTGTTTCAAAACACGGGCGGATTGCGGGTCAACGATCCGGTTACCGTCAACGGTGTGCCCAAAGGGCAGGTCGCCGGCATTCGCCTGGAAGGCGGCCTCGTTCGTGTCGAGGTGAAGCTCGATAGCGGGGTGCAATTGTATTCCGATGTCAACGCTTACATCACGCCAGTGGAGATGATGGGCGGCAAAAAAATCGAAATCGTTCCCGGCGCTTCCGGCCAGGTGCTCGATTTGATCAATCTGAAAACGCCGCTGCGCGGCGCGCAAACCGCGGGTTTCTCCGAGATGTTTGTCGAGATGAGCAAAATCTCGGCCCGTTCCAGCCAGCTCATGCAACGCCTCGATTCGACCATTACTCTGGCCTCCGCTTTTTTAGACGAAACCACCTTTCGCCGCCCGCTGATTTCGGTGCTCAATGACTTGCAGGCCTCCACCGCCGCCATGCGCCAATTCGTGCAAAACAATCAAGCGGCGATGCAACAGACCATGAGCAACGTTGAAGTCACCTCGACGCAACTGCGCCAATTGGCGGAACGCCACACGCCCCAAATCGACAGCACGTTCATCACGCTTAATCGTACGCTGCGCCGCCTGGATTCATTCACGGCCGCGCTTGACGATATCGCGCTCCGCTTGCAGAAACGCGAGGGCAATCTCAGCAAACTGATTTATGATGATGAAACTTACACGCGTTTGAACGCGGCAATTGCCAAAGTGGATTCCACCGTAATCGAAGTGCGGACGCATTTGGGAAAATTCCTGAGCGGCAGCAATTTTAATTTGTTTAATCTGCTGAGTTTTTGAAGAAAAAATCTTGATTTTTGCGGGTGAACTTTTTAGATTAAAAAGTTGTATAAATTCATGCACTGCTGGATATGGAGATCAATCAGATGCTAAAACAGTTGTGGTTAGCCGTGTTTTTGCTCGTGGTGGTCAGTGGGTGCTCAAAAAAAATGAGCGAAGAGCAGCTCTTCGCGGAAGCCCAAAAGTTTGAAGCCAAGGAAGACATTGATGGGGCTTTGAAGATTTATGAAGAGCTGAACGACCGTTTCCCTGCGAGCGCGACCGCCGATTCCGTGCTGCAAAAGCTCGGTATGATTTATCTCAATAAAAAGGGCCAATTTGACCAAGCCGCCGCCGCTTACGAACGGATCGTCGATAAATTTCCACAAAGCAAATATCAGCCGCAATCGCTGTTTATGGTCGGCTATATTTATGCGAATCACGTCAAGAATTTTGACAAAGCCAAAACATATTACAACCGTTTTATTGAAAAATATCCGGAACATGAGTTGACGGCTTCCGTGCAATGGGAATTGCAGCATTTGGGCAAGGATATCAGCGACATCAATATCTTTGAGAGTTCCGCCACGAGTGCAGGCAAAACGGACGGCGCGGTTCCGGCGCAAGAAAAGACCAAGGCGCTAAGAGAAAAAGACTAAAACCTTTTTAGTTGTTTATCGTCTTATTTTAAGAGCCGGATGACCTTTTTTCGGCAGGGCTGCCTGTTGCAAGCCGATGTTACCGGAAGGTGCTTGCAAATGTCGAAAGATTGCCATTGCGGCTTTTTATGTTTAAAAACTGCCGTTGAACTCATCGCCATGAATATGTTTGCTTTTTTGATCCGTCATGGGGTCGCAAACGACCACCAGTGCTGTAAGCGCATGACGAAGCTTCTCTTTTTGAGCGTTATCCTGCCGTTGGCCGTGTATGGTCAACCTGTGTTGCTGGCGCCGGCGGATTCTTTGCGTGCGCCGGTGCAAGTGACGATGACTTCGTCAGCCGCCGGCGCCGAAGTGGCGCTCAATCGATTGGCCGGTTATACCATCAAACTGAAATGGCAAGGCCGGCTCTCCGATATTGAATTCGACCCGCCGGAGTCTCCCCAACTTTCCAATTTTAAAATTGCGGGTTCGTCCTCCTCGAATTGGGTCGGGGTTGAAAACGGCCAGCCCACTTCGATCAAAACCTTCGAGTATTCGTTGCGACCGGAAGGCCTGGGCATGGGCTATGTCGAAGGCATGCGCGTCAGCTATCTCGATAGAGCCACGGGAGAAAAACACAGTCTTTATACCACCCGGGTCGGCATCAAAGTCAGCGATCCTTTGTCCGAGCCGGATGACGCGCCGCTTGGCCTGGCCTTGACGCTGGGTTTGTTGTTTTGCGCGGCGTTGGTGGTGTTGGTCTTTCAACTCGAAGCCCGCGCCAAAAAGAAGGAAGCGGCGCGGCGTGCGGCGCTGGCGGTCAAACCGCTTGAGGGCGAATTTCTTGAGGAGCTTAAAAATACCGTCAATATCAATACAACGGAATTGAAAGAGGCGTTCGCGGCGTTGGCCAAATTGCTGCGGCAGTATCTCCAGCGCCGCTATGAGATTCCAGTGCAAGGCATTTCCACCCCAGAAGTCGTCGCGGCTTTTCGGCGAGTTGCCAACGCCGATGAGCAAGCGCCGCTCATCGAAGAAGTGCTGCAAACTTGTGATCTGTTTAAATTTTCCGGAGAAGCGGGTGAGCCGGCGCGCCTGGCGCGCGTCTATGCGCTCACTGAAAATTTTTTGCAAATGAATTTGAATCGGAGGCATGATGCACGTTGACATTCAGGCGATTAATGAAAAAATCCGGCGCGAAAGCGCGTTTGTGGAAAGAATTAATCGCGAAGTCGCAAAAGTTATCGTCGGCCAGAAATATATGATCGAGCGGCTGCTCGTCGGCCTGCTCAGCAACGGCCATGTGTTGTTGGAAGGTGTGCCCGGTTTGGCAAAAACGCTGGCGGTCAAAACCCTGTCGGCGGCGGTGCAAACCAAGTTTCAACGCATTCAATTTACGCCGGATTTGCTGCCGGCGGATTTGATCGGCACGCTGATTTACGATCAACGCAACGGCCAGTTTACGACGAAAAAAGGCCCGATCTTTGCGAATTTGATTTTAGCGGACGAAATCAACCGTTCGCCGGCGAAAGTGCAGTCGGCGCTGCTCGAAGCGATGATGGAGCGGCAGGTAACGATTGGCGAAAACACCTTCAAGCTGGACGATCCGTTTCTCGTGCTCGCCACGCAAAACCCGATTGAGCAGGAAGGAACGTACCCACTGCCGGAAGCGCAAGTCGACCGTTTCATGCTTAAACTTTCAATCGGTTATCCGAACAAGGATGAAGAATTGGAAATCATGCGCCGCATGACGCGCGGCCATTTAGAGAGCGTCAATCCGGTGGTGACGCCGGCGGATATCGTCAAGGCGCGCAATGTCGTTTCCGAAGTTTACATGGATGAAAAAGTCGAACGGTATATTATTGATATCGTGTTTGCGACGCGCGAGCCGAAAAAATATGGCCTCGACGAATTGGAAGATTTAATCTCTTACGGCGCCAGCCCGCGCGCGAGCATCTTTCTGGCGCAAGCGGCGAAGGCGCACGCCTTTTTGCGCGGCCGCGGTTATGTCACGCCCGAAGACGTGCGCGCCATCGGCCTCGATGTGTTGCGCCATCGCATCATCATTACCTATGAGGCGGAAGCCGAAGAAAAAACTTCGGAGTATGTCGTCGGACAAGTGTTGAGCCGCATCGAGGTGCCATAGTTTCCATGATCCCCAAGGAAATCCTAAAAAAAGTCCGGCGCCTCGAAATTCATACACGTTCGCTGGTCAATGATGTGTTCAGCGGCGAGTATCATTCGGTTTTCAAAGGCCGCGGCATGGAGTTCGCCGAAGTGCGGGAATACATGTTTGGCGACGACATTCGCAACATCGACTGGAATGTCACCGCGCGGACGGGACATCCGTACATCAAAGTTTTCGATGAAGAGCGCGAGCTGACGGTGATGCTGCTCGTCGATGCCAGCTCCTCCGGCGATTTCGGCACGCACGAGCAGATGAAAGGCGACATTGCCGCGGAAATTTGCGCCCTGCTGGCTTTCTCAGCGATTAAGAACAATGACAAAGTCGGGCTGATCATTTTCACCGACCGCATTGAAAAGTTTGTGCCGCCCAAGAAAGGCCGCAAGCACGTTTATCGCGTGCTGCGCGAGATTCTGTATAACAAGCCCGAGGGCCGCGGCACGAACATCGCGGCGGCGTTGGAATATATGAACCGCGTCATCACCCGCCGCGCCGTGGTGTTTCTGGTTTCCGATTTTTTGTCGGAAGGCTACGAGAAAGCTTTGCGTATCGCCAGCAAACGCCACGACCTCGTCGCCATTCCCATCACCGATCCGCGGGAAACGGAAATTCCGAACATCGGTTTGGTGGAATTGGAAGACGCCGAAACCGGCGAGATTTATTTGCTGGACACGACCGACGCCGCCAATCGCAAAAAATTTGCGCAAGAAGCGGCGCGCCGCGGCTTGCTGCGCGAGAAAACGCTGCGGTCGATGAACGTTGATCCGGTTGATATTCATACCGATCAGCCGTACATCGACCCGCTGGTTAAATTTTTCCGGATGCGGGCGAAAAGATTTCGGTAATGTTTTGTAGTTTCGCCTTTAGGCGTTACAGGTAATGATGATCAAATGTTTCTGATAATCGATTCGCTATGACGAAAAGAATTCTATTTGGTTTATTTTGCGTTATATTAACGTCTTGCAGCAAATCGCCGCAAAATTTGCCCGCTGAACGCGTGCGTGAGTTTGCCAACGTGCTGTATAACCGCGAGCTGTTCAAGCCGGCGATCGCCGAATACGAGCGCTATTTGCACGAATATCCGCTCGATGAGCGCGAGCAGGCCAGCATCAGTTACACCATCGGCAATATTTATTTTGACCGGGTGCATGATTACGAATCGGCGCTGGCTTATTACTTGCGTGTGCAGGAGCTGTATCCCAAAAGTGAACTCGTGCAAGAAGCCGGCAAACGCATCGTTGAATGTCTCGAACGTTTGCAGCGTTCTGCCGATGCGCAACAGGCTTTGGAGGAAAATACTTTTCTCGACACCAGCCAGGTGGCGAAGAAGCACCCCGGCGAAGTTGTTGCCAAAATCGGCAGCCGCGAAATTACCACCGGGGATTTGGATTATGAAATGAAGCGCCTGCCGCCGTATATTCAAGCGCAGATCAAGGACAAAAGCAAGCGCGTCGAGTTCCTGCGGCAATATGTCGCCACCGAGCTGCTTTATGATACGGCCAGGCGCAAAGGTTTGGAAAAGGATCCCGAAGTGGTCGAAGCGTCTTTTCAGGCCAAGAAAAATGTGATGGTCCAAAAACTGCTCGAAGAAGAAATTGCCGGCCAAGTTAATTATGGCGACAGTGATTTGGAGTTGTATTATCGCGCCAATCTGAGCCGGTATGTGAAATCCGATTCCTCCGGCAAAAATCCGCAGCAGCTTGCTTTTGCCGAAGCCAAGCCGCAGGTGACACAGGATTACATTCGCGAGAAGCAGCAGCAGAAATACAACGAGCTGATCGACCGCATGATGCGGGCGGAAGCGGTAAAGCTTTACGACGATAAAGTGCAATGAAAAGAAGCAAAAATTTTTTTGGACAAAAAATTAGATCTGGCGCTGAGAAAAGAACCGCAAGCCATTTCTGTGGGAGTTCCACTTCCGTGGGCGATATGGCTTTGAGATATCGCGGGGTGATTGCCGTTTGCTTTTTTCTCCTTGCCTTTTGCCTTTTCGCCCAGGAATCGCCGGTGGCAGTGGAGTCGCGCATCGACAAAAGCATGATAACGATTGGCGACACCGTGCGGTATCATGTGCGGCTGACGCGCGCGGAGAATGTGAAAGTGCAATGGCCGGCGTTGGGCGCCAACCTTGGTGCGTTCGAAATCCGCGATTATGACAAGCCCGACCCCCGCAAAGCGAAGGGCCGTATCGTTGAAGAGATTTCTTACACGATTTCGACATTCGACACGGGGCGCTTCGAGATTCCGCCGTTGACCATTGCCTATCAAACGCCGCCGGACACGAGCTGGCACCAGTTGCCAACCGAAAAGCTGGAAATTTATGTCGCCTCGATGCGGCCGAGCCAGGATGGCGATATTCGCGACATTAAATCGCCGTGGGAGTTGCCGCGCGATTGGAAAATGATCGCGCTGGCGGCAGGAATCGGCGCACTGGTCCTGTTGCTGGCCGGGATCGGATATTATTATTGGCGCAAGCGGCAGGGCAAAAGTTTGTTGCCGGCAAAGAGAGAACCGGCGCGGCCGGCGCATGAAATTGCGCTGGAGGCGTTACGGCGATTGCGCGAAAGTGATTTGCTGGCGACGGGCAAAATCAAAGAGTACTACATCGAACTCTCGGAAATTGTGCGGCGTTATATTGAAGGCCGCTATTTTGTGCCGGCGCTGGAATTGACAACCGGCGAGCTGATGGGCAATTTGCAAACGGTGACGCTGGAGACGAGCGCCAAAGAGAAATTGCGCGATTTATTGGAGAGCAGCGATTTGGTGAAATTTGCCAAATATGCACCGGCACCGGAAGAGCCTGAGCGGGCCTTCATGCAAGCCGAAGCTTTCGTCGAAACGACCAAGTTGGCAATGATCGAACCGGAGAACGGACAATTGACGCCAGCCGCGACACCGAGCGCTGCCGCCGGGGCAAAAACCACGGAGGTGGTTGAGCATGCCTAATTTTGCCGATCCCCAATTCTTGTTTTTGCTGCTGCTTTTGCCGATGCTGAGCTGGTTTTATTGGCGCCGTCATCAGCGGCTCGGCGGCACGATTCGTTATTCCAATTTGGATCTGCTGAAGAATTTGCCGAAGCCGTCCACGTATTTATCCAAACATCTGCTCTTCGCGTTGCGGATGCTGGCGTTGGCGTTGCTTATCGTGGCGATGGCGCGGCCGCAAAGCGGGCATACCGAAGAAGAAGTGACGACGGAGGGAATCGACATCGTGCTGTCGCTGGATATTTCCGGCAGCATGCTCGCGGAGGATTTCAAGCCGAAGAACCGCATCGAAGCGGCGAAATTGGTGGCCGAGCAATTCATCTCCGGACGGCGCAGCGACCGCATCGGCATGGTAGTGTTTTCGGCGCGCAGCTTTACGCAATGCCCGCTCACGCTCGACTACGGCGTCTTGATTAACTTTCTCAAGAAAGTCGAAGTCGGGATGATCAAAGAAGACGGCACCGCCATCGGGTTGGGCATCGCCAACGCAGTGGACCGGTTGCGCAACAGCAAAGCCAAAAGTAAAGTGATCATTTTGCTTACAGATGGCCGTAACAATGCCGGCGAGGTGGATCCGCTTACGGCGGCGCGCGTAGCGCAAGCTTTCAATGTGCGGATTTACACCGTCGGCGTCGGGACGCGCGGCGAAGCCTTGTATCCGGTGCAGGACCCTTTTTTTGGTAAACGTTATGTGCGCATGCCCGTCGATATCGATGAAGAGACGTTGACCAAAATTGCGACGATCACCGACGGCCAGTATTTCCGCGCCACCGACCGGCAAAGCCTGGAAAAAATTTTTGCAGAAATCGACAAGCTGGAAAAGACCAAAATCGAAGTCAAGCAATTTACCCGTTACCGGGAATTGTTCACCGGCTGGCTCGCCGCGGCGCTGGCGCTGATTTTTTTTGAAGTGGTTTTGGCGAACACCAAATTTAGGAAAATACCGTAATGCGGTTTTCGCCGCCAATTAACGTTTTACTCTGATTACGTTTTACGACTTGACATGATTCGCTTTGCCAACAATTTTGCGCTTTATCTGTTGACGCTGATCCCGCTGTTGATTGTTTTTTTCTATTGGGTTTTTCGCTGGAAGCGACAGGCCATGCAGCGTTTTGGCAGCTTGCTTTTGTTGAAACAATTGACGCCGGCACTGAGCCGCACGCGCCAAATTTGGAAAATCGTGCTTTTGCTCGCGGCGATGTTGTTTTTGGTTCTGGCTTTGGCACGGCCGCAGCTCGGCACCAAATTGGAAGAAGTCAAGCGCGAAGGCGTGGACATCATGATTGCGATTGACGTGTCGGAATCCATGAACGCGCAAGATATCAAGCCCAGCCGTATTGCCAAAGCGCGGCATGAAGTCACCTCTTTGATGGAAAGATTGCAGGGCGACCGCATCGGCCTCATCGCCTTTGCCGGCGAGGGGTTTGTGCAATGCCCGTTGACGCTCGACTACGGCGCAGCAAAAATTTTTCTCGATGTGCTGGAGCCGGGTTTGATTCCGACGCCGGGCACCAATCTGGCCGAAGCCATTCAATTGGCGATGAAAAGCTTTGAAAGCGCCGAACGCCAGCACAAAGTCATGGTGCTCATCACCGACGGTGAAGACACCGGCGGCGATGACGTCATGAAAATGGTCGAAGCCGCCGAGCGGGAGGGAGTGGTCATCTATACGGTTGGCATCGGCTCGCCGCAGGGCGTGCCGATTCCGGTTCTCGACGAACGCGGCATGCAAGTTGGTTTCAAAAAAAATCGTGACGGCGACGTGGTGGTGACGAAATTGGATGAATTGACGCTGGAGAAAATTGCGCTGCAAACCGGCGGCAAATACTACCGGGCTTCCTCCGGCGAGGCGGAGCTGGATCGGATTTACGAATCCATTGCCGGAATGGATAAGAAAGAGCTGGCCTCGCTGAAATTTTCTCAATACGAAGAACGTTTTCAGTATGTGTTGGGCATCGCTTTGGTGTTGCTCGTGATTGAATTGTTGTTGGCCGAGAGGCGGAGAGTGCAGACGGCGGCGCGCCGGCGCTTTGCTGCGGAGACGGCGAAATAAACGTACGCTTTCTAAAAACGGCAAAGAGTGGTTTTATGAAAAAATATAGAGCGGCAAGAAAAATTGGTTTGATTGTTTGGGGCAGCTTCATTCTATGCGCCGCCCTGCTTTCGCAGGCATTCGCGCAGGGCGCCGGCCGCCGGCAGATTGCCGAGGGCAATAAGCATTACGCCGAAAATAAATTTGATGAAGCGAACGACAAGTATCGTGACGCGGAAGTGGCGAATCCGGAATCGCCGATCGTGCATTTTAATATTGGCGATGCGCTTTATAAAAAACGCAAGTACGAAGAGGCGTTGCAGGCTTATGGCAAAGCGTTGCAAAAAAGCAACGATGTGAAGCTGCAAGCGCAAGCTTATTATAATCGCGGCAATACATTGTTTCGCTTGAATAAATGGCCGGAGAGTATTTTGGAGTATCAACAAGCGTTGAAGTTGAATCCAAATGACAATGACGCCAAGTATAATCTTGAATACGTTCGCACCAAAATAAAGGAAAATGCGCAGAAGCAGCCGCAAAATCAACAACAACAGCAGCAGCAACAAGATCAGCAAGAGCAGCAGCAGAATCAGCCCCAGGAAAAGGATCAACAGCAGGAGCAGCAACAGCAAGATCAACAAGCGCAACCGCAGCAGAATGAGAAGCAACAGGAAGAACAACAGCAACAGAGCGGGCAGAAAAAAGACAAAGAGCAATTAAGCAAAGAAGATGCGGCGCGCCTGCTCGAAGCACTGAAGAATCAAGAGAAGGAAGCGCAAAAGCAGCGGCAAATGAAAGTGCAAGGCCGCGCGCGAGTGGAGAAAGATTGGTAGAATCGCGCCGCCGGTTTCGCGTTTGTGGTAAAAATATCTTTGAGTTTTAAAATGAAGTTTTCGGTAATAAAATATTTCATCGCGACGATAGCAATCTTATGCGGGTTCTCGTTGCTACAAGCACAGAATGTTTCCGTCACAGCAACGGTTGACCGGACGACGATTGGCCTGAATGAAGATTTCGCCCTCAATGTCGAAATTTCCGGCAACGGCGGTGAGCCCAAGCTGCCAGATATGGAGGCGTTCGCCTCGTTGGCCGGCACCAGCACGTCGACCAATATTCAAATGATCAACGGCCGTTTTTCGCAATCCGTCACGTATCAATATTCTTTTTTTGCTAAAACTGCCGGCAAATTCACGATCGACGCGGTCGAAGTCGAGTCGAAAGGGCAAGTTTATCGCAGCCAGCCGATCACGATTGAGATTGTCGCCGGTTCGGCGGCAACGCCGCAGCAAACGCCACCCGCCGCCGGACGCGGACAACAGACCGAAGCGCCCCCGAATTTGGAAGGCAATATTTATCTCGATGCCAAAGTGGATCGCAGCCGCGTTTTTCAAAACGAGCCGGTGGTCGTGCGCTATCGCATTTATACGCGGCTGAACATTAGCAGCTATGGCATTTCGGCGCTGCCCAATTACAGCGGCTTTTGGGCGGAAGATTTTCCGATGCCGCAACAGCCGCAAACACATCGGGAAGTCATTAACGGCCAAACGTATCTCGTCGCGGAAATCAAAAAGACAGCGGTGTTTCCACAATCAGTGGGCCGGAAAAAACTCGAACCACTGATGATTGAATGCGAAGTGCAGATGCCGCGCCGGCGTTCCCGTGATATTTTCGATCAGTTTTTCGATGATCCTTTTACAGCGCGCACCACCCGCCAGCGCATTACTTCACGGCCGGTTGAGATCGAGGTGCTGCCGCTGCCGGAAGAGGGCAAACCCGCGAATTTTTCCGGCGCCGTCGGAAATTTCTCGCTCACCGCCAGCGTCGATAAATCACAAGTCAAAGCTAATGAAGCCATCAGCTTAAAAGTCAAAGTCAGCGGCACCGGCAATATCAAAGTTCTGCCGAATCCGAAAATCGATTTGCCGGGGGATTTCGAGGTTTATGATCCGAAATTGGCGGAAAATATCAATCATGACAACGATCAGATTTCCGGCAGCAAAACCTGGGAATATGTGATCGTGCCGCGCTTTCAAGGCAGCCACGAAATCAAGCCGATCACGCTGAGTTATTTTGATCCGCGCGCGAAAATCTATAAAACCGCCAGCTCGGCGCCGATTTTGTTGACGGTGGAAAAAGGCGCCGGGGATTTTTCGCCGGTGGTGGGCGGCGGCGTTTCGAAAGAGGACGTGCGTCTGCTGGGGCAGGATATTCGTTTCATTGCGACCGCGGCGCTGCCTTTCAGCAAGGCCAACACGACATTTTATGCGCAGCCCTTATTCTTGGCGGCGATGTTTTTGCCGGTGGTGGCGTTGTTGTTGTCTCTGGTTTATCAACGCCATCAAGAAAAATTGAGCACGAACGTCGCGTATGCACGCAGCCGCAAAGCCGGCAGCCTGGCGCAAAAGCAACTGGCCACGGCCAAGAAATTGTTGCAAAAGAATGAAGAGAAAGGTTTTTACGCCGAAGTGCAGCGCGCGCTGCTGGGCTTTCTGGGCAATAAATTAAATGTCGCGGAGGCGGGCTTCATCACGGATGACGTCGA
>JAJVHT010000075.1:0-5100 GCA_022072515.1 bacterium
CGCGTCAGCGGCGCAATGTGATGATAGCGTACGAGAAACAAATGCAAGCCGATGAGCGCCAGCAGGATGGTCGGCAACACCACGACGTGAATGGCGAAGAAGCGGCTCAATGTAATGTCGGTCACATTTTCGCCGCCGCGCAAAAAAGTGAGCAAGAACGGGCCGAGTAACGGCAATTCCTTCGTTGAATCCGTTCCCACCGTTGTGCCCCAAAACGCGAGTTGATCCCACGGCAGCAGATAACCGGTAAAAGCAAAGCCGAGCACGACTAAAAAAAGTCCCACGCCGGCCATCCATGTCAGCTCGCGCGGTTTTTTGTACGCGCCGTAAAAGAACACGCGCACCAGATGCAGCGCCACGACGGTGACGATGAAATTCGCGCCCCAAATGTGCAATTGCCGAAAAAACCAGCCGAACGTCACTTTTTCGCTGATGAATTTGATACTCTCATAGGCGGTCGCCGCGCCGGGCTTGTAATAAAACAACAGCAGCACACCGGTAAAAATTTGCAGCGCCAACAAGATGAGCGCCGTAAACCCGAGCGTGTGCAACCAGCTCACGTGTCGCGGCTGCGGCTCCGCAAGCTGGCTGCGGGTGAATTTGGTTAAAAAATCAAGCGGCAAACGTTCCGCGAGCCAGGCGTGTAGTGACATGGAAGTGCGTCTCCCTTGCCTGTCATTCAAGCAGAATCTTTTTCAATCCCTAACGAACACTGTTAGCAACGAAATTCCGGCAGAATGACGGCATTATTTTCAAAAGGTCAAGCCAAAATAATTTTATCGTCGGCAATTTTAATGTTGAGCCGCTCCAGCGGTTGCGGCGGCGGCCCCTCGATCACCTTGCCCTCGACATCATATTCACCGCCGTGGCAGGGGCATTGAAAAATTTTTTCGCTCGCATTGAAAGCGACAGTGCAGCCGAGATGCGTGCACACTGCCGACAGCGCCACGAGTTCGCCGTGGCGGCGCAACACCACGGCGGGTTTGCCGGCAAGCATGCCGAAGCGCGCGCTATCTTCAGTGATAGTGTCCGGCGCGATCAGTTGGCCGTTGGCTTCCGTGAATTCCCGTCCGGTCGCGCCGAAGTTTTTGTTCGGAAAAAGATAAGCCAGCGCCGGCGCCACAAACGCCAAGGCGGTGCCGCCGAA
The DNA here is from genome assembly GCA_022072515.1 of bacterium. GTDB lineage: Bacteria > Zhuqueibacterota > Zhuqueibacteria > Zhuqueibacterales > Zhuqueibacteraceae > Zhuqueibacter. The sequence goes on from JAJVHT010000075.1 coordinate 1,148, forward strand.
CAGCGCGCCCACAAATTTCTCGAAAAAATTGCGTCGGTTCATAAAATTTTTGAGTTTTGTCACCGTCGGCACGGTGAGGGTGATACATGGGTGGAGAAGTTAATGTCGAATTAATACAAATTAACAAATTTTTTCTTTTTGTCAACTATCTTTCTTGGTGCGAATTCGCCTGGTGCGCAATTCCCAGAAAATAATGTTGCGTAAGACAAATCGGTTTATTATATTTAAAACGTTTGATGGCGCTGGGCTTTCGCCATGGCCGTTGCAGAAAGCGAAGCCGGTGCAAGCGGCAAACGGTTGTGATAATCTTGACGTACGTCCCGATTCTCTTTTTTATAAACCGGAGAAATTCGGGGCCAATTCTAATCCCCTTCAAAATTAAAGCAGCAGGAGACATGAGCCATGACCTACATTATTGCTGAGCCCTGTGTTGATGTGCGCGATCGCGCCTGCGTTAAAGTTTGCCCCGTTGATTGCATATACGAGATCGAAGAAACCCAATTTAAAGAGGGCGATCCTGGCTATAAAATGACGCTTTATATTCACCCGAGCGAATGTATTGATTGCGGCGCTTGCGAACCGGAATGCCCGGTCGAAGCCATCTTTCCCGAGAGCGAAACTCCCGATAAATGGAAAGAGTACATCGACTTTAATTATCAGGCCTTCGGCGTCGAACGCTCATAAAACGATGGCTCCTCTTAACCAGGTTATTTGTTTGTAGGCCATCATGTCTACCTCAACGCCAACAGTAGAAATCACCAAAGAACAGGTGCTCGACGCCCTGCGCAACTGTTACGACCCCGAGATTCCGGTCAATATTGTTGATCTCGGTTTGGTTTATGATGTGAATGTGCAGGAGAGCCGGGTGCACGTCAAAATGACGTTGACTTCCCCGGCCTGTCCGGTGGCGCCGCAGGTCGGTGAGCAGGCGCGGAATTTAGTTGAAGCCGTCCCCGGCGTTTCCGCGGCGGAAATCGAGTTCGTTTGGGAGCCGATGTGGAATCCCGAAATGATGAGCTGGGAAGCGCGCGACCAACTGGGCATGTTGTGATCATGTTAAAATGTAAAAGTATTTACGATAAACCCTTTCCGGAGGATGGCGCGCGCGTGTATGTCGATCGCCTGTGGCCGGAGGGCCTCTCCACTCGCCACGCCGCGGTGGCGTGGTGGGCGCAGGAAATCGCGCCGTCCTACGAATTGTGGCGGCACGGTTACGTTCTCGACCGCTGGCCGGAATACCGTGAGCGCTATCTGCAGGAACTCGCTGCCCGCGACAAACAAGCGGCGATAGAAAAGTTGCGCCAAAGTGCGGCCAGCGGTGACTTGACGTTGCTCTACGGCACGGATGATCCGGCGCGCAACAACGCCATGATTGTGCGGGAATATTTGGAGCACGGCGAGGGGTTTAGTAAAAAGAAAAAGTGAGCCTCATCATGCGTAACCGGTCGCAGTCATCCCAGGTTTTAGCTTCTTCTTGCTTTTTTGCTCTCCTTATAGTATTTTATAGTTGTGTTCGCGAAAGCGGCCCGCCGCCGCTTGATACCCTGCCGACCACTGAACAAGTCGCGACCGCGAAAGCCGATGTTGAAATCGCCAAAGCGAGCCTGACGCGCGACGGCAAATTCAAATGCTGCGTGAAACCGGCGTGTGATTGGTGTGTGCTGAAAGCGAATGGCTGTGCGTGTGCCGATATGATTGACGCCGGCCAGCCGGTCTGCCCGGAATGCGGTTTGGGCTGGAAAAATGGCAGAGGTTCAATTCCAGATGTGCAACCGAGTGAAGTAAAAAATGTCCTGGAAACGCGTTAAAAAAGGTGTTCCCGCGCTGCTTGCCGTCTTGAGCGTCAAGGCAAGCGGCGCCAACAAAATCGAGTACTGCACTGGGCCTGCTCCTGCGCTGTCCCGACTGATCGGGACCAACGGCATGATCAGGCCTTCTTATTTTTTAGCCAACGCTGCAAGGACAAAAGGAGGTTCCGGAAGTTTTGGTTAAAACCGGTTTTGACCGAAGCCTGCGGAGCGCAACCCATTCACCTAATTTGTAAGGAGGAAAAATGGACTGGCACGAATTCCTCGTCGATAGCGACGAGACCATCCGGCAGATTTTAAAAACCAGCCGTACCATCGCTGTGGTTGGTATTAAGGACGAAAGTCATGCCCATGAAGCGGCCCACAGCGTGCCGGCATATCTACGATCCCGCGGTTATAACATCATCCCCGTCAACCCCAACTATAAATCCGTTTTTGGCAAGCCGGCGCTGAATTCGCTGAGTGAAATCGACGAACCGGTCGACATCGTTATGTTGTTTCGCGCGCCGGCCAATGTGCCGATGCACGTCGACGATGCGGTGAAACTGAAGCCGAAAGTGTTGTGGATGCAAACCGGCATTCGCCATCAAGATGCGGCGCACAAGCTGGCGAAGCACGGCATCAAAGTCGTGCAGGATCATTGCATGTATATGGATCATTTGCGCCTGATTCGCGCTGCCGCATAACCGTTTATGTGTTGTTTTGTTCTCAGTGAAGTCGGACTTTTACAAAGACGCGAAGAATTGGCTCGTCGCAGGCGTGAAAGTCCGACTTTGATTTTTTGTAACAATTCAGTTATTTCACCGCCCGGGCGCTTATATTATGAGATTGGTTCAATTTTGCAAATTTATTTTCGCTCACAGAACTAAGCGCCCGGGCGGTTACGATTTTTTATGACGAAGTCAAACAGGGATGTTCTAATGGCGCCTCACCCTCTCTCCGTGCCGCCGCATTTCCTGCCCGCTCAAGTTGGTGAAGTCTGGCGCGTGCCCTATCAAGAGCGGGCGGCGGAAGCGGAAAAATGGGCTAAATTGCATGCGATTCCGCCCGCCGCTGCCGATCGTTTTAAAATTTGTTTGTTGCTTGTCGATGTGCAAAACACCTTTTGTATTCCCGATTTTGAGCTTTTCGTGGGTGGACGCACCGGCAACGGCGCGGTGGACGACAATCGCCGGTTGTGTGAATTTATCTATCGCCAGTTGCAGGTGATCACCGAGATTTATCTGACGCTGGACACCCACTTGACCACGCAGATTTTTCATGCCGTTTTTTTAATCAACGCGCAAGGCGAGCATCCCGCGCCGTTTACATTGATTCCCATAGAAGACATTGAACAAGGCAAATGGAAATTCAATCCGGCCATTGCCGCAACTTTGCATACCGACGCCATCTCCGGGCAAGAGCACCTGCTGCATTATGTGCAACAATTGAAAAAAGGCGGAAAATACGAATTGACGATCTGGCCTTATCATGCGATGCTTGGCGGTATCGGCCACGCGTTGGTGTCGGCCATTGACGAAGCGATTTTTTTTCACAGCATCGCGCGGGCCAGCCAGCCCAATTTTCAAATTAAAGGCAATAACGCCTGGACGGAAAATTATTCCGTGCTGCGCCCGGAAGTTCTCGAAGGCGCCTATGGCCAGACGATTGCGCAAAAGAACACGCATCTTCTTAAAAAGTTGTTGAGCTTTGAGGCGGTGATTATCGCCGGACAGGCGAAGAGTCATTGTATCGCCTGGACCATTGAAGATCTATTGAGTGAAATAACGTTACATGATCAGGAACTGGCTAAAAAAGTCTATTTGCTCGAAGACTGCACCTCGCCAGTTGTTGTGCCTGGCGTGATTGACTATACCGATCAAGCCGACGCCGCCTTCAAACGTTTTGCCGAAGCGGGCATGCACGTTGTCCGTTCGACCATGCCGATTGCGAGTTGGCCGGGGATCAAATTGTAGTATGTCGTTCCACCTCAATACGGCGAACGAAAATTAGAAGTAAATTAAAATGATGATGAACCGAAGTCCTTCAGGAGACGCCAATTGAAAATTTTTGTCACCCAACCCATTCCGCAAATCGGCTTGGACGTTCTGCGCCAGGCTTATCCGAGCTTCCAAATGAATCCCGACGAGCGCGTGTTGGCGCGCG
>JAJVHT010000075.1:5200-12421 GCA_022072515.1 bacterium
GGGCCGGTGGTTGATGAAGCTGCGCTGGCGGCGGCTTTGAAAAGCGGCGTGATTGCCGGCGCCGCCCTCGATGTGTTCGAGCATGAGCCGCTGGTGCATCCGGAGCTGCTTAAACTCGACAACGTCGTGCTTACGCCGCACACCGCCAGCGCCACCATCGAAACGCGCTCGAAGATGGCGACGATGGCCGCGGAAAATCTCATTGCCGGGCTGGCCGGCCAACGGCCGCCGAATTTGGTGAATACGGAGGTGTGGGGTAAACAGCGAACGTGAGTTATAAAATGTAATTTGTAAAACGTCATGCACAAAATGTAATGCGGAAGTTTTTGCGCCATTTGTATTCGTGAGGAAGGAGAAAAAGTGAATTTATTCAATAAATTGGTGGTGATGACCATGCCCCTGGTGCCCAAGGCCCTGGTGCGTCGCGTCGCCAATCGGTACATCGCCGGCGATACGATCGAAGACGCCGTGCGCTTGGTGCGCCAGCTCAATCAAAACGGCATGATGGCGACGTTGGATATTCTCGGTGAGCATATTACGAAGAAAGAAGAAGCGACCGCGACCACTGAGAGTTATCTCGCCGCCCTGGAAGTGATCAACCGGGAAAAGTTGGACAGCAATATTTCCATCAAGCTCACGGCTTTCGGCCTCAAGCTCGATTTTGATTTTTGTCTCGCCAATGTGCGCCGCGTCGTGCAGCGCGCGCACGAGTTGGATAATTTTGTGCGCATCGACATGGAAGATGCGTCATGCACGACCGACACGCTGCGCGTTTATGAGGTGCTGCGCCAGGAATATCGCCGCGTTGGCGCCGTCATTCAAGCGTACATGCGCCGCTCGCTGCCAGATATTCGCGGCCTCATGCAAAACGGCGCGCCGGCAAATTTTCGGATTTGCAAAGGAATTTATGTCGAGTCGCGCGCCATTGCGTATAAAAACCGCGAGCTGATCAACAAAAATTTCACCTATCTGCTGACGGAAATGCTGCGCCACGGTGCGTACGTCGGCATCGCCACGCACGACGAGCGTTTGGTTTGGGATGCGATGCGCCTGATCGACGAAATGAAAGTTTCCCGGGAGCAGTACGAATTTCAAATGCTGCTGGGCGTCGATGAAGAGTTGCGCGATACCATTGTCAAAGCCGGCCATCGCCTGCGCGTGTACGTGCCCTTTGGCAAATCGTGGTATGCTTATTCAACGCGGCGCTTGCAGGAAAACCCGCAGATTGCAGGCTACGTCATCCAAAATTTCTTTGGATTAAAAAGCTCTTGAAAAATGTCAAAACGGATCGTCATTTGCTCGGACGGCACGTGGTTTACGCCAGAACATAAAGCCAAAGGCGTCATCGCGCCGAGCAATGTGTATAAAATGGCTTGCGCGATTACGCCGCAGGCGGCAGATGGCAACGTGCAAATTGTCTTCTACGATAAAGGTGTGGGCACCGGCTGGGGCTTGGATCGTCTCACCGGCGGCGCTTTCGGCCAGGGACTTTTCGATAATATCAAAGATGCCTACTTCTTTCTCGTGCAAAATTATGCTGACGGCGACGAAATTTATTTTCTGGGCTTCAGTCGCGGCGCCTACACGGTGCGCAGCACGGTGGGGCTGATCCGCAAATGCGGCCTCTTGCATAAAATTCATGCCGACAAATTTATTGACGCCTACCGGCTCTATCGGCGCCGCGACCCGACTCCGGACGCGCCGGACGCAATACAATTCCGAAAAGATTATGCCCGGGAAATCCGGGTTAAATTTATCGGCGTGTGGGATACCGTCGGCGCGTTGGGAATTCCGTTCGGCTTTCTCAGATTTCTCACCAGATCGCGGTACCAATTTCATGACGTCAAGCTCAGCGGCATTGTCGAAAATGCCTATCATGCCGTGGCGATTGACGAACAACGCACGGCCTTCAAACCAACACTGTGGGAATTGCCTCATCTTGCCGACCAAAAGGTGGAACAGGTGTGGTTCGCCGGCGTGCACAACAATATCGGCGGCGGGTATCAAGATAGCGGCCTGTCGGATCTGGCGTTTCTGTGGATAAAGGAAAAAGCGGCAAGCTGTGGTTTACGCTTCGATCCGGCTTACATTGAGAAAACGATCAAACCGGATTATGCCGGAGTCATTCCTCATTCCTTTACCGCCATTTTTTATAAAATGGTTGGCGCCAACAAACCGCGAGCGATTGCGCAGCACACCGGCACGGCGGAGTCGGTTCACCCCAGCGCCTTGGCGCGCTTCAATGATGCAACTTTCGGTTATCACCCGAAGAATTTGATCGACTATCTCAAACTTCGTGGCGGTTGAGACGGGAATTGAAGCACTTCACCACACCTGCGACCTCGCGCGCTGCTTTTTGCCGGCGGTCTCTCGTACAAATTCGGCTTACCACGATGGGAAAATTCCTTCAGCAAGATTCTTGATTCGCAAGATTTGACGCCAAATTAGGGCCCCGCGCAATTTGGCTTTGCGCTTGTTTGCCACATTTTTTTTTGCTATATTTTTCAAAGTGCGGCGCGAAGTGCGGCAATGGGATGGCAAATGCATTGGATTCTCTCGCGCCGAAAACATTACTTTCGCCCCAGCGCGGCGTTGTGTCAACCATGATCGAAAGAAATCGCAACTCTGTGAGTAATAAACCGCCTTTGCCTGCCGCTGTATTTGCGCCGATCGATCACACCGCCGACGTCGGTTATCGCTTGGCCGCGCCAACTTTGGCGGAACTCTTTGCCGTCGCCGGACGTGCATTATTTGACGCCATCACCGCGTTGGAGTCGATACAACCACGGCTGGCGCGTCAAATTCAAGTCGAGGCCGGTGATGTCGAAGCGTTGTTTGTCACGTGGTTATCCGAATTGAATTTTTATTGTCTCACGGAATTTGAGTTATACGGTGATTTTACAATCGAAGCGATTTCGCCGACGGCCGTGCGCGCGACCGTGCGCGGCGAAAAAATCGATCCAGCGCGCCACGTGATTCATACCGAGATCAAAGCCGTGACTTACCACGAGTTGTACGTACGGCAAGTGGAAAACGGCTGGGAAGCACAAGTCATTTTTGATGTCTGAAATATCCGCTTACGCTCTGCGCGCCACCCGGGAAATTTCCGGGTCTGCGTGTGTGCCGTGGGTAGATTGAGCAGGTGCGATCATGTCCGAAATTCAACTCAAAAAAATTACCGACTATATCTGGGAAATTCCCCAAGAGGGAAACATGCTGGCGCCGGCACGCATTTATGCGGCCGAGAAAATGCTCAAAGATATTCTTGCTGACAACGCGCCGCAGCAAGCCGCGAATGTCGCGCACTTGCCCGGGATCGTCGGTTATTCGCTGGCGATGCCCGATATTCATTGGGGTTACGGTTTTCCCATCGGCGGCGTCGCGGCCTTCGAGGTGAACTCTGGCGTGATTTCGCCTGGCGGCGTTGGTTATGATATCAATTGTGGGGTTCGCTTAATGGCTTCGGATCTCACCCGTGAAGAAGTTGCGCCGAAAATCCAGGAGCTGGTCAAAGGGCTTTTTCATAATGTTCCCACCGGCGTCGGCTCCGAGGGCCGCGTCAAACTCACGCAAAAAGAATTGGAAGAGGTGATGACGAAAGGCGCATCGTGGGCGGTGAAAAACAGTTACGGCGAAAAAGACGAGCTGGAGTTTATCGAAGAACACGGCCACATGGAAGGCGCCAATCCGGCGAAGATTTCCAGGAAAGCTGGCGAGCGCGGCCGGCCGCAGCTTGGCACGCTGGGCAGCGGCAATCATTTTCTCGAAGTCGGCTACGTGTCGCAGATTTTCAACGCGCGGGCGGCGGCAGCCCTGGGATTGTTTCAAGATCAAGTCACCGTGATCATTCATTGCGGCTCGCGCGGTTTCGGCCATCAGGTGTGCGAAGATTATATTAGTGTGATGGATAAGGCCGTGCACAAATACGGCATCACCCTGCCGGACCGCCAGTTGTGCTGCACACCGATCAGTTCGCCGGAAGGGGAGAGCTATCTCGGCGCGATGCGCTGCGCGGTGAATTTTGCGTTTGCCAATCGCCAGATGATTGCGCATTGGACGCGCGAGACTTTTTCCAAAGTGATCAACAAAGCGCCGAAGTACATCGGCCTGCGCACGGTTTACGAAGTCGCGCACAACATCGCGAAAATGGAAGAGCATACGTTTGCCGGCCAACAGATGACGGTGTGTGTGCATCGCAAAGGCGCGACGCGCGCGTTTCCCGCCGGACATCCGCAAATTCCCGAAGCGTATCGGGAAGTCGGCCAGCCCGTGCTCATCCCCGGCGATATGGGCCGCTACTCGTATGTTCTTGTCGGCGCGGAAGGCGCGATGGAGCAAACCTTCGGCTCAACCTGCCACGGCGCCGGCCGCGCGATGAGCCGCCACAAAGCCAAGAAAACCGCGCAAGGCCGCAACATCTCCCGCGAGCTTGCCGAAAAAGGCATCTACGTCATGGGCGCGAGCCGCGGCACCATCGACGAGGAAATTCCCGAGGCGTACAAAGACGTGTCGGATGTTGTTGATACGTGCCATTACGCCGGCATCTCGCGGAAGGTGGCGCAATTGCGGCCGCTGGGATGTATTAAAGGGTAGGCGGTTCGGCTGGAAGGTTTTGAGTAACAAATTGTTCCAACAGTTCAATCAGCGAATTCACGAAATTAGCGGAACAGTATGTGTTCTTTATTTAGAACCCGTGGTTGAAAACTTGCGAAAAAATGAACCAGTATCATAACTCTTTTTGAGGGCACATCATGCCTGTTCCAGATTATCAGAGTTTAATGCTTCCTCTTTTGAAGCTGATTGGCAATAAACAAGAGCACGCATTTAGTGATGTCATTGATACACTTGCTAGAGAATTTGACTTAACCGATGCTGAGAGAAAAGAAATACTTCCGAGTGGTATTCAAGCTAAGTTTGATAATCGCGTTGGTTGGGCGCGAACATATTTGAAAAAGGCCGGCCTTCTGGAAAGCGTCGGACGAGGGAAGTTTCGAATAACTGAGCGTGGCCTTCAAATTTTGAATTCGAATCCCACTGTTATCAATGTAAAATTTTTAAGACAATTTCCCGAGTTTCTTGAATTTCAAAAATCGTCGCGACAAGAGAATAAGAACGAGGAAAAAGATGAAGAGCAGGCTCAAACACCAGAAGAAAGTTTGGAATCAAGTTACCAGAATTTGAGACGCGCCCTCGCGCAAGAGCTTTTGGATCGTATTAAGAATTTATCTTCCAAGTTTTTTGAAAGATTAGTTGTTGATCTGTTGGTGGCAATGGGCTATGGTGGTTCAAGAAAGGATGCAGGACAAGCAGTTGGACAAAGCGGTGACGGTGGGATAGACGGAATTATCAAGGAAGATAAATTAGGCTTAGATGTCGTCTATATTCAAGCGAAACGATGGGAAAGCACAGTCGGAAGGCCTGTTGTGCAAGCATTTGCGGGCAGCCTGGAAGGGCAAAGAGCGAGAAAAGGCGTACTCATAACAACTTCACAATTTTCACAAGATGCCAAAGAATATGTCAATAGGATAGAAAAGAAGATAGTTTTGATTGACGGTGAGCAACTTGCTCAATTAATGATTGAGCATGGAATCGGCGTCACTGAAATAGCAAGCTATATCGTGAAAAAGATTGATTTGGATTATTTTGACGAAGAATAACTCTGAACTACCGTAAGTACTTTTGAAAAATTTCCATGACTCCTTCCCAAGCCCAAACCGAAATCATCAAGCTCCGTCAGGAGTTGATGCATCATGCATACCGTTACTACGTTCTCGACGATCCGGAAATCTCCGACGCCGAGTATGATCGGATGTTCCGCAAGTTGCAGGCGCTGGAAGAAAAATTTCCGGCGCTGATCACGCCGGACTCGCCGACGCAGCGGGTCGGGGCGGCGCCGGTGGAGGAGTTTGAGACGGTCACGCACACGATTCCGATGGTTTCGCTCGATAATGCATTCGACGACGGCGAGGTGCGCGATTTTGACCAGCGCCTGCGCAAGCTGCTCGAACTGGATGAAATCGAGTACACCGTCGAGCCGAAGTTGGACGGGACGGCGGTGGAGCTCGTTTATGAAAACGGCCTTTTCACGGTCGGCTCGACGCGCGGCGATGGTTTCACCGGCGAAAACATTACACAAAATTTAAAAACGATCAAATCCATCCCGTTGCGCTTGATGAATGACAAGGTCAAAATTCCCGAACGGCTGGAAGTGCGCGGCGAGGTGTTTTATCCGGTTGCCGCGTTCAAAAAGCTGAATGAGCAACGGCTCAAGGCTGGAGAACCGGCTTTCATCAATCCGCGCAATTCCGCCTCCGGCTCGTTGCGGCAGCTTGATCCCAAATTGACTGCAGAACGGCCGCTGGATATGTATGTTTACGGGCTCGGGCAGGTGATTGGGCATACTTTCAAAACGCAATGGGAAGCGCTGGAGACTTTCAAAAAGTGGGGCTTCAAAATCAATCCGATTTCAAAGATTTGCCATGGTGTCGAGGAAGTTTTGCAGCACTATCGTAAAATCGGCGAGATGCGGCCCAAGCTGCCCTACGAAATCGACGGCTCAGTGGTGAAAGTCAATTCATTTGAGCAGCAGCGCAACGCCGGCATGCGCACGCGCAGCCCGCGCTGGGCCATAGCCTACAAGTATGAAGCGCAGCAGGAAACGACGCAGATTCTCGAGATTCAAGCGCAGGTGGGGCGCACGGGCACGATCACGCCGGTGGCGATCATGCAGCCGGTGATGGTCGGCGGCGTCACCGTGAGCCGCGCGACACTGCACAATGAAGACGAAATCGAGCGGCTCGGCGTCATGATCGGTGACACGGTGGTGATTCAGCGCGCCGGTGACGTGATTCCCGAGGTTGTCAAAGTGATCGAATCCAAACGCAACGGCAAGGAAAAGAAATTTAAATTTCCTAAAAAATGTCCGGTTTGTGGCGGAGAGGTGGTACGTCTTGAGGGTGAAGTCGCCTATCGTTGCCAAAATGTAAATTGTCCGGCACAAGTGAAGGAAGGCATTCGCCATTTTGCCTCGAAATTGGCGATGAACATCGATGGCCTCGGCGAGAAGCTGATCGAGCAATTAGTTGATAAAGGACTTGTAAAAAGCTTTGCAGATTTGTATTTTCTAAAGCAGGGCCAGCTTGCCGAATTGGAGCGCATGGCCGAGAAATCGGCGCAAAACATTATTGCGGCGATTGACCAAAGCCGTGATGTCGCGCTCGA
>JAJVHT010000111.1 GCA_022072515.1 bacterium
TTGGGTCGGTTGCGCCGCTGCCATTGTTGCGGCCAACCAACAGAGTCCAATCAGCCGTAGTGCCTGTAAAATACGTTGGCGTTGCATTTGACCCTCACAGTTTGGTTTATAAGGTTGATGAATTGTATAATGCGGAGTTCCCTCAGCATCATTCGATTTAACGAATAACCGCACGCTTGAAATTTTGCTGCTGGGCGACTCAACCGGCCGCCACCTTCCCTGCCAGCAGCTTTTAATTGTAAGAGTTTGCCGCGACGGCGCCCCAAATCATGCAAATTGGCCACGTCAGAAAAAGCGATAATCCCAATGTGATCAACCCCAGGATGATTGAAACAATCAGCATAATGATTCCACCCCAGATGGTGGAATACAGCATGCCCAACGGTCCGAAGAAAAAGGTTAACAACAATGAAACCCCGATACTTTTTACCGGGACGGTGACAACGGTTTGCGGCGCATTTGAAGTTAGCATGGCGTCTCCGTAGCTTTAAAGTTCACGGTGATAGGATTGAGAAAGTTTATTGAACAGCAAGAAAGAAAAATGCGTGACTTTGACCACGGCCCACCCGGCCAGCGCGCCCAGGGGCGTGGCTTCAATCACTAAAAGCATCAGCAAAATTTTCAAGGGAAAATGTCTAGCGTCGAATATGAAGCCGCTCTGGCCGAGTCCATAAAAACCGCCCGTTATCGCCATAATGATGAACGAGTGCTTGGCCCACCAGGCCATCAACTTGTGCATCTAATTTATTCGCTGCCGTTATTTTGTTTTTGTACTTGGGGAGAGACCGTCGCGATCGAGCCCTCATCGCGACTTTCGCTTAAAAATTTGCAACCATTTTGATGAAACTTGGTGTCAAGTTCCTTAATAAGCTGGAACACATTTTTTGCTAAATATAAATCACCACGCGGCCAGAAATGTGGCCGCTATAGGCTGTCGAGCCGCTCACGTAGATCTTGCCGCTGCCCGGATCGACGGCGAAATGGGCTTCGCCGTTGGAATCGGTATATTCTTCTCCAGTGACGCCTCGCGTCCAACCGTCGAAACCGATAGAAACTCTTTGAGCATTGGCCGGTTTGCCAGTGTCTTGCCAAACGACTTTTACGCTGACCCTGATTTTGTTCTCGGCTGAAATTTAGCTTGTTGGTTCCGCAATAAAATCCGGCACAAAACTAGTGGAAAACGCTAATGTTCAGCTTTCTATTTATGCAAAGTCATAGCCGCAGGATAAAATACAGCCCACCCCAATACGGCCAGATTAGGCATTTTTGTATTAAGGTGACTGGTCATATCTGTAGCGTAGACCTCTGGGTTGAGAACATTTGTTGCGGGTATTGCAAATACCATATGTATTTGTTCCCAATCAGCGCGTTGTCCACAAAATCAAGCAGAGGCAAAACCCAGGACAGATATCTCGCTGGCAAGGCTTTGTTCAAATATACATCCGGGCGGAAATATAATCACTGAACGTGACATATTATATTGTGCTCGCGCTCACCGGCAAATGACACCACGCGAGGGTTTGACAGCACAATATGATCAGCTCAATGATCATAAAAGCAAAGAAATCATGCCCCGGTCATCGGTATGAACAATCCGGTACCGCTCACCGCGACGGGCGTGAAAACGCCTTTGAATATAACAATGGGAGCATTAGAGAAATATCCCCACTCACCCATCCCATAACGACCGCGACCCAAAATCAAGACAGGCGAGTGTCAATCCATAAACGTAACGAAATATACATTTTTATTTTGGAAAAGTCAAATTGTTTTACAAATTTGTGGAAAAATCTGTGGCTGAATTTGAAAATCAGCAAATTTAATTTTTATCTCTATACGCCTCATCATAATTCCACCAAATATCATCCGAGCCGCACAGCGGGCAGCGGTCGCCGTTTTTGCATTCGTTGCAAAAGATGTGGCCGTTTTTGTTGCATTTATGCAGTTTGATATAAACCCCCCCAAAGATGCCGCCGCTGGCTTCATGACCACAGGTTGGACAACGCTTATACTTCGACATGAGCAAATTCCTTAAATTCACATTCAATCTTGCTGTTGACAAATAGCCCTCCCGAGCCGTCCCCCTTTCGGCTCGGGGTGGTGTGCAACCAAAAGATACGCATGAAGCCACCCCGAATGCCAGCTTGACAACGTTGTCACAAGGTTTTGACGAACAATCTCAATGGACACGCCGTCTGGGCAATGTTACGATGGCGTTGTGCCACGCGTATTTTTTTCGATCTTCGCCAGGCCGCTGAGAATGCGGCCATTCGTGACCAGCAGCAAGCCGATCGGAATGAAGACAACACCTAAAATGGCCAGAATGGCCAAATTTTGTAAATCGGCCAGTCCGATGATCAGGCAAATTCCGCCGCTGGCCGCGAGAAGCCAACCCCCGCCCGAAATCCATTTGTCGCTTTGCCGCCGCACGGGCAGCATGGCGTTATCTTTATTTTGCTCAGTCATCGTTAGCACCCAAATGAAAAAGTCATTTGAAATGGCAATACACAATCCGGAAAAATCTGCCCTGCTATAGCTCTAAACCGGTCAGGACCGGAACCCAATAGGTGCAAACCGAACAACGGATTTCACAAATTACACGAATTAAGTCAGCGCCATCGGCGTAATTCGTTGTTGAGCCCTTTGCCTTTTTGCACACACTGGAATTGTTATACACATTAACAAACGCTGTACCAGACTATTTCAAATGATTCACAGTGGTTGCAACTGGAAACACAACAGTTTAGGACAAGCTGGCCTCGCCGGATAGGGAGGCGGGTGTTGCATGCAGGCAACGTTCAGCGATGACAGTCAGCATTACAGCAGAAGTTTTATTGATTTAGCGCTGTTGCCTGGAAGCAACATAAATGAAAGGGAAAAGGGTGTTGAGGGAGAGGAGAAGAAATCAGTTTTCTTGGGCGTCGTCGGGATGAGGTGATGAACTATTCAGCAGGCGATAAATCGTGCTGCGGTTGATGCCGGCAGCTTCGGCGGCACGTGAAAGATTGCCTTCGTGCTGTACGACGAGATGGCGCACATACGCCTGCTGAAATTGCGTCAGCACGTTTTCTTTGGCCGCTTCGTAGGGCAACGTAAAAAACGGCTCGAAAAAATCGGGCGAAGCGGTTTGGTTCGATACCGGAATGCGCAAGCGCGCGCGGTCAATTTTTCCATTCCGGCTGAACAGCACCAAATTCTCGATCTCGGTGCTCAGCTCACGGACGTTGCCAGGCCAATCATAACGCTGCCAGGTTTCCATAAGATCAGCGGGAATTTCCGGTTGTGACCGGTGCAGCGTGACGCTGTGATAATGCAGATAATACTGGACCAGCAGCGGAATGTCGTCGCGGCGTTCGCGCAACGGCGGCACATGCAAACGCAGATGATTGAGGCGATAAAACAAATCGTGGCGAAATTTGCCAGCTTTGACGGCGTCCTCCAAATTCTGGTTGGTGGCAGCCAGCAGGCGTACATCGGCGTGCTGCTCGCGCTGGCCGCCGACGCGGCTGAACGTGCCGTATTCAATGGCGCGCAAAATTTTGGGCTGCGCCGCCAGCGGCAGGTCGGCGATTTCATCGAGAAAAAGTGTGCAGCCGTCGGCCTGCTCGAATTTGCCTTTTTGTGTTTGCAGCGCGGTGGTGAAAGCGCCTTTTTCGTGGCCGAAAAATTCGCTCTCAAACAGCTCCGGCGACAAGTTGCTGCAATTGACAATGAGCAGCGGGTGATGGGCGCGCGCGCTTTTCCGGTGAATTTGCTGCGCAATTAATTCTTTGCCGCTGCCGGATTCACCGGTAATGAGTACGGGACGATCCGCCGGCGCGATGATGTCGAGATCAGCAAAGAGCCGCTGCACCACGGGGCTGTTGCCGATAAACGGGTGCATCTGCCGCTGCATAGCGTCGCGATAAGCCCGGCGCCACGGCAGGTTGTGCAAATGTTGATTGATGACGAGGCGAATTTCTTTGAGGCTCAGCGCTTTGTCGCAAAAATGCGCGGCGCCGAGTTGCCCCGCTTGACGCGCCGTTTCCAGCGCGACATGTTCGGTGATCATAATCACGGGCACATCCGGATCAAGACGCTTCAGCCGGCGCAGCGTTTCGAGGCCGTCGATGCCGCGGCCGAGCTTGAGATCGAGCAACACGAGGTCGCTGGCGTTTGCCGAATATTGGCGCAAGCCCTCTTCGCCGCTGGTCGCCGCGAACAAGTGAAATTCCTCGCCGGCGAGGGCGCGCAGGGCTTCGACAAAATCAGGATCATCGTCAATAATGAGAATGGTGTGTTTTTCCGAAGTATGGCGCATACGAAAATTCCCACAAAACCAAATTAAAAAATGTGCTCTTCTCGCCGGTAGAATTGTAAGCCAGCGTTTTCCAAACAAAGCTTTTTATGCTGCTGGCACCGCGCGCGCAATGGTCTCGC
This sequence comes from bacterium, assembly GCA_022072515.1. Lineage (GTDB taxonomy): Bacteria > Zhuqueibacterota > Zhuqueibacteria > Zhuqueibacterales > Zhuqueibacteraceae > Zhuqueibacter. The sequence goes on from JAJVHT010000111.1 coordinate 4,420, forward strand.
CAAAATAATGATTCTCTGCTTCATTTTCAAGGCGTATTTTTATTTTCAATTTCCGCTTGCAAACAAATCCGCATCGTCGTGCCTTTGCCCACTTCGCTTTGCGCCACGAAGAGTTTGCCACCGTATTTTTCCAGGCGCTGGCGCGCATGATAAAGTCCGAAGCCCCCTTGATGATGGGGCTTGGTGGTAAAGCCATAGCGAAAGATTTCTTCCCACTGTGCTGCCGGGATGCCCTTGCCATTGTCGGTGACGTCGATTTGCACTTCGTCCAGTTGCGCGCGCAACGCGATGTCGATTTGCGGGGGCCGCCCGTCCATATTGTGCAATGCATTTTGCAGCAGCTCATCCAAAACATAAATGATATCCGCCGCGGCCATTCGCACCGGCGGCAACGGTGGCGGCGCCAACAGCCTTAAAGTGGGTTGTTCGGCGCGCTGAATAAATTCTTTTAATGCCGCCACAACGTCCAGGCGCTGGCGCTCGTGCACTTGTTTTTTGATGGCCGGAATCAGCTCGCGCAATTTTTTCTGCAAGGCGACGGCCGCGATGAGCTGAGCATGGTCGAGTCGTTCGCCGGCAGCCAGTTGGCGCTGCAGCGCCGTCAATGTTTTTTTGAGCCGGCGCCAAACTGTTTCCAAGTGGAAGGCTGACTCCATCGCGAAATTGTTGCCGTATTGATACTGCAAAATTGCGCGGATTTCATGATTAAGCAAATGCAACAGGCCCGCGCTGGTTTCTGCCAGCTTGTCGCGCGCGGCCGGCGGCAAATCTCCATTGGCTGCGAGATTTTCGGCCAGCAAGGTAAAACGATTCAGCAATTGATGAATAAGCGAGCCGTGTTCGAAGGCGTTGAGACGGATTTGCAGCATCTCGATCGAGGCGGGACGGGCTTGATAGAGCCGTTGCCCCCGCCAAATCACGATCGTCAGCAGCGTCAAGGACAAACTCATGAGCAATGGACGCCATACAAATGTATTTGGCGCCGGTGCAAACCACAGAAAATGACAAATCAGCAAGCTCGCAGCAAAGATGAAAGCCAGTTGTTTGCGTTCACGGCTGGATAAACCCAGCCATTTTTTTCCGGCCAGCAGTACAAAAGCCAGCAAAATTCCACCGAGAAGAAATACCATTCCCCGTTGTGCACGACGATAGCCCCAAAACAGATTCGCCAATGCGCGCTGCGCCTTGATGAGGCTCGACTCTGGTTTATCTAACTCGGTGATCAAGCGTGCATCGCCGCCGCGCAGACCATGCACTTCTCGGAGGTTTCCCGAAGGGAAAAATATTTTGGCGTTGTAGGTGGCGCGACGATCAACACCGAAATGCGCGACTTTGGCCGGGCTGCAGCCGAAACTGCTGGCAGACTCGATCTGGCGCAGACCCACTAAGCTGTCGGGTTGACCTATTGTGCCGGCGCGATAAAGCGCCACCTTCGCGCCAACGGCGGAACGGTTGCTGACAATGCCTTCGAGAAAAATTTGAATCGTCGCAGCGCGATCGTTGGTCCAATTTTCAAAAACAAATAATCCCGTGTCATAGTTGCTGATCAGTAGATCCAAGTCGGCGTCATCATCGAGATCGACCGCCAACGTGCCGTAGCTATAGCCGCCGAGTTGCCGGGTGCTGTTCAGAATCAGCCCTTTAAAAATCTCGCCCCGGTCGAATTGTTCGGTACGCTCGACAAACCGGCCGGTGCCGAGATTTTTGTAAAAGCGGTCAGCGCCGCGATTCGCCAGCACCAGATCGAGATGGCCGTCTTGATCGGCGTCGAAGAAAGTGGCGCCGATGCTGAGATCACGGCCGGAAAGTCCCGCGGCCGCCGACACTTCCGTGAAGAAGCCCTTGCCATTGTTTTGCAGCAATTGATTGCCTTCCCAAAGATTGCAAACAAAAATGTCGAAATCCCCGTCGTTATCGTAATCGGCAATTGCCGCGCCTTGTGATTGCTTGAGCGTTGGCGGGCAGGCCTCGCCGCTGGCAGCGCTAACGTCGGCAAAACGCGGCAAACCGGTCAGGGTGTCGGGTTTGAGATTGCGATAAAGCCGATTCGGTCGGCCAGCGCAGGTGACATACAAATCGTCCCATCCATCACCGTCGAAATCGGCGACGTAGCCGCCAATACCGCCGCCATCCGTTGCCAGGCCGGCGGCTTGTCCAACTTCGGTAAAGCGGCCGCGGCCGTCGTTGACAAAAAACGCATTGCTTTGAAATTGGCAAGCGACAAATAAATCCAAATCGCCGTCGTGATCGGCGTCAAACAAATTGGCCAGCATCGGGCGCTGTTGAATGTAACCCCAGTTGTGCAGATCGGAATAATCCGTCGCGTCGAAATAATAATCATGGCCGCTGTGCAAATAAATAAACGGATGGCCGTACATGCCGATAACCACAATATCCTCCCAACCGTCGCCATTTAAGTCACCCGTGGTCACGGCTTGATCGTAATTCGTCAGTGGATCTTTGCGCGAACTGTAACGATCCGCGTAATATTTGATGCCGGCAAGATTCAGCCGCTCGGCTTGATTGATAAACGGCGCTTGGGGAAGTAAATCCTGGCGCGCATAGACCAAATTCGCCGCGCCCGTCTGAAGAAAATAAATGTTGGATAATTGCCCCGGGCGATCCTGTAAAACCGCCATGCCGTACAACTGTGAAAGGTTTTGGCTTTGGAAACTGAAATAGCGTTCCGGCGAAGCTGAACTGTTTTGCTGAATTGTGGGGTTTGACGGCGCGAGAATCAAGCCGTTTTGCCCGACGAGCCATGAAAAGCGCGGATTAAATAACGCCAAATCTTGCAAATCGCCGGCGGTAGAAAGCAGGGGGAAATAAGTGGTGTCATGAAAAGCATAAAGTTTGTGTCCATTCTCACCGTCGCCGAGCCCATAACCCCAACCATTTGGAAAAAATTCGAGCCGGCGGATTGGCGCAAACTGGATCGGGCGGCCGGCAAAGGCGAGCGGAGTGGCCACACCCGTGTAACCAATAAACAAAACCTGCGCCGGTGACAAACTTACCGTTTTGGGTTGTACGCCCGTAGCGGAAAACAACGACTGCCATTTCCCCGCAGTGCGCCACAGCACCGCGCCCTGCTCCGGCGCTTCGCCGATTGCAAACAAGTTGCCGTCCGCCGTCAGTTCCAGCTTGTTGATGTGAATCAGCGTCGGCAATTGTTCCTGCTCCCAACGCCCTTGCGAGAAATGCCACATCTCGCCGTATTCACAGCCGAGCCACCCCTCATCGGATGAAACAAAAATAAAATCGCGTATTCTATTAACGTTGGGTGAAGGAAAATTTGACCAGCGTGCGCCATCCCAATGAAAGAGTTGGTAGCTGAAAGCTGCCGGCACTTCTGCCATGGCCCAAATGTTTTCCGGCGACAGGGCAAAAAACTGTTGAATGAGATATAAGTTGGGCCGCGGCAAGCTGCGCCACGGTTGTGGCCGCGCCGCCTCAAATTCGTACAAGGTGCCGGTGGAGCCGAGCACGTAGCCCAAGCCCTCGCGCAAAATTTGGCATTGCTGAAAGTTCTCGCGGCTCGGCGGTGTGATGGGCGCCCAGTAAATGCCATTCAACGAATCATGAAACGCGAGCTGCGCCCACAGCGCGCCCGGCAACAGCAACCCAATTCCTGCACCGATCCATCGCAGCTTTTTCATGGCACCTACCCAAAGCTGAAGCAGCTACCGATTCTGTTGATGAAAAAAAATGCTATTACCACTAACGCGCCAAAGATCAACGCGGTTGGAAAACCCCGCGTTGATCTGAAACAAGTATGAGGGTAATCAAAAATTGGTGAGAAAGTCAAGCAGTAATTTGAAAATGAAAGTGTCGGTTTAACTTTTATTCTTTTCGACTTTCGTTTGCAATTGCCTGCAGGCGGCGTTATCATCGCCTTTGCTCCAGCGCCGCGTGACGGGTTCGTGCTGGCGAAATTTTAGAGTTTGCTAATGATAGAATCGTAATCAGCGTGTGACCCAATCTAAAACCAGTTTATTTCCTCCCTTTCTTTCAAACCTAACGCTCGCCACCCAATAGCTACCCGTACCGACTAAATTGGCTCTGTGTGATGGACTTTTTTAAACTCAAGGCTGGGATGATACGGGTTCAATTCCCAGAGTTTATAGTTCTTGCGGGCTTGTTGCTGAATTCGGTTGGGAAGCTTACGAAAGTATTTAATAAAATCGTGGGTCAGAGATGACTTCATAAATCATCCCAACCCATTTTTTTTACCCGGCCGGCCTTAATATCTTTTCGCGCTTTAGCCGCCATTTTCGCCAGTTTATCCTGTGACTCGGCAAGGGTTTGCTCCCATTGCAGTTCGGCGTTAATATCTTCTAAAAGTTGCAACGCGATTTGTTCTTGTATCGCCTTTGGGAGTTTAGCGGCTTGGTCAAAAGCTTGTGCGAGTACTGCGGTCATGAGCGCCTCCTGATTTCTTTTATTCAAATATAACAAAAAGCATGATCAAGACCAAAGCTAATTTTATTGCTTGAAATTAAATGACAATGCCCTTCTTTTCCGCACGAATTGGCTTTTGCGCCTTCGTCCACAACTGCCCGCAGGCGGCGTCGATATCGTCGCCTTTGCTCCAGCGCAGCGTGACGGTGTTGGGCCCGGTACGCACGGCAGCGAGAAACGCTTCGATACGCTCGAAGCTGGGCCGGCGAAACGCCAGCAGCGAATCGCCACCCGCCACGGCATGGGGCTCGGCAATTGGATTATAAGGAATGAGATTGATCTTGCACGGAATGGGGCGCGTCAGATTTTTCAAACGCTCGGCATCGGCCGGCGAATCATTGACGCCGTCGAGCAAAATGTATTCGAATGTGATGCGTTGTTTCGCCTGGCGCGTATATTCGCGCGCCGCTTGCAGCAGCGCCGCAATCGGATATTTGCGGTTGATCGGCATGATTTGATTGCGCACCTCGTCCGTGGTGGCGTTGAGTGAAATCGCCAGGCGAAATTTGTGCCCTTCCTGTGTGAAGCGCTCGATCTTTGGCACCAAGCCGCTGGTGGAAATCACCAGCCGGCGCTGCGCGAGATTCGGGCCCTCGTCGTCGGCAAGCAAATAGCACGCTTTAAGCAGCGCGTCGTAATTCAACAGCGGCTCGCCCATGCCCATGACGACGACATTCGTGACCGGACTGCCGCTCAAGCGTTTCACCATTAAAACTTGATCAACGATTTCTCCCGGGCGCAGATTGCGGAGCAAACCCATCAGACCCGTCGCGCAGAACTTGCAATCCACCGGACAGCCCACTTGCGAGGAAATGCATAGTGTGTGACGGTTCGGGCGGCCCGGCGCGCCGTCACGCATCAGCACACTTTCCACGTGCAAGCCGTCCGCCAACCGAAAAAGATATTTCTCGGCATCGCGCCGCTGCGAAATTTGCTGCGTTTCCAGCGTTAAAGTGGCGAGCGCGGCAGCTTCTTGCAAACGTTGGCGCAGCGGTTTGGCAAAATCAGTGATCTCGTCAAAATCTTGCGCCGCTCTGCCATACATCCAGCGAAAGAGCTGCTTGGCGCGAAACGGCTGTTCGCCGAGACCAACCATGAAAGCCGTCAGCTCGTCGCGGTCAAGGCCTTTTAAATGTTGTTTGGGCATAAACTAAAAAAGGACACGGCGGCATGTCCTTTTATTTCACTCAGTTCGATATTTTATTAAATGACGACAGCCAAATTGTAGCAAATTTATTTCATCGTGCCGTTGATCTTGCTCAACGCATTTAAACTGCGTACTTCCGCGGCATTGATCATTTTTTCGGTATTGTCATTTGGTTTTAGATGCAGGAGAAAGATGAGGCCTAAAAGGACGAGCGCGATGAATCCATACACGATGCCGGATTCCCAGCCGGCTTTTGTCAGCCACGGGAAAGTGATGCTCACACCGGCCAGTATTCCTAAAATTGCATCAAGCAAGAGCCTCATGGCTTAACCCTCCGAAAGATGGTAACAAATGTTGACCTTGATGTTGTGCGTGGTGATGTTGCTGTTGGTTGGTGCGGCGCTGCAGGTGCAAAGGTGAGAACCGTTCCGGCTTCCAGTTTGGAGCTTAAACGGAAGCCCGGGGGTAGAAATGCTTCATTGTTCATAAGGCAGACTCTGCGTTCCATTCTTTCATGCAAAAAAGTTCCATCAGACGGCTATTCAATAATGACTTGGTAATCAACCTGTCATGATTTTAGGCATGAAGCTCGCGCCCTGGCTGGAATCGCATGACCATCCAAGTAAGTGAAAAAAAAAGTAAAAATCAAGCAAAAAATTGTGACATAATTTTAATAAGACTTGACAGGAATTTTACTTTTCGGTATATTGGGGCGATCATTTTCCTGCCACCCCGCGCCCCGATTTCGATTTGAATGCGCGTCATGAAAAACGGGGCAATGTTTCTACTTGCATCGCATCATTTGGCATGGTTTGCTTCCATAGATTTGCCGAAGCCCGGCGGGTTGTTGCCGCTGGGGCGCGGTGGCTCGATGTGATTGCCGACAATAAACGCCTCTCAGGCAGACGAGGGTAGTTGACCCAGACAGGGTTGGTGAATGGAAGAGGAATAGAGCAGGCTGAAGTTGCAGCGCGGCGCCAAATTATCCCGGCGGGCGCGCCATTTTTTTGCCTCATGCACCTCATCGCAAAATTTTCATCAGACGGCAAGAGCACCGGCGGCTGCTGCTGAATGTTGCAGTTTCGCAACAACCGCGATTTCGTCCCGGCTTCCTGATTCTAAATTTTGTGCAGAAAAGCCGGGACAAAACCGCAGTCCACCATCATTCATTCTTCATACATACGGCAACCTCTTCGCAAAGTTCATCGCGGTGTGTTGACTTGGGGTATCTTGAGGTCATCGATTTTCAACAGTAAGTAGTAGGCGATTTCCCTCCGGATTGCGGAGAAAATTTTTTGTCAAATTCTCACGCCAGGGTTTCCCATTCGATATGATATTTGGCGCCGCGTTCCGGCTCGACTTCCACGAAATATTCACGCGAATTTTCTTCCTCGCCGGCCAGCGGAATTTCCTCCCGCGTTAAAAGCTCGCGGGTCGAGCTGTATTTCGTCACATACACCTTGTCCGGCAGCAGCGGGCTCCAAAATTGCAAGCGCAGGCCTAATTTGCTGCAACCGGCGACATGCGCATAAGAGACTTCTTGATAGGGATAAGCGCGATGATTTTCGTCCAGCAACTCGTAAGTCAGCGAGATTTGCTTGGTGGCGCGCTTCGTTAAGGGCTCGGCAAACAGCAAGACATAGCGCCGCCATTTCGGAATATTGTTCGGGTCGGGAATGGAAGCGAGCGCATCATTTGGCGCCGCTTCGCAAACCACCCCGGCCTCACCGGTGCCCGACCAAAAGAATTTAAAGAGATAGCGATCGACTTTCCGCAGAGCGCGGAAGCGATATTGATGCCTCACCACGCGCCGGTCTTTATAAATGCGCACCAGCATCTGATCTTCATCGATCCACAGATGCGGGTTGGATAACGCCTGGCCTTTTTCTTGCAAGTTTTGTTTATAAAAATGCAGGATGGCAAAACAGAGGACGGCCACCGCAATCGCCATCAAACCCCATTGCAACTCCTCGCGATAGGCAAAAATCAGCCCCGCGCTTGCCGCTAAAATCGCAATGACGTTGATGACATTGTAGACAAGCTGAAATGTATTCCTTCCAACCTCGATCCAGTGCTCTCCATGCCGAGATTTTTTGCTGACCATTTTCTTCCTGTGCGGTATATCAAGGTTGCTCCGGTGTGCGGACAATGTCAATTTAATTAAGTAGACCTAACAAATCAAGTAAAAGTTGTTTTGGGTTTATCAAATTTGGTTAATATTTGAACACCTAACGCGCCGCGGCGTCTTTTTTGTAACTTTTTTATTGCCATCTTTTAACCAGGAAAATCATTGCATTTTCTGGCGGCAATGGTTACTTTATAAATTCAACGGCGAA
>JAJVHT010000022.1 GCA_022072515.1 bacterium
GGCCTCGGTCCGAAAAAGGCCAAAAAGCTTTTTACCGAGTTGGGCATCGATTCGATTGCGGCGCTGGAGCAGGCCTGCCAGGAAGATCGTTTGATCGATCTCGAAGGTTTCGGCAAAAAGAGCCAGGAAAAGTTTCTCGACGGCATCCGGCAGGTGCGCGAGTTTTCCAGCCGGCATTTGTTTCATCACACTGTCGAAGTGGCGATGCCCTTATTCGAGGCCGTGCGCCGTCATCCGAAAGTGATGCGCGCCGAGCTGGCCGGCAGCTTGCGCCGCTGCAAAGAAACCATCAAAGATATCGATATCGTCGCGAGCTGCAAAGACGCGGATCGCCCGGCGATTATGAAGGCCTTCACGAGTTTTCCCGGCGTGCGTAATATCATTGCGCAGGGCGATACGAAGAGCAGCGTCCTGCTGGAAAAGGGCATTCCGGCGGACTTGCGCCTGCTCTCCGATGAAGAATATCCTTATCTCCTGCACCATTCCACCGGTTCCGCCGAGCACAACGTCGCGATGCGCAGTCACGCGCTCAAGCTCGGCATCAAGATGAGTGATTATGGCCTATTCAAAGGCAAGAAGCTCATTCGGTGCAAAGATGAAACAGAAATTTTTGCCGCCCTCGGCATGGCTTATGTGCCGCCGGAAATGCGCGAAAACATGGGCGAAATCGAAGCCGCGCTCCGCGATGGAATTCCGGAATTGATTACGAAGGAAGATTTGCGCGGCGTGTTGCACTGCCATTCAACGCACAGCGACGGCGCCAACAGCCTGCGCGAAATGGCGGCGGGCAGCAAAAAACTCGGCTTCGAATATCTCGGCATTTGCGATCACAGCATGTCGGTGGCGTATGCGCACGGCCTCACGCCGGAGCGTGTCAAGGCGCAGCACAAGGAAATTGACAAAATCAACGCCGAGATGAAAGGTTTCCGCATTTTCAAAGGCACGGAATGCGACATTCTTCCCGATGGCAAGCTCGATTACCCCGAGAAAGTTTTGGAGAGTTTTGATTTTGTCGTGGCTTCGATTCACAGCGCGATGAGCATGACAGAAGAGAAGGCCACGGCGCGCATCATTAAAGCGATGGAGCATCCGGCGGTGCGCATTCTCGGGCATCCCACCGGCCGGCTGTTGCTTGGCCGCGAGGGTTACCCGCTCAATCATCGCAAAGTCATCGACGCCGCCGCGGCGCTGGGCGTGTGCATCGAGATCAACGCCAGTCCGCATCGTTTCGATCTCGATTGGCGCTATTGCAAGTATGCCCGCGACAAAGGGGTGCTCATCAGCATCAATCCCGACGCGCATTCGCTTGACGGGTTGGCCGATACTTTTTACGGCGTCGGCATCGCGCGCAAAGGCTGGCTGCGCCGGCAGGATGTGCTCAACACCAAATCGGCGAAGGAAATCGAGAAGTGGTTTGCGAAGAAGCGGAAGTAACACCGGCGCCCGGTGGTTTTTAATAACGCGTGCATCGGGGGCGCGAAAACAGCTTATTTTTCAACCGCGAGGCCCGGCGCCCAGGCCGGCGGTGCCAGATCACTGGCAATCACGATTTAAAATTGTTGCCGTACGCCACGCATCCATTTGCGCTTTCTTGCGTACAAAAATGGCACGAGAGTCAATCAACGCTGCGCGACGAAAAATGAACGTGTCTTGAGATATTGGAGAGAGGCCATGCATGCGAATCTGCCAGCAAACCGCCGTATGATTTGGGGCGGGATCTTGATTTTGTTCGGGATGTTGTTTTTGCTGGACAATTTAAATATTCTGCAATTTGACGAAGTCATCCAGAATTTTTGGCCGTTGATTCTGGTCGCTGTCGGTATCAAAATCATTCTCAGCCGCAAGTCCGGCGCGCCGGACTTTTTGCAGCAACCGGCCTCCGAAACCAGCCTGGGCCCCGGGGCAGCGACCTTTTCCACCGACTATCTTTCCGAAAACCGTTTCATCGGCGACATTAATTTGCAGGTCACCAGCACCGCGTTTCAAGGCGGCAACACCTCGAATTTCATCGGCGATATCAATCTCGATCTATCCGGCATTACGCTCGCGGAGGGCCAGCGCAATCTCACGATCTCCGGCTTTATCGGCGACGTCACGCTGGTGGCGCCGAAAAACGTGCCTTATGCCATCACGGCGTCGCTGGCAATCGGCGATCTGGTGATGTTTGGCCGCAAGGAAGACGGCATCGGCCTCAATCGCAATTTTAAATCCGCCGATTTTGATACCGCGATTACACGCTTGAACATCCGCATTTCGTTCTTCATTGGCGACATCAAAATTTTCTAAGCCCCGGCCGGCATCTAAAAAGTCCCGCGCGGCCACACCGGTTGAAAAGCAGGCCAGCCGGGACCAACGCCTGCTCGAAAAATTGCGCGAGTTGTATCCGGATGCCGGCTGCGCGCTGCATTATCACCAGCCCTTCGAATTATTGGTCGCGACCATTCTCTCCGCGCAATCGACTGATAAAATCGTCAACCAAATTACGCCGGCGTTATTCAAAAAGTATCCCACGCCGGCGGCAATGGCGCAAGCCACTTTGACTGAATTGGAAGCATTGGTTCGCGCGAGCGGTTTTTTTCATAATAAAGCGAAAAATTTAAAAGCTTGCGCTACCGTTTTGGAACGCGATCATCACGGTGAAGTACCGCGCACGATGGACGAGTTGCTCAAACTTCCCGGCGTCGGCCGCAAGACCGCCAACGTCGTGCTCGGCAACGCGTTCGGGATCAACGCCGGCGTGGTGGTGGATACACATATTCAGCGCTTGTCGCAGCGGCTTGGATTTTCCAACGAGCCAACGCCGGAAAAAATCGAACGCGATTTGATGGCGATCGTGCCGCAAGAGGAATGGACGGTTTTTTCCCATCGGATGATTCAACACGGCCGGGTGATTTGCTCGGCACGTAAACCGAAATGCAATGAATGCCTGCTCGCGCCGGAGTGTCCGTCGAGGCAAATATAAAAAAACTTGGACACGGATGACGCGGATTCTCGCAGATTTTTTCTCTGTGTAAAATTAGGATTATCCTACGGACGCAGTCTGCGTATTCCGTGTTCAAAAAATAATTCATTGTCTCTTGTACGAATTTTTAAAATGAAACAACGCGACTATTCGCCTCTCCTGGCCCAATTTGCTGAAGCATACGCCAAGCGCTCGCCGAAATCTGCGGCCTTGCATGAGCGTGCGGTAAAACTCATGGTTGACGGCGGCAGCAATTCCCTGCGCCTGTTGCATCCCTTCTCGCCGCGCCTGACCCGCGCCAAAGGCGCTTGGCTGCAAGACGAAGACGGCCATCGCATTCTCGATTTCTGGCAGGGCCATCATGCGAACATTTTGGGCCACAATCCGGAAATGGTCACCCGGGCTTTGGCTGAATTTTTTGGCGAGGGTCTGGGCTTGCAAACCGGATTTACGGATCGCTGGCAGATCGAGGTGGCCGAGTTGATTTGCCAACAAACCGGCGCAGAGCGCGTGCGCTTCACCACGACGGGCGCGCTGGCGACGATGAACGCCATTCTTTTGGCGCGCGCCTGCACCGGCCGCGAGCTGGTGCTGAAAGTCGGCGGCGGCTGGCATGGCGGCCATCCGTGGGGATTGAAAGGCGTTGGCTACCACGGCGGTTTCGCGGGAATGGACAGCGCCGGCGTTCCCGCGAGTGTAAATGAAAATATCATTATAACAAATTACAACAACACGGAAAAATTAAAAGACCATTTCCGGCAATACGGCGATCAGCTCGCGTGTTTCATCGTCGAGCCGGTGATCGGCGGCGGCGGCTTGATGCCGGCAAAAAAGGAATATTTGCAGGCCGCGCGTGAATTAACCCGGAAATACGGAGCGCTGCTTATTTTTGATGAAGTCGTGTCCGGATTTCGGTTTCGAGCGGGAAGTGCCGCCGCGTTGTACGGCGTGCAGCCGGATTTAATGACGCTGGGCAAAGCCATCGGCGGCGGCATGCCGGTCGCAGCCGTGGCGGGACGCGCGGATATTTTGCGCTGGGCGGGCAAGGGCGGCAAGGTCAAATTTGAAGGCGGTACGTACGCCGCGCATCCGGCCAGCATGCTGGCCGGAAAAATTTTCATGCAACATTTGATCGACCACGAAGCTACTATCTATCCGCAGCTTTTTGCCACCGGCGCGAAGCTGCGGGAAATCGTTACCAAAACATTTGCCGAAGAAAATATCTACGTTCGTTTTGCCGGCGACCGCAATCGTGATTTGCCCGGCAATCCCATGCACATGTTGTTGTTTCCTTATGAAGAGGACGGCGAACTAAACACACCCGAAGAAGTGCGCAACCCCGCGATTTGCGACCTCGAGTTGGGTGAAAAAGTCTTGCAACTCGGCTTGTTAGTGGAAAATGTTTTCACCGTGCACGGCCTCGGCTCAAACTCCACAGCGCACGTGGAAGCTGATCTTGAATTTCTCGGCGCCGCCTGCCACCGGTTTGCCAAACAGGTTAAAGCATTTTTGTGAAAGCGTATGGCGCCGAATAACCCCAACCCTTGGTGAGCAATCGTTGGTGGGCGGAATTCTGCCGGTTGACAAAAAAACGGGTTGCGAATTCCTCGAATTTATTGTAAATTTAATGAATTTGAAATAGTTTTCATTTTTGCCAATCGCTACAGGAAAGCGCCATGAATTTTCGCAAAATTTTTAAACCGCCGATCATCCAAGAATGGACGGCGGTGTTGCGTGAAAAAGGAGTGAAAGGTTTTTTACGCGAAAAGGGTTGGAAGGTCTTAGCCGGAATTTTCGTTTTTTATCTGATTCGCGATTCACTCGTGTATGTTGTCATTCCACTGTTGATCGCGCAGGGTTTTATTTGCGGCAAATAGCCGATGCCGGCAAGCCGCATTATGAGGCAAAATAGGCTTCCGCCAGATTACGCGGCTTCGATTTTTGCAAGGTGCGTTTTCTTTTCAAGCGTGACATCGCCAACTCAACAAGGCGCCCCGCCATCTCACCGTAAGTCATTCCAACCGCCTCAGTAGCCATGGGGAAAACCGATTCCGGATGCAGATCCGGATTTGAATTGACATCCAAGACCAGCGGTTGGTTATTCCACAAACGCAAATCCATGCGCGCGTAATCCCGGCAGCCCACCGCCCGGTAAGCGGCAATCGCCACGCTTTGCAGCTTGGCGCGTAGGCTGGCATCTTCCGGCGCCGGGCAGTACCAGTCAATGCCCATCATGCCGCGCGAGTGGCGAATGAATTTGCATTCGTAGGTATACAGGCGCTCGTGCAAATCCGCAAAGGCCGAGAAGTCCAACTCGACCGGCGGCAAGGCCTCGACTTTGCGATTACCCCAAACGGCAATATGAAACTCGCGGCCGTCGATAAACGGTTCGACCAAGGCGGCTTCCCCAAATTCCCCGTAGACCCGGCGAATTTGGCGGATGAGCGCCTCGCGATTGTCAACCACGGATTGGGTGCTGATGCCAACGCTGCTGTGCTGCGCGACCGGCTTCACAATAGCAGGAAAGTATCCCCATTCTCCGGCGTCAACGGCGTTTTTCATGACCCGGCTTGCCGGCGTTGGAACTCTGGCGGCATGCAGCGCGCGTTTCACGCGCCATTTGTCTTGATTCTTTTTAAGAATTTTGGAACCAGAACCGGTAAAGGCAAAGCCCCGGTTTTCCAACTCTTTGGCCACCAAGCTGTCTGACCAAGGCTGACCCTCGAAACCCTCACACCAATTAAAGACCAACCATTCCAAGGGATCGTATGCTTCCAGTTCCGCCAGATGGTCGTGAACTTCCACCGGCTGCACGCGATATTTTTGTTTCTCCAAACCGGCCTGCATTTTTTCGACCAGCCGGCAAACTTCTCTTTGTTCTGACCGTGTCCAACTGGAATCGAGGTTATACAATAAAATAATTTGGCGTGTGATTGCAGTAGATTGCTTAGCCATAATTTTTTTCTCCGTTGATCAACAAAAGGCGAATCCGCTTTAATGATTGCCTGCAATAAGTATCGGAAGTATCGCACTCACTAAAATCCATAATAAGAGTTTAAAAATGTTAGATGAAAATTGCAAGATAAATCTCGCAACAAGATTTGGTATTGTGAAATTATAATTTTTGCGACCGCTGATGGTGCGAGTAAACCAAACTGCTTGCACCAACAACAAAACCATTGTGCTTGGCGCATCTCGACCGCCGTGCAGGTTTTTTTAATAAGCACGGTAAGCTAGTGCAGCGTACACCAAGCTGGTGCCGGGAAATGGCGGTTTGAACGCTTTTGGTGAAAGCTGGTCTTACGTCTTGGCTAGTTGCCATGTTTAACCTTGCCGTTGTGCCGGCACGAATAAAAAAATATGAAAACCGCTCAAGCCTATTTTCAGTTGTTGCGCTTGCAAGAATTCAATAATCTTGAATTATTAAAAGCCAGCTACACAACCCATGTTTTTCCGCGCCATTGGAACGAGACTTACGTCATCCAAGTCGTCGAACAGGGCGTCAACGAATTTTATTGCGACCGCGCGACGCATGCGGCGCCGGCGGCCAGCATCGTTCTGATCAATCCGCATGAGGTGCACACCGGACGCGCGCTCGGCGCAGCGCCGTTGGTGTACCGCAGCCTATATGCCGCGCCGGAGCTGCTCACCGAAATTGCCTCGCAGCTTGGCGATCGCCAAACGGGTATGCCATTTTTTCCCATACCGGTTGTTGACGATGCGCGCCTCGCGAAGAAGTTGGTGCACGCGCATCGTGTTTGTGAAGCCGGTGCCGACCCCCTCACCGCACAAACCCTACTGCTCAACGCGCTGGCGCTATTGATCCGGCGCCACGCGGACAATCATATACCATGGCGCCCTCTGGGCAACGAAATCGCCGCCGTGAAACGCGCCAAAGCATATCTCACGGAAAATTTCAACAAAAATATTTCTCTCGAATTCCTCGCCCAAATTGCCTACCTCAGTCCCTTCCATCTGTTGCGCGCTTTTCGCCAAGCCGTTGGTCTGCCGCCGCATGAATATGTGATCAACTTGCGGGTTGCGCACGCCCGGCAGCTTCTCGCGCAGGGCTGCGCCATTGCCGATGCGGCTTTCGCAACCGGCTTTTTTGATCAATGCCATCTCCACCGGCATTTCAAGCGCCTCGTTGGAGTCACGCCCGGGCAGTATCTCAAAAAGAGCAATTTTGTACAAAACCTTTCGGCTTCCTGACAGTAATTTATTGGTGGCGCAACCGTCTCCGTTTCAAACCGTTGATCAGCCTGGCGGCATAAACGCTTTGGCAATGATCGGCATCTTATCATCAAATCATTGCAAAATCACGCAACGGGTTGCGCTAATTTAAAGTGAAGGAGATGAGGTTATGAAAAAAAATCTGCAAATGTTTGCGGTGAGCCTGATGCTGGTGTCGGCTGCATTCGCGCAAACCCGGCGCCAGCGCAATGTCGCCATTTTCGTGCACGAAGGCGTCGAACTGCTCGACTTCGGCGGACCGGGAGAGGTGTTTGCATCCACGCCGGGCTTCAATGTCTACACCGTGGCGCCCTCGGCAGACGCGCTGACCAGCCAGCGCTTCTTGAAAGTCATGCCGGCTTACACGATTTACAATTGCCCCAAGCCCGACATCATCGTTCTACCGGGCGGCGCCACCAGCATTCCGGCCGCCAATGCGGATGTCATCAACTGGGTGCGCGAATCGGCGGCGCACACCGAGATCATACTCTCCGTGTGCACCGGCGCGCTGTTGCTCTCCAAAGCCGGCTTGCTCGACGGCAAGCAGGCCACGACCTGGTACGGCTTTATCGACCGGCTGCAGGAAGCGACGCCGAAAGCCAAAATTCTCCGCAACACGCGTTTTGTTGACAACGGCCAGATCATAACGACGGCCGGCATCTCCGCAGGCATTGACGGCGCGTTGCGCGTGGTCACCAAGTTGCTGGGAACAGAAGCGGCTCGTGCGACAGCCAAGTATATGGAATACGACAAGTGGGATCCCAGTGCCGGACTCATTATCGACAATGAATTTACGGTGGCCTTAAAAAAAGACGGCGTCGAGGCTGCGCTCAAAGCTTATCAAACCGCGTATGCAGGAAATGGCAGCATGCCGAAATTTTATGAAGGCGACATGCTCAATCTCGGTCTCGAACAACTGGAAAAAGGCCAGGTCGAAGCGGCGATTAAATTGTTCGAGTTGAATATTAAAGCCTATCCACTTTCACATGCTTCACACAAGGCATTGGGCGAGGCCTATTCGCGCATCGGCAAAAAAGATTGGGCGCTCAAAAGTTACCAAAATTTTTTGGCCGTGAACCAGGGCGATCTTGAGGTCGTTGACAAAATCGGGTTGCCGGAAGCGATGAAATTTTTTGGCCAGCTCAAGGATGAAAAGCGCCTGAGCGAACGCGCCATCAATCTGCTCGGTTATCAGTTGTTGAGCGCCAACAGAAATCAGGAGGCGATCAACGTTCTCAAGCTCAACGTCGCGGCTTTTCCGCAATCCGGCAATGTTTACGACAGTCTGGGCGAAGCTTATCTGAAAGCGGGTGAAAAGCAAAAAGCTGTCGAGAATTACAACAAAGCTCTGGAGTTGGATCCGGCGAACAGCAACGCGGCAGCGCTGCTTAAAAAGCTCACAGAAAAATCCTAACTCCGAAAGGCGAGTGCCTCGAACGTGAAGCGCACGCCAGTGGGGACAAAGAAGTTTCGGTAAAGGCTCGGCAGCTTTCAAACGCTGCGTGGAAAATGCTGGATTGCGCCGCTCCCGCGCGTAACAAACTTCGGCGGAGAAATCACGTAGAAAGGGTTTATTTTGATTTGGCGCCTGGCGCAGCCAGTTTCGATAGGCCCGCCACGTTTGCGTCTGGCGGCCGTTTTTCGCCGTTTGGCTGCAAGCTGCCTGCTATTCCCGGAAAATTCGTTTGCGGTCAAGAAGAATCGGCTTAAATTGTTGTGCATCATGCAGTCAAATCGCGCAAAGGTTTCGAGGGCAATCGGAGTCCAATGAAAACACGCTGGATAAGCTGGAGTTTGATCGCAGGATTTTGGGTGGTGGTCGGTGTCTTGTCTGCGGCGCAATTTTATTACACGCTGCGGGCGGAAAACGTCCCCGTAGCATGGGCAAAAATTTTTGCCGTGCAAGCGGGACAATGGTTTTCATGGATTCCGCTGTCGCTTTTGATTCTCCAATTGGGATCGTCTTTTCCCTTCGAGCGACGACGCTGGCCCCTCCGCCTCTTCATCCATTTCCTGGCCAGCGCTGTTCTTGCTTGCCTTCATATCGCGTTGCATGCGCTCGTCATTGTGTTGACCAAGCCTTTCCCGTGGCGGCAAACGTACGAATTTCCGGATGTCTTTGCCGGCCAGTTTCGTTCGCTGGTCAATCTCGATTTTTTGATTTACTGGGGCGTTCTCGGCGTCGGCCTGGCATTTTCGTATTATCAAAAATATCGCGCGGGCGAATTGCAAGCAGCCGAGCTGCAAACGCAACTGGCGCAGGCGCAATTGCAAACGCTCAAAATGCAGTTGCACCCGCATTTTCTGTTCAACACGCTCAACGCCATCGCCGCGCTCGTGCGCAAGAATGAGAACAAAGCCGCCACTGACATGCTCGCCGGATTGAGTGATTTGTTGCGGCTCGCTTTGGAGAATGTGGGAACGCAGGAAGTTTCGCTCAAACAGGAGATCGAGTTTCTCGAGCGCTATCTTGAAATCGAGCGGATTCGGTTTGCGGATCGCTTGCACCTGAACATGCGGATCGCGCCGGAAACGCTCGCAGCGCGTGTGCCGAATCTCATTTTGCAGCCTTTGGTGGAGAACGCAATTCGGCATGGTGTTGCTGTGCGCGCGACTTCCGGTGTGATCGAGATTGGTGCCGAGCGCTGTAACGGCAGATTGCGCCTGCAAGTCAAGGACGATGGCCCGGGATTGTTGCCGGATAAAGCGCTCAACAACGGCGTCGGTTTGTCGAACACGATGGCGAGATTGCAGCGGCTTTATGGCGCATCGCAATCGTTGGAGTTCAACAATGCGCCGGAGGGCGGTGCCGTTGTGACCATAGAAATTCCTTTTGCGCTTTGGGCAAAGTCGGACTTGTGAACCTGAAGTGATTAGATTTTGAATTATTGCCGGACGCAAGCCGGACTGCAATCCTGCATAGCAGCATGGAAAAAATTCGTACCATTATCGTTGACGACGAGCCGCTGGCGCGCGACAGCATGCGTGTGTTGTTGGAGCGCGATGCGGAAATCGAGCTGGCCGCTGAATGCGCCAACGGGCGCGAGGCCTTGGAGGCCATTCAGAGGCTCGCGCCGGACTTGCTTTTTCTCGATGTGCAGATGCCAGAGATGAATGGTTTCGAGATGCTGGCGCAAGTTGAAACGAATCGTCTGCCGGTGGTGATTTTCGTCACGGCGTATGATCAACACGCCTTGCGCGCTTTTGAGGTGCATGCGCTGGATTATTTGTTGAAATCATACTCGGATGACCGCTTCGAAGCGGCACTGCGTCGCGCCAAAGAGCAAATCCGGCAGAAAAAAATCCATGCGATCAGCCAACGCCTCGTTGCGCTGCTCGACAGCCAAAAGCAGGAGAAAGCGCCGACGCCACCGGAGCCGGGAACCTATTTGACGCGCCTGGTCGTCAAGAGTGGCGGGCGGGTGTTCTTTTTAAAAACCGCGGAAATCGATTGGATCGAGGCCGCGGATTATTACGTCTATCTTCACGTCGGCGGCAAGTCCCATCTGCTGCGCGAGACGATGAATACTTTGGAAAAACAGCTCGACCCGCGTAAATTCCAGCGCCTCCATCGCTCGACCATTGTGAATCTGGACCGACTTAAAGAATTGCAGCCGCACACGCACGGCGATTATACCGTCACGTTGCAGGACGGCACGGCGCTCAAGCTGAGCCGGAGTTATCGTCCCAAGCTGGAAGCAGCCTTGGGGCGCTCGCTATGAACTGCAACTGGCAATCGCTATCTCCGCTTCGCTGCAATCATCCGCCATCGGCGGCAAATCTGTTTAGCAAACCGGAAAACTTTTTTACATTGGTGACATGTTGCTTGAAGGCGTTGACGGCAAAATCTTCTTAACCAGGTTAAATCACGGTTGTCGTTTCGAGCGAAGCGAAAAATCTGCGGGAACTCGGTGCTCCCCAAAGATTCCTGCCAGCGTTCGGAAAAAAACTGGATCTAACTTGACAATGTCAGGTTGTCGTATAGCAGAATAATTGGAATCGTGCCATGCTAAAACTTGCCACAATGAAAACAGTATTTAGCTCGTATCTGGTTCCGCTTCTGCTCGGATTCCGCGCCTTCCCTGGCAACGCGGCTGTCGCGGTATCGGATGATTTTTGGGTCAGCCTGGGCCTGCCGGAAGGTTTTCTCATTTCTCACGCCATACTGCAAGCGCCATGTACTGATGCAACACCGCAGAGCAGCCCATCCCAAGCGGCGCTCATCGCGCGTTGCGAAAAAGCATTGCAACAGCATCCCGAAGACGATCAAGCCTTGGAGCAGTTACACTTTATTGTCGCAAAAGCCCATTCGCTCAATCGGGAGGAAAGTCTTCGCCTCAAGCAAGTCATTCGAAAATACACGCGCCACGCGAACACGACATTGACGCCGCCGGAGGAACCGGGCGAGCCGCTTGTGGTTTCAGGCACAGTGCGCGATGCGGCGGGCAAGCCCATCGCCGGCGCGCTGATTGCGGTCTTTCATGCGGATGCAAAAGGATACTACGCGCCGGCTCGCGCCATGGACGAGCCGAATGCGCGTTTGTTTGGGTATATGAAAACCGGCAGCGCTGGCCACTACGAATTTCGCACGATCCGGCCCGGCGGCTATACGCAACAGCCCATCCCGCAGCACATTCATCTGCTTGTCACTGCCACGGGTTATCGCGATCATAAATGTCGTTCGACGTGCCAGTTGGTCTTCGCTGATGATCCGCGCATGACGCCGGAGTGGCGCCAGTGGGCGAAGGCCGGCGGTAATCCGGTTCTCCAGGTGACGCGCGATCAAGATGGAATCCAACGCTGTGTTTATGATATTGTGCTGCAACGCAATTGAGTGGAAGGCCAGGCTGCACCAGAGGTTTTTTTGCAAACAAGAACAGAGGTTGATATGCGCCGAGCCATTTGCCGTAAAATTTTATTCGCCGCTTTCGGCAGTGTAGCCGTACTGAGGGCTTGTTCATCTCACGCGCCCGCCCTTCCTCCCGCGCAGGAAGCGCTGCAACGAATAGAAGCGACACCGGTTGCTTTTCAGCCCGCACCGGCGGATTCACCACGGGTCGATTATTTCACTGCCAAAATTCTTCCCCTGGTTGGAAAGTGCCAGCCC
>JAJVHT010000115.1:0-5211 GCA_022072515.1 bacterium
TTTGTTTTGGGCAGGGAGAATTTTCGGGCGTGCGGCGGTGACACGAGCGCCGCTCAAATGGTTTATTTCTGCGGAGGCCATCGCGCGCAGCACTGACTGGGTCAAGCAACGCGGCGCGAAAATTATTCTGCTCAGCCGTTTTTTGCCCGGCAGCCGCTTGCCGACTTACTTTACCGCCGGTGTTTTGCATACGAACTTCTGGAGCTTTTCCTTTTTCTTTTTGCTCGCTTCCGCCGTGTGGACACCGCTGCTCGTCGGCATTTCAGTGTTCATCGGCGCGAAAGCTTTCGCCTTGATGACCACATACAAAAAATACACCATCCCTGTTGTCATCGGCACGAGCCTGGCAATCTCTGCGTTTTTCAAAATCATCATTCCCTTGTTTAGTTACAAAGGGCGGCGTTTGCTGCTCTCCTCCTGGCGGCGTTTGACGCGCTGGGAATTTTGGCCGCTGTGGGCATTTTACCCGCCAATCATCGTTTATATTCTTTATCTCGGCCTGAAGCATCGTGGCTTGACACTCTTTACTGCGGTTAATCCCGCGATTCCCGAGAGCGGGTTCATCGGTGAATCGAAAGCGGCGATTCTCGACGGCTTGTCGAAGGCCAACGGTTTTGTGGCGCGCCATATTTTGATTAAGAGTCAATTGCCGCCGGCCGCGCGCCTCGATTTGGTTCGGGAATTCATGGCGGCGAACCATTTGTCTTTGCCGTTGGTGATCAAACCGGATAAGGGGCAGCGCGGCGCCGGCGTCAGTTTTGCGCATTCGGAGCAACAATTGGCTGAGATCGTTTCAACCATTACATTTGATGTGATCGTGCAGGAATATGTGGATGGCCACGAATTCGGTATCTTTTATATTCGCTACCCCCTTGCCGCGCAGGGTTTTATTTATTCTATTACTGACAAACGTTTGATCTCCGTGACCGGTGATGGCAAGCGCACTTTGGAAGAATTGATTCTCGCGGATGACCGCGCGGTTTGCATGGCGCGATTTCACTTAAAAAAACACGAACACACTTTATATCGCATCCCCGCTAAAGATGAAAAAATCAAATTGGTCGAGGTTGGCACACATTGCCGGGGCGCGATGTTTTTGGACGGCGCGCCTATCAAAACGCCGGCGCTGGAGTCGCGGCTTGATGCCATCAGCAAGAGTTATCACGGTTTCTATTTTGGCCGCTATGATATTCGCACGCCGTCGATTGCAGCGATCCAAAACGGCGACGGCTTCAAAATCGTTGAATTAAACGGTGTGACTTCAGAAGCGACGCATATTTATGATCCGCAAAACAGCTTGTTGTACGGCTATCGCGTGCTGATGAACCAGTGGCGTATGGCGTTTGAGATTGGGGCGCAGAATCGGGAGAGCGGGATAAAGCCCGTGCCGGTGCGGCACTTGGTCAGTTTACTGCGAGGGAAAAGCAGGAAATAGAGATTTACTGGTTATTGCATTAAAGCCTTGCTGCTCTTTCAAGTTATTTTCCCGGGATCCAATTATTGTAAGTATTCTTTCTCTCACCCGACCAACCACAAAGATCAGTAAATACGTGTTGCCCTCAAATATTTATCAGGAGAATTTTATCATGGAATTCACCAAAACGCAATTGCTCGTGAGTTGGATTCTGCGCCTTGCCGCCGCGGCGATCTTGCTGCAAACGCTGTTTTTTAAATTCACCGGCGCCGAAGAGTCGAAATATATTTTCACGACACTGGGCGTCGAGCCGTGGGGCCGTATCGGTTCCGGCATCGTCGAGCTGATTGCGGCGATTTTGCTGCTCGTGCCGCGCACCACAGCGCTGGGCGCGATTTTAGCGCTGGGAACGATGAGCGGCGCCATTTTAAGCCACCTGGCTTTTCTCGGCATTGAAGTGAAAAATGATCGCGGCCTGTTGTTTGGCCTCGCGATAACAGTGTTTGTCGCGTGCCTCGGCGTGCTTTATCTGCACCGGTTTGACATTCCCATTCTCGGCGCGAAATTGCGGCTGAGGCTATCATAAGGCGTTGGCAAAATTCTTTGCTTCGCAATCAGAAATTCCCATCGTCTGGATGGGAATTTCTGATTTATTTTTGAGCCGATTACAATCCCGCTTGCTATTTTGTTTTATTCTTTTATTATACAACTCATCCCCAAATCACTTTAATTGATTAATTCCAGCGCCGTTTCTGGCCGAGCAAGAAGGGAAGTACATTGATGTTCCCTGGGTATCAAATCGGGCAAGAGCTTCATCGCGGCAAAAGGCGGATTGTTTATCGCGCCCGGCGTGAGTACGACGGCAAGCCGGTTCTCATTAAAACCGCCCTGGGTGACTTTTCTGAAGCGGCTGATAGTGCGGGCTTGCACCATGAGCATGAAATTTTGCGGCATTTGCAGAGTGAGAGCATTGCCAAACTCTACGGAGTGGAAGGTCAAGCCGAGCGGCCGGCTTTGATTTTGGAAGACATCGGCGGTGTGCTGCTGCGCCGGCTCCTCGATTCTAAAGAAATCGGGATCACGGCTTTCCTCAATATTGGTATTCAACTTTCCAATACGCTTGCGGTGCTGCATCAGCACAACCTCATCCACAAAGATTTCACGCCCGCGAATATCATCGTCAATCTGGAGACGAATCAAGTCCAGGTCATTGATTTCAGCATGGCCACGCGCCTGCCGCAGGAAAGCCAAAAGATCAGCCACCCCAATTTGCTCGCCGGCGCGCTGGCTTATATGTCGCCAGAGCAGACCGGGCGCATGAATCGCGCGCTGGATTATCGCACGGACTTTTACTCTTTGGGCGTGACGTTTTATGAAATGTTGACGGGACGCGTGCCCTTCTATTCCGACGATGCGCTGGAATTGGTGCACAGTCACATTGCCAAAATTCCGCCGGCGCCGCATGAGCGCAATGCCGCCGTGCCGCAAGCCATTTCCGATATTGTGATGAAGCTGTTGGCGAAAACCGCCGAGGAAAGATACCAAAGCGCTTACGGCCTCAAAGCGGATTTGGAAAACTGCCTGGAGCAATGGCAAGCCCGCGGCAAGATCGACGGCTTGCTGCCCGGCCAAAAAGATTTTTCGGATCGCTTTCAAATTTCTCAAAAGCTGTATGGCCGCGAGCCGGAAATTGCGATCTTGATGTCCGCTTTTGAGCGTGTGGCGCAAGGCGAAAGCAGAATCATGCTGGTTTCCGGTTATTCAGGAATCGGCAAGTCGGCATTGGTCAACGAAGTTCACAAGCCCATCGTACGGCAGCGCGGGTATTTCATCGCCGGCAAGTTCGATCAGTTCAAGCGTGATATTCCTTACAGCGCCGTCATTCAAGCTTTTCAAGAGTTAGTGCGGCAGCTTTTGACGGAGAGCGAAACGCAAATCGGCGCGTGGAAAGACAAGCTCACGCAGGCGCTCGGTCCCAACGGCCAGGTCATCGTCGATGTTATTCCGGAAGTCGAGTTGATTCTCGGTCCGCAGCCGGCAGTTCCGGAGCTGCCACCGGCGGAAGCGCAAAACCGTTTCAATTTGGTCTTCCAGCGTTTTATTCAAGTTTTCACGCAGCAGGAGCATCCTCTCGTTATTTTCCTGGACGATTTGCAATGGGCGGATTCCGCGACGTTGCTGCTGCTGCAAGCGCTCACCACAGATTCCAAGAGTCACTATCTTTTTTTGATCGGCGCCTACCGTGACAACGAAGTGAGCGCCGCCCATCCTTTGCGGTTGACACTGGCTGAAATTGAAAAGGCCGGCGCGAAACTCGATAACATTACCTTGGCGCCGTTGCACCTCGCGCACCTCAATCAATTTGTCGCGGACACGCTATGGTGTGCGACTGAAAAGGCGCTGCCACTTTCCGAGTTGGTGTTGCAAAAAACCGCCGGCAATCCTTTCTTCGTTACCCAGTTTTTGCAGGCATTGCATCAGGAAAAATTGCTGGAATTTGACTATCGCCACGGCCACTGGCAGTTTGAGCTTGGGCGCATTCAGCGTGTGGGCATGACGGACAACGTGGTCGAGCTGATGGCGGGCAAAATTCAAAGGCTGGCGAATGAAACACAGCACGTTACTAAATTGGCTGCCTGCATCGGTAATCAATTCGACTTGAAAACGCTGGCATTGGTGAATGAAAAATCGCTGCGCCAAACCGCTAATGATCTCTGGGAAGCGGTGCACGAAGGCTTGATCGTCCCGATGGCAGATTTCGGCTGGCGGCTGGCGGATTTAGAAGATACTGCCCTCCGCAATCAGCCCTCCGCAATTTATAAGTTTTTGCACGACCGTGTGCAGCAAGCCGCTTACGCGCTGATTCCGGAGGAACAAAAGAAAGCCGTGCATCTGCAAGTTGGGCGTTTGCTGTTGGCGCATGGCACCGAAACCGAACGCCAGGAGAGGCTTTTCGACATCGTCAATCACCTCAATATCGGCATGGCGTTGATTGCCGATGCAGAGGAGCGCGCCGTGCTGGCCGGATTGAATTTGCAGGCGGGGCAGAAAGCGAAATCGGCTGCCGCCTACAAGCCGGCTTTGAGTTATTTTAATCAGGGACTGCAGTTCTGGCGCGATGACGGCTGGGCCTCGCATTATGATCTGTCGTTTGCGCTCCATCGCGAGCAGGCCGAGTGCGAATATTTATGCGGAAATTTCGAGGCGGCGGAGAAACATTTCGATTCGCTGTTGCACAAAGCCCGGACGAGCCTGGAACGCGCGGAAATCCATGCTCTGCGCGTCATCCAATATGAAAACATGGCAAAATATCAGGAGGCCGTTTTTGCCGGCAGAGAGGGATTGCGATTGTTCGGCATTGCCTTGCCCGAAACAGTGGAAGAAAAGAAACTCGCGTTCGGCGCCGAGCTAAAAACGATCCAGGAGAATATCGGCGCAAGAAGAATCGAAGATTTGATTCATCTGCCGGTGATGGCGGATCCGGAAATCAAAATGGGCATGAAGTTGTTGATGACCATCTGGGCGCCGGCTTACATTGCCGGCGACGGCAATTTGGTGAGCTTGATTTCCGCCATCATGGTACGGCTGTCGTTGCAGCACGGCAATACGGAAGCGTCAACGTATGGATACGTGACACACGCCATTACGGTCGGCTCCGGCCTGGGCGATTACCAGTCCGGCTACGAGTTTGGCCGGCTGGCCTTGGCTGTGAATGATAAATTTCAGGACCTGAAATTGCGGGCGAAGGCCCATCACATGTTCAGTTGCTTTGTCAATTTTTGGCGCATGCCGATCAA
>JAJVHT010000115.1:5311-12290 GCA_022072515.1 bacterium
GAGATGGCAAAAATTACCGGCCATAGCGATGAGGCGATGACGTGCTACGAGCAGGCGATTCAATCGGCACGAGAAAATGGAATCATTCAGCACGAAGCCCTGGCGAATGAATTGTATGCCAAGTTTTGGCTGCAGCGCAATAATACCAAGCTTGCCGGAATCTACATGGCCGAAGCGCATGCCCGCTACCGGCAATGGGGTGCCACGGCGAAAGCAAAGGAATTGGAAGAGCGCTATCTGCACGTGCGCCGCGTGGAAACAGCCATTTTTCCTCTGGAGCCGTCAACCACCGGCAGTGGCGCGGAGTTGTTGGATTTGCATGCCGTGAGCAAAGCCTCACAGGTCATCTCCGGCGAAATCGTGTTGAGCCGATTGGTGGAAAAATTGATCAACATCGTCATCGAAAATGCGGGCGCGCAAAAGGGATTGCTCCTGCTTGACCAAGATGGCGAGTTGGTGGTTGTCGCCGGCAGTGAAGTTGCTGAAAACGAAAAGGCATCAAAAAAGAAAAAACGCCACGAAGATACTGAAGTGGCCATGCAGCCGTCGGTGCAAACGGCGTCAGGCGCGAATCTGTCTTTGGCCATGGTAAATTTCGTGCGCCGCACCGGCGACAGTTTGGTGCTGCCTGATGCAACGGACGACGGCAGATATGCCAATGATCCTTACGTGATGCAGAACCGGCCGAAATCGGTTTTGTGCATGCCGATTTTGTTGCAGAGCAAGCTTGTCGGAATTTTGTATCTCGAAAACAATTTAACCCCAGGCGCGTTCACCCCGGATCGCATCGAGGTAATGCAAATTCTCTGCGCGCAGGCGGCGATTTCGCTGGAAAATGCGCGGCTTTATGATGAGGTGAAGCAGGAATTCGCCGAGCGCAAACGCGCGGAAGAAACGCTGCGCGCCGTCACCGCGGGCACGGCTGCGGTCACCGGCACGGAGTTTTTTCACTCGCTGGTCAAGCATCTCGCCGAAACTTTTCACGTCCGCTATGCCTTCGTGGCCGAATGCACCGACGCCACGAAGACCGCGGTGCGCACCGTATCCTTTTTGGAAAACCATCATATTTGTGAAAATTTTACTTTTGCTTTGGAAGGCACGCCGTGCGAAAAAGTCATCGGCGGCCAGGCTTATTATCATCCGGAAAAATTGTACGCGACGTTTCCCAAGGCGGTTGAAAGAGAATCATACTTCGGTATGCCGATTCATGATTCCCAGGGCCAGATCATTGGCCACCTGGCGATTGTGCACGACCGGCCGATGGCGCCAGAGCCGCCGCCGGAGCTGGCGATCATGAAGATTTTCGCGGCGCGCGCCGGCGCCGAATTGGAGCGCAAGCGCGCCGAAGATGCGCTCAAACAGGCCTTGGCGGAATTGGAGAGCTTGAAAAACCGCATCCAGGAAGAAAATGTTTATTTGCAGGAGGAGATTAAGAAAGAATATAATTTCGATGAGATCATTGGCAACTCTGCCGCGATCAAAACCGTTTTCCAGAATATTGAAAAAGTCGCGCGCACGGATTCGACCGTGCTCATCACTGGCGAAACCGGCACCGGCAAAGAATTGGTGGCCAATGCCATTCACACGCGCAGCCTGCGCCATGGCAGCGCGCTGATCAAGGTCAATTGCGCCGCTTTGCCCGCGGGCTTGATCGAGAGCGAATTGTTTGGCCACGAGAAAGGCGCTTTCACCGGCGCCACCGCCCGCAAGAAAGGCCGTTTCGAACTGGCGGATGGCGGCACGCTGCTGCTCGACGAAGTCGGTGAGCTGCCGCTCGAAACCCAGGTCAAACTGTTGCGCGTTTTGCAGGAGCAGGAGTTTGAGCGCGTCGGCGGCGCGCAAACGATCAAAGTGAATGTGCGGGTGATTGCTGCCACCAATCGCCATCTCGAAGACGCCGTCAAGCACGGCTCGTTTCGCGCCGATCTGTTTTACCGGTTGAATATTTTTCCAATTCCGCTGCCGGCGTTGCGTGAGCGACCTGAGGACATTCCGATGTTGGCCCATCATTTCGTCGGTAAATTTGCGCGCCGTACCGGCAAACGCGTTGAACGCATGGCGCCGGAAGCGCTGGAAATGCTGCGCCAATACCATTGGCCCGGCAATGTGCGGGAGATGGCCAACATTCTCGAACGCGCGATGATTCTTTGCGACGGCGGCGCCCTGCAAAAAGAACATATCGCCATTTCACCGCAACCGGCGCCGAAACCCGAAGTGGCGGTGCTGACCCTCGAAGAAAATGAACGCGCGCTTATTCTTAAAGCTTTGGCCGAAGCGAACTGGGTGGTTGGCGGCGCCAACGGCGCGGCGCAACGGCTGGGGCTGAATCGCACCACGCTGCTGGCAAGAATGAAGAAACTGGGAATTGAGCGGCACAAAGCATAAATTTTGTGGCTGTAGCGGCTGGATAGCAATAAAAAGAGAAAAGAGGTAACCCCCCCTCTTTTCTCTTTTGGTTTTGAGCGTTCTGAAAAAGCTCACCCCGCAAAATCTGGCCCAATGACCTTATTTTACGAAGACCATTTTGCGCGTCTGGATAAACTTTGTCTCGCCGTTCGCGCCTTGCGCGATGAGCCGGTAGAAATAGACCCCACCGGCAACCACTGCGCCGGACTCGTCACGGCCATCCCAAAGCAGTTGGTGGCGGCCGCTGGCAAGATTGCCGTTGGCCAATTTCTTCACCATCTGACCGGTGAGCGAATACAACACCACTGTGACATTGCCCGCTTCCGGCAACGCAAAGCTGATCAGCGTGCTCGGATTGAACGGGTTGGGATAATTCTGCTGAAGCGCGTAGCTGGTTACTAATGACTGGTTGCTTGCGACTTCTTCATCATCAGAAGTGGACTTGGGAAGATTCCCCGGCCCCGGCAAACTGCCCGGCGAATCATGATGCAGAAACAAGCAATCAGTGTCGATCACGATTTCTTTCGCACTGATCGTGCCGCGCAGTTGTGTATTTTTCACGAGTGTGACAACGGCATACGGCGCATTGAAAGAGCCGAGCATGTAGGCCTCGCGGCCCCAGTTCGCGGCAGTGGTTTGTTTCGTGTTGAAGGTGACCAGTTTGCTGTCGCCTTCGCCGTTGGGCAACAAACGAATCGCCCCGGAATGGCCGAATTGCAAATTGCTCACAACATTGATCGTCACCGGATTGCCGCTGGAAAGATCGATCTCGATCACGCCGTTTTTGATGGCGCTGGAATAGCGCAGTTCATTCATGCGATATTCGCCGCTCGTTAGTTTGAGAGCGCTATTCTCGTTGAGCGTGACGATACCATACGAACCGGGCGCCAAGGTGAGGGTGCCGTTTGGTGGCACGGTTTTGTTCGCCCCACCCGCCGAATAACTCAAGCTCGGCAACGGTTGGTTCGCCACCGGCCCAATCGTCTTCGTGCCGGTGATCTTGCCGGAGTTGCTAATGCTCGTCTGCGATTGGACGTTGCCATTGATGGTATTGTCCTTATTGATGGTGATTTTCCCGATGGCCGTGAGATTGGATTGATACGTGCTCGGCGCACCTTTCTCAACCGTCAGCGTGCCATTCGAATGAATATCGCCGGCCGGCGTCTTTTGCTTCGTGCTCCTGAGCGTGACTTTATTGGCCAGGAAGACGAAGGCAGGCGCAGAATTCACCGTCACGTTCTTCCTCGTGCTATTACTACAAGAGGTTGCGCCAGCAGTGACTGTAACACTGACGATCAGGGTACCGGGCTGCCCGCGGCCACGCTCACCGAATTGCCGGTGTTGCTGCCGTTGATCGTGCCGTTCGTCACGCTCCAACTGTAGCTCGGGTTGCTGGCGTTGGTATTCGCAGTGTAGTTGTGCGTCGTGCCGGTGACCACCGGATCATCGCCGCTAATGCTCACCGTCAGCAACGGATTCACCGTCACCGTTGCACTCCCGGAGGAGGCGCCGGAACCGTAGGTATCGCTGAGTGAAGTGACGGTGTAGGTCGTGCTTACCGTCGGATTCACATTGCGTGTGGCCGGACTCGCGGTCACATTATCTTGCACAAATCCGTCCGACCAAGTGAGGCTCCACGGCGCCGTGCCGGTGAGCGCCGCTTGAATCGGAGCCGATTGTCCGGCGCAAATCGTGGCGTCGCCGCTCACGAGTGCAGTTGCCGCCGGGACGGTGCCGGTGCCTTGAATGGCGAAGTCATACGGATTTTCGTTCGGATCGTCATTGCTGATGCTAATGGCCGCGGAACGCAAACCGATTGCACTCGGATTGAAATGCACGGTAAATGTGGTTTGACCGCCATTGCCGGCAACCGGACTCGTAGGATCGACAGTCACTGAAAAGTCTGCAGCATGGCTCCCAGTGATCTGCACTTTCGGTGTGCCGGTGAGATTCAAGGCCGCCACGCCGGTATTTATAATCGTGAAAATGTGATCAACCGATCCGGTGCTGATATCCGCCGAACCGAAATCCGTGTCGTCAGTTGTGGAAGGCGCCATATCGCCATCGGCAATCGAAATCGAATTGCCCTACACGTCCATTTCGGGATAGGCTATCGTCGTGAAGTTCCACGCCTCTGACCACGCAGTGGTGCCGCCGGCGTTGGTGGCATTCACGCGCCAGAAGTACGGCGTGTTATGTGCAAGCGCCGTCGTCACATTAAAAGCGGTTGTGGTCAATCCGGTTTGACTGATGACGATGTTGGTGAAAGCGGCATCGGTGGCCACTTCCAGCCCGTATGAATCCGCGCCACTTGCGGCATTCCAACTTAGCACCGGTGTTGTGGAAACGCCGATCGCGCCATTTGCCGGTGAGGCCAGCGTCGGAACGGCCGGCGCTGCGACTATCGTTGTGAAACTCCACACTTCCGACCACGCAGTGGTGCCGCCGGCGTTGGTGGCATTCACGCGCCGGTTCCACCGATATTGGTTGCATTCACACGCCAGTAGTAAAGTGTGCTGGTGCCAAGCGGTGTGCTGATCGCATACGAGGTGCTTGTCACCCCCGCCACGTTAACGAGCATGTTCGTAAAGCCGGCGTCTGCGGCAACTTGCACGGTATAGGATTGCGCGTTCAACGCCGCATTCCATGCCAGCGTCGGCGTGGTGGAAATCTCGGTTGTGCCATTCGTTGGCGCACTCAACACCGGGGCCGGCGGAGCAGCAATGATGGTTGTAAAATTCCAGTTGGCAGACCAGCCGCTCGTTCCAGCGACATTGGTGGCATTGACATGCCAATAATAATTTGTACTGTTAAGCAGCGGCGTGGTCACCACATACGAAGTAGAAGTCAATCCGCTCTGGCTAAGCACAATGTTTGAAAAGCCCGCGTCGGTTGCGACTTCCAAGCCGTAAGTGGTAGCGCCGTATGTCGCACTCCAGCTCAGCGTCGGCGTGATGGAGATATTCGTCGCGCCATTCGTGGGGCTGGCCAAGGTTGGCGGCGCCGGAGTTGTGGGAATCACTTGCCCGATGGCGAAGTCGCTGAACGCCGTCAGCCCGGTGGCTTGTGTGCTGGTAGCCGTTCGCGTGCCGGTCGTTGTTACAGACCAGTTGGGGGAATTGTACTTTCTCACCTCGAATTTCGTCCAGTCGGCGCCCACGTCCACATCCGCTGTGACAAAATTGAACGTGGCGTTGTAAGTGCTAAAACCCAGGCCATTGTTGGTGAGGTTTCAATAGCGATTAACATCCTTGGCCGCATCAAGCCCCGAGTTGATGACATCCGGATGTTCAGATCCCACCGTCGTCGCGGTGACGCCGCCAGCGGTGCTCACGGATGGAAACGTCAGACTCACCGGTGTGTAGGTGGTGCCAGTTCCGATCTCAAAGCTCTTGGTGAGATTTGATCCGGTGAGAAAGTTCTTCCTGAAATTGCCGACAATATAGCCGGAGGTGCGAGTGACTGATCCACTTGTCCCTAGGGTCAGTACTCGCGTGCCGGTGGTGATGTTGCCGCTCGTTAAGGTCAGGATATTGTTCACGGTCGGGTCTGCATTCAAAGTGATGCCGGCAGAATTGTTGAAGGTGAGCCGGTAGAACGTCGTGGGAAACGTTCCGCCAATGGCCTGCGCCGCCGTGCCGTTGAAAATGACGGTGCCGGTGCCGCCGTTGAATGCCGTTGCAGAAGCATTGTTAGTGAAGTCACCCTTCACGGTTAAAGTGTACGCGCCTGTTGTTAACGTTCCACTGTTCAAAGTCAATGCGCCGGTGATCGTCGGGCTGTTGCCCAGGGTAACGCTGCCGGTGCTGTTGATCGTCAGATGCTTGAAGGTCGTGGCGTAGGTGCCGCCAAGGGTTTGCGTCGCGCCGCTGAAAAAAACCGTGGCTGTGCCAGCGTTGAATGCAGTGGCGGAGGCATTGTTGGTGAAGGTACCTTTGAAGGTTATATCGTTCGCGCCGGCATTAAACGTTCCCGCTGCCAAAGTGAACGCGCCATCAACCGTTATCGGAGCCGTGAGATTAACTGTGGTCGGGTTATTGATGGACAACCCGCCGAAGGTTGTGGCAGAAGTTCCACCGATGGTCTGAGGTGCGGTGCCGTTAAAGGTCAAGCCGGTCGCGCCGGCGGAGAAGGTTCCGTTGTTGATGAAGTCGCCGCCAAAGCTCCAGCCACTCAGGCTGGTGATCGTGCCGTTGTTGGTGAACGGCCCTTTCACCGTGAAGGAGTATGATGGAGTGAAAGTTCCAGCGGTGATCGTAAATGACCCGTTGACCGTGGAGGCGTAATAGGTGGTCACCACGCCGCTGGGCTTATTAATGACAATATTGTTGAGCGGCGGACCGTTGTGATTGATGAACTGGTCGCCAGTGCCATTGAAAACAAACGTGCTGGTCCCAGGGTCAAACCCATTCGCAAAAAATTGTGTGTTTAAATTTCCGCGCAGAAAAATATTTTGGGTGCCCACCAGCGTCAACTTGTTGGGGATTTGGGCGAGCAGTGTCCCATTGAGGGTGCGGTCGGCGGCCAGCGTCCAGGTGAAGCTCCCCGCGCCGTTGAAGGTCAGATTGTTATA
>JAJVHT010000189.1 GCA_022072515.1 bacterium
TTGCAGTTGCCACGATACCGTAAACACCATGCGGCTTCGAACGGATGAGATTCGCGCGCGGCTGAATGACAATATCGAAGCCGCTCAGCTTGGTGGCTTCCCATCGCTCAGGAATATAGTTCACTTCTTTCAAGACGTCGAAATTCATGTACGAGCCGTAGAAAAATGTCCAAACTTTCGGTTCGATCATCAA
This sequence comes from bacterium, assembly GCA_022072515.1. GTDB lineage: Bacteria > Zhuqueibacterota > Zhuqueibacteria > Zhuqueibacterales > Zhuqueibacteraceae > Zhuqueibacter. The sequence continues at coordinate 194 of JAJVHT010000189.1, forward strand.
ATCACTCCCAGCGAAACGTCTTCGCCGAGATCGCGACGCCGATCACCAACATCGCCGTGAGCACGCCAACTTCCGTCCAATGCTGGCTCCAGCTCTCGCCAATCCATACGCCGCGCAACAGCTTTACTACATGCGTCATCGGCAGTACCAAGACGTATTGCTGCATCTTCGGCGGCAGCACTTCCAACGGCACGGTAGCGCCGGAAAGAAAGAGCATTGGATAAAATAAAACCATGCCGAGAACCTGCGCTGTACGCGCGGTCGGCGTTACGCCGGCCAAAACGAAGCCGAGCGCCAAAAAACTCAAACTGCTCAAGGTAAACGCGGCAATTACGCTCAACGGATCGCCCGCGAAGCGCAAACCATAGACCATCTTGCCGACGAAGATCAAAAACAACATGCCAAGCGCAGTCATCAAAAAGTTCACGATCACATTGGCGCTCAAAATCGTTAGTGGGTGCAAAGGCGTAGCTCTCAAACGGCGCAAAATGCCACGCTCGCGATACATCGACATGGCGACCGTGAGGCCGATCAATCCGCTCGAACCGATAATCATCGCCGTGTACGCGGGAACCGAAACATCGACCGAGCCATAGCCGCCAAAGAATGGCGTCGGCGCGTTGCCGTAGATGCTGCCGAAAATCAACAACACCATCAACGGGAAAAACAGCGTGAAAAATGCCGCTGCCGGTTCGCGCAGAAAAAGTTTCATTTCGACTAAAGTCATTTTCCATAAACTACGCATGGGATTGCCTCGGTGTTGATCCGTAAAACGTGAAGTGTAAACGCAAAATGTAAAACGTAAAGATCCGTATGGCGTTTTAATCCATCATCTCGTGCCCCGTCAGCGCCATGAACACATCTTCCAAATTCGGCTGTTCGGTGCGCAAGTCGCGAAAACGATAGCCATTGGAGACGAGCATGGTGACGACATCGACGACGACCTGATTGGTTTTGCCGTGCACGACGACTTTTTCGCCATTAGGTTCAACGCGCGTCACATTCGGCAACTGCAAAAATGGTTGCGGGTCGAATTTCCCTTCGACCGTGAACACAACGCGATTATCCGCGCTGAGGCGACGAATGAGGCTTTCCGGAGAATCCAGCGCCACGATTTTGCCCCGATCTATAATTGCGACGCGATCGCATAGCCGCTCGGCTTCTTCCATAAAGTGCGTCGTTAGAAAAACCGTTTTGCCTTTGTCACGAATGCCGCGCACCATGTCCCACATCGCATGCCGCGCTTGCGGATCGAGGCCGGTGGTCAGTTCATCGAGAAAAACCAGATCGGGATCGTTGATCAGTGCCAGCGCAATGAAAAGCCGTTGTTTTTGGCCGCCGGAGAGCTTGCCGAATTTCGCGTCGCGTTTTTCGGTTAACCCCATTTGCTCGAGCAACTGCTCCCTCTCGACCGGGCGGGGATAGAACGAACCAAAGAGATCGAGCGCTTCCCAAACTTTGAGGCGCTCCTGCAACGCTGAAGTTTGCAACTGGACGCCGATGCGCTCGCGCAAGGCATGACCATCTTTTTGCGGACTCATGCCAAACACCTGAATCGCGCCGCCGTCGGGATCGCGCAAGCCTTCGAGACACTCGGCCGTGGTGGTTTTGCCGGCGCCATTCGGGCCCACCATGCCGAAAATTTCGCCGGCGCGAACCTCGAACGATACCGCGTCAACAGCAACGGTAGAACCGTAAACTTTGTGTAGTTGATCGACTTTTATGACAATGTTATTATTCATCTCTCTCCACCAACAGGATTTAATCGAATGCAATTACGGCAAAAACGTCGCCGTGACGCCAAAATAAATGAAGCGTTGATAATTCGTCCGCCGCGGCGTCCGCGCCGAATAATCCAGCGCATAATCATAATCCAACACGTTCGCGCGGTTAAGCAAATTGGAGACGGCGAAATAGAACGTCGCCGCATGGCCGTTGCCGTACGGTAAATAATAACTCAAACTCGCATCCAAGCGTTGAAACGCGGGCAGCCGTTCGGAATTCACCGGGCCGTCGATGGGAATATAAAAGCCAAACGTCGCATCGCGCATCGCACCGGCAATCGGCGTAATCGGGCGGCCCGTGGCGAAGCGATAGGTCAAACCGCCGCTGAGAAATTGAATGATTCTTAATTTGCCGACGAGCGTTAAATTATGCGTAATGTCAAACGACGACGGCGCGCGTTCGTAGAGATAACCCGTGCCAGTGCTTCTCGGCAAGAGCCGTTCTGAATGCAAATAACTGTAAGCCAGCCAACCATTACACCGGGTTTGCAGAAAAGCGCCATATTTGACGAACAAATCAAGGCCGTGGGCTTCGCCCTCGCCGCGGTTGGCGTAGTTCCGTTCGTTATCGCGAAGCACCAAATGTTGATACGGTTTGTAATAGGTTTCCACTCGTAACATCAGTTGCTCGCGCTGATGCTCGAGGCCGGCAATAAAGTGCTGCGCCTGTTGCGCGGCCAGCCGCGAATTGCCGCTGGCCGGATTGTACAAATACGCTTCCGGGAATTGGTGATACCTTCCCCACGCCAAACGAACATTGGTTTGTTTGGAAAAATCGTATCGCAGCGACAGGCGCGGATCAACAGTGGTTTCACGCGCGAGATTGTGATGATCCGCGCGAATCCCCGCGCCGCTGGTTAGGCGCCGGCCCCATCGCGTTTCCATTTCAGCATAAATGCCCCAACGCTGCGCCGAAAAATTTTCCTGCAGACGAAAAACTGCGGCATTCGGATCGAGGACATCGCGATTCGCCGGCACCGTGCCGCGAAAATCATTGTGCACGCACTCGACTTCGCTTCCCCAGGCGAACCGCCGGCGTTGGCTCAACTCCCGCTCAACATCCAGCCGCCATTTGTAGGTGTCATCGCCTTGGTCAAGATTCAAATTGCCCAGATGGCGCTTCGTATCGTAACGATTCAACGACAGGCTCGACCGCAGCAGCCAGCCCCGCCACAAATCTGACCATTGTAAATTGTGCAAGCGGTTGCTCTCTTCACCGCGATAGACCGCCACGAAAGACGGCTCTTGCACATTCACCCCGATACGATCATCCGCAGCGAAGTTAAAAAATTTGAGCCGGCCTGTTGGCGAGTATTGATAAATCAAACTCAAATTGCCGTCGTTGCCGCTGGGCGCCTCCACAAACTCATCCCGCCGGCCATTCAAACGAAACATCGCGCCGGTAAAACTGCGATTACCGGAGAAACGCACGCCGAGTTTATTTTGCAGTAACGGCCATTGCAGCGAAGCCGAAGCCGCAGCCAAACCGAGGTTCAACGTGTATGCCGGGCCATCGGGAAGATTTTGGCTCTCCATGGCAAGCACGCCGGAAAGCGCATTGCCATACCGCGCCGAAAAACCGCCGCTGCTAAAAAACGTGCCGCTGACCAGAAACGGGTTGATGGTGCCGAACACGCCGCCGGTGGGCGATTCATATTTGTACGGATGCACGACGGTGGCTTGATCCAGCAGCGTCACCGTCTCGCTCACATCGCCGCCGCGCACGAACAAGCCGGAACCTTCATCCACCATCGCCACGCCCGGAAAAGTTTTAATCGCGAGAAAAATATCCGCGGCCGCGCCGGGCGTCGTAACAACGTCCATCCGGCGCAACGTTACGCCCTTACCTTCGTCGCCGGTCGCGAAAGCGCTGGCGGTGACGACAACGTCTTGCAGATTGATGAGAGCTTCGTGCAAAACAAAGTCCACCCACGAGGTGTCGCCCACGGCTAATTGCACCGTTTGTTCGCGCGCCTCATAGCCGAGCAGGCTCGCGCGTATTTTGCTTGCACCGGTTGTGCGCGTCGCGATAACGAAGCGTCCGGCTTCATTGGACACGTCACCGTCGAAGCTGTCAATGATTTGCAGATTGGCAAAGGCCAACGGCATACCGCCATCATCGACAACTTTGCCGGCGATATACGCCGGTTGGGATTGCGCAAAATCAAGGATGGGAATTAGATAGAAAAAGCATAACAACAGTTGGCGTCGCATTTCATACTCTTTCATTTTGCCCGTTTAAGATACGGACAAAATAAAAAAAGATGCGGCGAAATCGGTGAGACGCGGAAAAAGTCGGCGAATGGCGGTTTCCGGCGGGAGATGTAATCGTCTCAAATTCGGAACGAAAAGCTTTGCTGCCAACGCGCGCGCAGATTCGACTTGAAAAAAATCACTCCGTTGTCCAGAATACTTTAGAATCCGTAATTCACCACCCCGCTTAAGCGCTGATTGACGGCCAGGCGTTTCCAGGTGTCTGCGCCCATTTTCTTAACGTACGCGGCGCGATCCGGCAGGCCATAAATCCATTCGTCGAGGTAAGCTTGCATGCTGTTTTCGTCTTTAGAAATGGTGTCCCATTTAAGATAGAAATCATTGTCGCGATCGTAATAACCCTGCGCAAAACTGGGGTGCGCGCCATACGGCTCAACCACGACGGCGTTGACGATCAAGCCGGGAATCACCGTGCGGTTGGGGTCAGCGCGAACGACTTGTTCGTCAACCAGTTCTTCGACGATGACGATAACGCGTTTCGCGGCGAAAGCCGCTTCTTTTTGCACGCCCAGCAAGCCCCAAATTTGCGCGTTGCCATTGGCATCGGCACGCTGCGCATGAACGATGGTAACATCGGGATGCAGGGCGGGCACGGCATTCAACTCTTCACCGGTAAAGGGACATTGCACGGTGCGAATGTTCGAATTAACTTTGGGCAGATCGCTGCCGCGATAGGAACGCAGCGGCATGAACGGTAATTTGGCGGCGCCGGCATAAATGCGCATCGCCATGCCGAAATGCGAGTATTCATCGATTTCGAGGGCATGCGGCTTTTTTTGTTCGACGGCCCGGCGCAACGCATGCAGCGGGCCAACGCCGGGATTTCCCGCCCACGAAAAAATCAATTTGCGCACGCATCCCGCCGCGATCATCTGATCATAAATCAAATCCGGCGTCAAACGGCAAAGCGTCAGATCTTTTTTGTGCTGGCGAATGATTTCATGTCCAGCCGCAAAACCGATAAGATGCGTGAAGCCTTCGATCATCACCGTGTCGCCGTCATGCACAAATTCCGCAATCGCATTTGCCAGCGACCGCACTTTGGATGGGCTATTGGCCATAGAAAGTTTCCACGAAATATTGTCTGCGTTCAAAAAATTTTATCAGCACCAGCCCGGCGATAAAACCACCGATATGGGCGAACCACGCGATGTTGCCGCTGCCCTGACTCAACGTAAATAAGCCGACAGCCAATTGCCCTAAAAACCACATGCCGAGCATCAGCAAAGCCGGAACGCGGAAAAAAAAGATGGGAGGAATAAACATCCAGATTCGCGCCCGCGGGAAATTGACGACATAAGCGCCCAACACGCCGCTGATCGCGCCACTCGCGCCAATCAACGGCACCATCGAATTTGGCTCAATCAAAATATGCGAAATCACTGCGACTACGCCGCACAACAGATAGAAGAATAAATAGCGCTTGTGCCCCATGAGCCCTTCCACATTGTCGCCGAAAATCCACAAATAAAGCATATTGCCGATCAGATGCTTCAAATTGTGATTGTCGTGCAAAAACAGCGAGGTTAAAAAACTATACCACCCATTTCCCTTCATGATCGCGGCGGGAATCACGCCAAAAGTATTGTGGAGGTCTTGCACCGACTCCGGCGACATCGCCTTGTATTGATAAACATAAATGGCAATATTGGTCAAAATGAGCGCGTAGTTCACCACCGGCCGCAGCACCCGCGGGTTATCGTCTTTAAGCGGGATCAATTTTCCCTCCTCCAAGCATAAGCTTCATCACGCACCTGCAGCCTTCGACCGCGTTGCTTCGTTGTTGGGTACATCAAAGGCAAAATTTGTTACCACACAATAACAATTTTTCGGTAGGAAAACAAGAGGAATTTTTCAGGGCAATCGTTCTTAATGAAAATAATATATGGTTGAGGCCGGTGGCGTCCGGCTTACCAGCGTAAAAAATTATTTGCAATTCGTTTCCATGTATGCTATATATTTTTATCGCCCAAATTACAAGTTCAAATTGTGTTTTTAGGACTAAAGCCCAAAGGAGCAACCATGTTACGCCCGTATTCACCACGTCGCCTCAAAATCAATCTCTCACAACTTTTGCTGCCAGCGTTTGTCTGCGGGCTGGCGGCGCTGGGAAATCTGCTAACGTCTTGGTCCGAAGCGGCGGCGCAAAGCATTCCATCGGAGATTACCGTCACCCCGAAGGTGAGCACGGCTGCGGTTGAAGGCGACGCCGATGATCCGGCCATTTGGATTCATCCGAGCAATCCGGCAAAAAGCGTCATCATCGGCACGGACAAGGACACCGGCGGCGGCCTTTTCGTTTGGAATATGAGCGGCCAACAAATTCAATTCATCCCATTGGGGCGTCCCAACAATGTCGATATCCGTTACGGCATGCAGGTCGGCGGCCAGCGCATTGATATTGCCGTGACCAACTTGCGCGCCAGCCCCAAGCAAATCAAAGTTTTTCAGATCAATCCCGGCGACGGCACGTTGACGGATATAACCACGAGCAGCGGCATTCTGACGCCGCAGTTGAGAGACCCGTATGGCCTCTGCCTGTATCAACGCCCGACTGACGGCGCGATGTTCGTCATTGCAAGCACGCAAAGTGGCGCTACCGCCAATCTCCATCAATATCTCCTGGAAGACGACGGCGCCGGTAAAATCAAAGGCACGTATGTGCGCACCTTTGGCAACAACATGATTCGCCAATATGTCGAAGGTCTGGTGGCCGACGACGAATTGGGTTATGTTTATGCCTCCGACGAAGCCCACGCCGTGCGGAAATTCTACGCCGATCCCGCGCGCGGCAACGACGATCAAATCGCTGCTTTCGCGATTGACGACGGCATCTCCGGCGACCGTGAAGGCTTGGCGATTTATAAATGCGCCGGCAACACCGGCTACTTGCTGCTTTCCAATCAAAGCGGCACCGACGTCAAAGTTTATCGGCGCGAAGGTGAAAACGGCGACCCGCACCAACACACTTTGCTCACCACCATCAAAACCAACGGCTCCAAATCTACCGACGGTCTCGATGTCACCAATCGCCCCAGCTCCAATCAATTTCCCCAAGGCTTTTTGATCACGCACAACGCGCCCGGCAAGCAGTTCAAGCTCTATGCCTGGGAAGATATTGCCAAAAATTATTTAACCATTTGTCCCGGCCCGACAACCGGCGGCATTGAAAATCCGGACGTGCAGCCAGAGGAGTTCTGGCTCGAGCAAAATTATCCGAACCCTTTTTTCAGCCGGGCCGCCTCCCGTCTTGGGGCCAATCCGGCGACGACGATTCCATTGCATCTCGCGAAATCGGCGTACATCAAATTGAGCGTGGTCAATCTGCTGGGGCAAACGGTGCGGACGGTGTCCGAAGGCATAATCGCCGCGGGCGATCATTTGCTGCAGTGGGACGGTCGCAATGATGCAGGTGAAATCGTTCCGGTTGGTGTCTATTTGTTCCGGCTTGAAAACGGCCGGCACGTTCAAATTAGAAAACTCCTCTTGGCAAAATAAAGCCCGCGATGGTTGGTCCGAAGTGCCAAGCTTCTCACCCGGGCGGTTATTCGGTTCTCGCCGTATGTGATCGTGCATTGATTCTGGGGAATTGATTTCTCAGGGAATTGATTTTGCAGCTTGACTTTTAAAAAAATAGCTATAAATTTAGAAAAGGGTAGCCGATGAAAATTTTCATATTTACTAAAAAGTTTTGTGCCGCGCCCTTTCCCTGAAGCGGTAAAAATCATTACGCTGTACTTGTAAATTTCACCTCGCGGGGGAGCTATGCTCTCGAAAGTATTGAGTGCCGCAGTTTTGGGTATTGATGCGTACATTGTTACTGTCGAGACCCATCTGGAAGGCCAGCTTCCGGCGATTGCAACCGTTGGCCTGCCGGACGGCGCGGTGCGCGAATCGCGTGAACGCATCAATGCGGCGATTAAAAATTCCAAATTCGAGTTTCCCCAAAAGCGCATCATCATCAATCTCGCGCCGGCAGATGTGAAAAAAGAAGGCTCAGGCTTCGATCTGCCGATGGCGATTGGGATTCTCGCGGCCGCGGGAACGATCAAATCCGACCTGCTGGATCAATATTTGATTCTCGGCGAGTTGTCGTTGGACGGCTCGTTGCAGCCGATTCGTGGCGCCCTGCCGATTGCGCTCTCGGCGCGCGAGCAGAAAAAGCGCGGCATCATTCTGCCGCGAGAGAATGCCAAAGAAGCGGCGATGGCCGACGGATTGGACGTTCGTGCCGCAGACACGCTGCGTGAGACAGTTGAGTTTTTGAATGGCACGACGGCGCTCCCCGCTTTCGCACTCGACATGCGCGAAGTGTTCTCGGTCGCGCGGCATTACCTGGTCGATCTCAGTGACGTGCGCGGGCAAGAGCATGTCAAACGCGCGATGGAAGTTGCTGCCGCCGGCGGCCATAATCTCATCATGATCGGGCCGCCGGGTTCGGGCAAAACCATGTTGGCGAAGCGCTTTCCAACGATTCTGCCCGATCTCACACTTGACGAAGCGTTGGAGACGACGAAAATTCATTCCGTCGCCGGGGTGTTGCCGCCGGATACTGCCTTGGTGGCGACACGGCCCTTTCGCGCGCCGCATCACACCGCGAGCTATGCCGGGCTGATCGGCGGCGGGCAAATCCCACGGCCGGGCGAAGTCAGCCTCGCGCACAACGGCGTGCTCTTTCTCGACGAGGTGCCGGAGTTTGAAAAAAGCGTTCTCGAAGTTTTGCGCCAGCCGATGGAAGACGGCAAAGTGACGATTTCGCGCGCGCTGTTATCGCTCACCTATCCCGCAGAATTCATGCTGGTGGCGGCGATGAACCCGTGCCCGTGCGGCTATGCGACTGATCCGGCGAATAAATGCTCCTGCACGCCGTTGCAAGTGCAAAAATATTTGGCGAAGATTTCCGGGCCGTTGCTCGATCGCATTGATATTCACATCGAGGTCCCGGCGGTCAAATATAAGGAATTGGCCGGCGAAGTAACCGGCGAGCCGTCGACACAAATTCGCCAGCGCGTCGAAACCGCCCGACACACCCAACTGGCGCGTTTTCGCAGCCGCGCGAAATTATTTTGCAACGCCCGCATGGAATCCAAAGATGTCCGGGAATTTTGCCGCATCGACAGCCGCGGCGAAGAGTTGCTGCGGTTGGCCATCACTAAACTCGGGCTGTCGGCGCGCGCCTATGATCGGATTCTGAAAGTGGCGCGGACGATTGCCGATCTCGAGGGCAGCGCCGAGATTAAGCCGGAATTTATCAGCGAAGCGATTCAGTATCGCTCCTTGGATCGCAGTTTAGGTGCCTTCGCGGAAACGTGAAGTCCGCGCCGGCAGGTGCCACGCCGGAAAACGGCGGCTTGTTTTTTGTATGCGAACGATGATGGGACGAGAAAAAGGATTTGCCTCATGCCAAACAACTTTTCCGAGCATTTTCATTATTACCTGCTTCTCGCGCTCTTTGGTTTGCTCTTTATTTTGCAGATTTGGGCGATGCTCAAAATCCGGCTGATGCTGCAGCGGGTCCTGGAAATTTACAAGCGCATGCAGCAAATGGTCGTGCTGCAAAAACTCGGCGAGGCGCAACCTTCGCCTAAAATCAACGTAAGCTATAAGCGTATTTGTGAATATTGCCGGCATCGGACCACATTCCTCGATGCCTCCGGCAAAAACGTGTTTATGTATCAATGCCGTTTAAGCAAACAAAAAATAAAATTGGATGATTCTTGCGCGCACTTCGAGTTTGATCCCCAACGCGCGCCGATTTAAAGCTTGGCGGTGGCTCCTGGCGGCTTATTGCTGAAATTCTTGGCACCAAGCGGCCAACGACCCCAAAACCAGAAATGAGTTAAGATTATGCCTACCTATTCAACGCTTTCCTTGCGGCACACCGATGAGACAGCCATTGTGGAAGTGCTGTCGCGCCGGATTTATTTAAAAGTGGTGGAAGAATTTCGCGAGGAGCTGAACGACGTTTTGAAAAATACCAACGGCGCGCTTTTATTGGATTTGGGGAAGGTCAGTGTGATGAACAGCGCGGGATTGGGCGTGATTATCGCAGCGCAAGATTACATGCAAAAAAATCAGCGCTCGTTCGTGGTGGCCAATCTCCAGCCGCTGATGCAGGAAATTTTTAACCGGATGCAGCTTGGCACCCTCATCGCAACGACACCGTCGGTCACCGATGGTTTGATGCAATTACAGGAACCACAAACAGCACTGGCCTGAGGAACGCCGCCGCAATTGGGGGCGGCAGCGGGGAGAGCTGAAGCGCGCATTCCTTTTCCCACCACAATCGACAAGCAGCGGATCATAATTTTTTGGGGCCAACCCGCTAACCGCTAAACTTACCAGCCGATAAATTCTTTTCGAAAATAAAAACCCTGCTTCCGCGATGGGCCTTCAAAGAACCGTGTTTGCACACGGTGGGCACCGCCTGAACGTTTTTTACGTCCACTGGATTCCACCTTGCGGCAGAATGAGGCCTGTAATACACGCACAGAGCTAAGTTCCCTAATTGAAGGTGTTGGCTCTTTGAATCTTCCCATCGACCCTGAAGCAGGGAAATTTTCTTCAACACACTAAAATTGTCTTTGGCATTCATTCGTACGTCGCTCATGCCAAAGACAATTTATAAGATTCTCACAAAAAGTCAAGGAAAAATTTCTGCAACGAAATCTTTTCGCAACTTTTTTTTACAAGCATTTGCTTTTGCTGGCGCGATTGCTTACATTAAAAAACGGAAACAAATAAATCGCCATGAGGTTTTCGCCCCCAAAACTGATTGCCGTTTTACTAACGCTCATGACCATGACGACGGTTCTTCCGGTAACTGCTCAGAACGGACGTCGTCGCGCCCGCGCGTTTGGCGTCGAAATCGGCATTCTCAAACCCGGCCCCAACAACGCCATCACCGATGTGAGTGGCGTGTTGGTTGGACAGACAACTCTCCGGCGCGGCGATTCCGTGCGTACCGGCGTGACCGCCATTCTGCCGCACGCGGGGAATCTCTTTCAAGAAAAAGTTCCTGCCTCCATTTTTGTGGGAAACGGCTTTGGCAAATTGCTGGGCGTCACGCAAATCGAAGAGTTGGGCAATCTCGAATCACCCATCCTGCTCACCAACACGTTGAATGTTCCCCGCGTCGCTGACGCCTTAATTGATTATATGTTGGCGTTGCCAGGAAATGAGGCCGTGCGCTCGGTCAACGTTGTGGTTGGCGAAACCAATGATGGTTTTTTAAATGACATTCGCGGCCGGCATGTTGGACGCGAGGAGATTTGGGCAGCGCTGCAGGATGCAAAATCCGGCGCGGTCGCAGAAGGTTGTGCCGGTGCGGGCACGGGAACGATTTGCTTTAATTGGAAAGGCGGGATCGGCACGAGTTCACGCCTTTTGCCAAATTCCGCAGGAAATTATACGGTGGGTGTTTTGGTGCAAACCAATTTCGGCGGCGTGCTCACCATCAACGGTGCGCCCGTCGGCCGCGAGTTGGGACAGTTTGCAATGCACGAGGCTCTCCCCTACTCCAGCGGCGACGGCTCGTGCATGATCATCGTCGCAACCGATGCGCCGCTCGAGGCGCGCAATCTTAAACGTCTCGCCGCGCGCGCGATGCTCGGCTTGGCGCGCACCGGCGGTTATGCTTCCAATGGCAGCGGTGATTACGTCATTGCATTTTCCACAGCCACAGAAAATCGCGTCAGCCACCAGCCCGGCACCCGTGTGCAAAATCAACTGGCGCTCGTGAATGATGAAACCTCGCCGCTATTTTTAGCCGCTGTCGAAGCGACGGAAGAAGCGATCATCAATTCTCTCTTCATGGCCACCACGACGCGCGGCTTCGCCGGCCATGTGGTTGAGGCGTTGCCGCTTGAGCGCACGCTGCAGATTTTAAAAAAGTACAACGCGCTCAATCAGAATCGTGATTTGCCGTCGTGGCAAAAATAACAGTTCGTCGTCGCGCCTT
>JAJVHT010000106.1:0-1878 GCA_022072515.1 bacterium
TCGCGGCGCGCGGCATCGAGAATAGTGTTCATGCAAAAGCCGGTGGCGGAGACCATCGGCATGGGCCACTTGCCGGTGGCGGAAACCAGGGGAATGCGCGCCAAACCGATATCGACGCCGGCGTCGATATAACCGGCCCAGCTCCACGGGCCGTTGATAATCATCGCCGCATTCTGTTGTTTGAACAGTTGATTCGCCAAATCGTAATCGCATTCCGGCGGAATGATTTTTTTCGCGCGCAGTTCGTTAATGAACTTGCAGGCGTTGATGGTTGCGGCATTATCCAGCGTCGGATGGGCCTGCTCATCCATCACCCAGCCGCCGTAGCCCCCGAGAAAGGGAATGAAGAAAAACGGCTCGATGAAATTCCACACCAGCGCGTATTGATCCGGCCGGCCGTCGCCATTGGTGTCTTTGGTTAACGATTTGCCGATGGCCATCAACTCTTCCGTGGTTTGCGGCGGCTTGGTGAGAAATTTTTTATTGTATACCAGCGTCAAATGATTGCCGATGCGGTCGGCCAGCATGTAGAGATGGCCTTGGAAACGAACCACGCCCATCGGGTCAAACTGCGCTAATTCGGCAGCGGAAAAAAAATCGTCCAGCGGTTGAATGATGTTCATGTCATAAAACGGGCCGATCATATCCGCCGGCCCGTAGACAAGATCGGGGCCGCTGCCGCCGAGCGCCGCCACGATGAAGTTGCTCCGCAGTTCTTCCGTCTCATAATAAATGTGGCTGGCACGTTGAATTTGATGGGTCCGCATGTATTCATCCAACACGTCGCCATCACGCAGATGGCGTTTGATGTCGGCAGGCCGCGGATTGCTGCGTATGAGACGGTCGAACTCGCCGGGATCTTTTAGGTTTTGCTGAATCAACTCGGCGAGGCCGGGATTTATTTCGAGCATATATTTTCCCAGCAAGCCGTCGAGCACGACGCGGCCGGGGGCGAAATCCTGCGTCCAAATAATCAGCTCATGGGGATCGCGGCCGGATTTGCCGGTGGCGAGCAAATAAATCGTCAAAATCAAAAAGACGGCGAGAACACCGACGGTGAAGCGTTGCATGGTTATTCCTTATTAGAGGTGTTTTCTGAAACGCCTTCCTTGTTGCTTCGCCACTCATCCGGCAGCAGCGCGAAAGCGGTTTGCAGCCGCAAATAATACGTGGTGGAGCTGGCGCGCCAGGCGTAATAGCTCAAGCTGGCTAAAAACATGCCGAAAAGAAAAGCCACGGCTGCCGCCCAAAACTTGTCTTGCAGATTCAGCACCACCCGGCTTATAATAAAAGTTGCGCCGGTGATCGCCAGAAAACCGAAGTTGATGATGGAACTGCGCATGATGCGCAAACGGCTGCGCAGATAATCGAGATCGTTCGACAGGAACGGCGATTTGGCGAGAATGTAGATGCGCAACTGCGCAAAGGATTCGGCGGCGCGCTCACCCAGCACGCTTCGGCGAATCGCATGATCCGCGCCGGCGAGCAGCGTGTCACTGATCCGATCCATCATGATGCCGAGAACATAAGCGGCAGCGGCGAGAGGAATGGCGATGGCGAGATTATTGAAGATGGAAAAATCGATCCACGCATAACCGAAAAGGCTGCAGATCAACAGCGCGATCCACGCCAGGGTTTCGATGCCGATGATCAACAGTTCGGCAAAAACGTTGGTGGTGGTCATGTGATTTTATTAAAAAAGTAAAAGCGTAAAAGCGGCGACGACTGCGCTTGTGGAAAGATAAGAGAGAGGAAGGAAAAAGGCAAGAGAGATATTAAAAAAGGGCAACTATTCAGCTATTGCACCGCCCGGGCGCTTATTTTTGAGATTTGTTATCTCGCGCCATTTATTTTTGTACACAGATTTGAGCGCCCGGG
>JAJVHT010000106.1:1978-12036 GCA_022072515.1 bacterium
GGAAGGAAAAAGGCAAGAGAGATATTAAAAAAGGGCAACTATTCAGCTATTGCACCGCCCGGGCGCTTATTTTTGAGATTTGTTATCTCGCGCCATTTATTTTTGTACACAGATTTGAGCGCCCGGGCGATACTGAATAGTTACAAAAAGGGATGAATTCTTGGTTGTAAACTGCGCCCGGGATGATTGGGCGATGACGTGAGGGATTTTGGATTGCTGGGTCTTAAAACCCCAGCAATCCAAAAATCCAATGATCCCTCAATTCAACAAAGTTATCAATCCGCAACCGGCTCAGATCTTATTCAACCATTCCTGGGCTTTGGCGGCAAATTCACTGCTGGGAAATTCCGTGAGCAGGCGATTGAAGGCTTCGCGGGCGCTGTCTTTTTGATTGAGCTGCGCGTAGGCGCGGCCCAGCATGAGCAACGCATCATCGCGCTTCAGCGAACGCGGATAATCCAACACCCGGGTGAAGGTGTTGGCCGCCTCTTGATAATTGCCGGCGCCAAAATACGCTTCGCCGACCCAATACACGCAATTGCTGACGCGCGGATGATCCGGAAATTGCGCCACCAGGCCATTGAATTGCTCGATCGCTTCGTTGTAGCGTTTGCTGTAAAATTTGCTCAACGCCTCTTCATAGCCGCGCGAGAAACTGGCGGAAGTGGCGGGCGCTGCGGTGAGCTGGGTTTGCATCGCATTGACGTTTTGATCCTTCTCCGTCAACGTCGTGCGCAGCGAATTGATCTCGTTCTCCTTTTGCACGATTTGTTGATCGAGATCATCCTTGCGTGATTTCAGCTTGATATATTCCTGCATATCTTGCGGCGGTTCCTGGGTCGCCGCCGATTCCATTTGATCGATGCGCTGCTGAAAATCCGACATGTCGTCGGTTGAGGCGCTGGATTCTTCGAACGGCGTTTGCTCGGCGAGCATATCCGTGCCGCGGCTGCCGCCGAAAAAGGTAAATCCAACCATGCCGGAGATGATGGCGTCTTTGGCTTTGTTAGTGGCCGTTCCATCCAAATTGTCCGTGGTGGTCAGGCGAAAACTGCCGCCCAAATCAAGCGCCACGCGCGGGCTGAGCATGGCCCGAAAACCGAGGTTGGGGCCGAAATCAAAAGTCGTCAAGCTCTTTGGACTTTTAATCGTCGTACCCTTAACTTTGCCGGACGCTCTGTAATTGGTGCCGCCGAGGCCGACGCCGATATACGGCCGCACGTTGCCGGAAGAAAGTTCATAATCAAACAGCAAATCGCCGCGCAAGGCCTTCGTCGTCAATTTAACTGTCGTTGGTGGAGTCGTAATGGGGAGGACACGGCTGAACGGTAGCTGGTCGTAGCTTACGATGCCAGTCAAGCCGAGATGCGAATTCAAACGCCGGGTCACATAGCCGGCGGCGCCAACGCCGACGCTGGTTTTTTTCAAATCGCTGTACAGCGTGCTGGCCGTCGGGCCGAGGCCGAAACCCCAGCGTCCTTGCGCCATCGCATACGGACTGAAAATTCCTGTGCTCGCCCAAGCCAGCACAGCCAAAAGCATGCTGAAAAAATATTGACGTTTCATTGCTGATCTCCTTTCAAGAGCTTCCATGCCCCTTCGGGCGTATCCGTGGCGCTCGATTATTTGCGCCTGCGGTTAGACCCTTTCTTCGGCTGCTCCATCCTCTTGCAGCGGTTCGCTGATCGTTATGTACGCGGCTTCCGCCGTTATACCGAAGTAAGATTTCAGCTCGGAGGGGATAACTTCGTTGATCGTGATTTTTTGAGCGGAATAATTGTTATACGCTTTGACTAACTCGGCCATTTTGATTTTGATTTGATCGAGGCGCTCACCCATGCTGCCGGCCGTGACCTCTTCAATTTCACGCCGCGCATCCAAAATCGTATCACCGATTTGCTCGAAATAATAATTTTGCATCGACTGGTTGATCAAGCCGCTCACCGATTCTTTGACATCCTGCTCTTTTTCTACCAGTGTCTTCAGCGTATTTTTTAAATGAAAGAGATTTAACTCTTTGACCAGTTGGGCATCCAAGCCGACATAAATAAACAGCGCCGGCTGTCTTTTGTAATATTCCGTCTTCAGCGCGATATTGGTCAGAATATATTGCTCGACGATGACCCGTTCGCCGTAAGTCATCAGACGATGGGTCGTGTAGCGGAGAGAGTTGGCTTCCTCATGATATTCCACACGCGCCATCAAATCCGCAAAAGAAAAATATAACAATTCCTTCATAGGTGCTTTTGCCCGCTGTCAATTAAAAATTGGGTTGCTGAAAAATTCTTTTGGGTGAACATATTCTTTTTCAACAAACCTTATGCCAGCTTGCCCAAGCCCTTGCGTCATCGTGACAAGCCTTTACTTTATTAAAGCTTAGCACGACTTCGTCAAATTCGGAACGGCTGTCTTGGCCATGATCTCTTTGGCAGAATTGTCACCTTCCGAACGGCAATTGCACCTGTGAGACACCCAGACTTTTTCAAAGAACAACTTGTTAAACTATTCCTGATGAAAACAGTGCAGTGCATATTCTAGGGCTGGCGGCAACGCGGCGGCTGGCCAGTTCGCCGTCACCACGGCCTCGCCGAGGCCACGCAGCAAAACCAGGCGGATTTGCCCATCTTTGACTTTTTTGTCAAAAGACATGGACTGTTCCACTAATGAAATATTGATACTGTCCAATTTCACATTTAGCGGAAACCGTTTTAAAAAATTTTCTATGCGGGTGAACGTATCGCCAGCCAGCAAATCGGCTTCGCGAGAGAGATAAGCCTCGGCGATCATGCCGAGTAAAACGGCTTCGCCATGGCGCAGGCGGCGATAGTTGGTGGCGGCTTCGAGTGCGTGCGCGACGGTGTGGCCAAAATTCAGCAGCTCGCGTTGATCCGACTCGCGTTCATCCTTGGCCACAATCGCCGCTTTGATTTCGCAACTGCGGTGAATGGCTTGGTTCAACGCGCCGTGATCGCGCTGCAGCAGTTTGTCCAAATTGGTTTCAAGAAAAGCAAAATAGGCGGGATCACGAATGAGGGCATGTTTGACGATTTCGGCCAGGCCGCAAATGATTTCACGCCGCGGCAAAGTTTGCAGCGTGGCCGTGTCGATCCAAACCAGGCGCGGCTGATGGAACGCGCCGAGCATGTTTTTGCCCAGGGGATGATTAATGCCGACTTTGCCGCCGATGCTGGCATCCACTTGCGCCAGTAAAGTGGTCGGCACTTGCACGAAGGCAATGCCGCGCATAAACGTGGCCGCGACAAATCCGGCGAGATCGCCGATCACCCCGCCGCCGAGCGCGATCACAACGGTTTGGCGATCGCCTCCCCATTGCAGCATTTCTCCGGCAATACGCTCCAGGGTGCGTAAATTTTTGTGACGCTCGCCATCGGCAACGACGATTTTGCCGGCGGTTAATTTTGCCGCGTGCAGGCTGGCGAGAACTTTTTCGCCGTAGTGACGATCGACGATGGTATTGGTGATGACTACGAAACGTTTGCCGGCTTTGTAAAGCTTGAGCATTTCGCCGAGTTTCGCCAGCGAATCCGTTGCAATATAAATCGGATAACTGCGCTGGCCGAGATCGACTTTTACCGTTTCCATAAACCCGTCCCTGGTTTATAACGCCAATTCAGGCGTTAATTGCGTCAAATCAATTTTTGTGGAGGAGCCGTTTTCAAGTTGCTGCAAACGCGAACGCACCAACGCGAGATGGCCGTTCATGGCCGCCGGCGGCTGTTGGAGAAAGTGGCGATAATGCTTTTTGGCCTGCTCGACGCGGCCCAGCCGATCGAGCACCAGCGCGCGATTGAGCACCGCCGGAAAATGCAGCGGCTGAATTTG
This sequence comes from bacterium, assembly GCA_022072515.1. GTDB lineage: Bacteria > Zhuqueibacterota > Zhuqueibacteria > Zhuqueibacterales > Zhuqueibacteraceae > Zhuqueibacter. The sequence continues at coordinate 5,822 of JAJVHT010000106.1, forward strand.
CAAAGTACGCTCAAAGCTGCTTCTGGCCTCTTGAAATTTCCCAAGCTTGCTGAGCGCCACGCCGCGATTGTTCCAGCATTCGGGCCGATTCGGATTAAGGCGCAGGGCGGTGTCGTAGCTTTCCAGCGACGCTTCGATTTGCCCGAGTTGAGTTAAAATATTGCCGCGACTGATCCACGCCTCGATGAAGTTGGGTTGCAAGGCCACCGCCTGCTCGCAAGCCGCGAGCGCTTCCTGCGGCTGTTCGAGCTGCAACAGCGCGCGACTACGCTGCAGCCACGTTTCGAGATGTTCGGGATCAAGCGCCAAAGCTTCCGCGCAGTGTGATAATGCCGCTTGAGGTTCATTCCTGACGAGCAATGCCGCGGCGAGATTGCTCAAGCTGCTCGGCGCCGGCGCCACCTTGAGAGACTTGAGGTATTTGTCTGCCGCCGCGCGGGCCTGCCCTTGGAGAAATGTTTCGTTGCCTTGCCGCCAAAATTTGAGCGCCAGTTCACGTTGCCTGGTTGAAAGCTTGGTACAGCGATTTAGTTCGCGGTGGAGACGTTTTTCGTTGGTAACAAGGTAAAAGTTTTGCAGCGTTTCGTGACCGGCAACAGCGACTTGGTCAGGCTGGGCGGAAGCTGGTTTTTTCTCTGCCGCCGGCTCACGAAATAAGATGACGATATCGGCGGCGAGCACAATCGCCAGCGCCGGTGTCGCCCACAACAAGATGGTCATATTGAGTTGCCCCCAGACATCCATCAGCAAAACGGCGACATTCAGCGCCGTGCCCAAAAAATTCATGATCACGAACAGCCAGGAGCGTTGCCGCAGGCCAACGACGAGTAACCCCAAAAACAGCGTCGCGACTAAACTCGTTGCTACTTTGAAAAACATTTTAACCCTAAGTAACGACCCCGACTTCTGATGGTACGGCCAAAGCTGCAATTCATTGGGTTGTAGCAATTAGAGGAAAATTCCATGGCCGTAGCCGGTCGAGGTTTGTTTTTTAGTAATTATTCAGTACCGCCCGGGCGCTCAAATCTGCGTGCAAAAATAAATTGGCGCGATATAACAACTCTCAAAAATAAGCGCCCGGGCGGTAAAATAGCTGAATAGTTACGTTTTTTATTTGTAAAAAATTAAGGAACCAAACGAACAAATTTTACACAACCTTAAAATAATATAGCGGCATTCCCCCGTGTTGCGAAATGTTATTGTGAAATAAAAAAGCCTCCCTCCGGGAGGCTTTTGCGATTCTCAAGGCCTTGCTGTTAAGCTGAGTGCTTCAGGCCCGTTGCCGGCGCGCATTGAGCAAAATACCGGCGCCGAAGGCGATCAAAATAATCGGCCAATATTTGGCGAGATCGTAGAAATACCAGTAATCAAATTCTTCAAACAACAGGGCAACGCCGAACAACAACAACACCGCCCCGGGAATGAGTACACCCCATTGCTTCGGCACGAAGATACATTGCGCCATCAGACCCAGCCCCACGGCAATCGGAAATACTGGCCAGGAATGAAAATAAGGAATGACATCATATTGCCGCAGCAGAAAGAACGCGCCGAGGCTGAGAAAAAACACGGCGCCGAAAACGCCGTCGCGATGGCCGCGGCCGCGAATGCGATACGCCGAAGCCAAACCCAGCAGCAGAAATCCATAGGGGTAAACATCTTCCCACGCCGGCAATCGGACGTTCAAGCGCTCGGCCAACATAATCAAGCCGATAAAAACTAAAATCAGCCCGCCCACCAACGAGCCACGCCGCTCTCTCATAATTTTCCACCTCGCGCAGTTATGCGTTGTATTTTAAGCGATCAAACTGGCCGGCCAGTTCATGTGTCTGCAAGGCGAGACACTCTCTAAAAACTGTGACGGCCAGCAACTTGCAAAAGCGTTTAGACCGTGCTCACCGGCGTCAACGGGTTTTTCGTGACAGTATTTTCTTCCGGCACAACGATCATCATCACGATGTACGTCACCACGCCAATAACATACTGGCTGAGAATCGTCATGACCACCCAGCCAATGCGAACCAGAGCGGGATCCACATTGAGGTATTTGGCCAAACCGCCGCAGACACCGCCGATTTTCCGATCTTCCACGCTGCGGATCAAACGTTTTTCATTTGTTCTTATTTCTGGTCGCGGGCTGGGGCCACCGGTTTCAGGCGTTTCCGACGAGGCCATTGCCGTTGGGGCTTGCGCCGATGTCGAGCTCTGGCCAGGGCGAAAGATTAACATAATGCCCAACAAAATAATCACCACCGAAAAGATCATGCCCCAATTAAACCAGTACGGCACGAAACGATTCCAATGCCACGGCACCAAGAAATCCCAATCCAGACGATCCGCGAGAAACATCACGCCGAGCAACACCAGGAAGGCGCCCAAAAGATATTGGGCATTGGCCTGGGCTCGCGGCGCCGCCGCGGTCAGCGCCGCCCCGGTGCGATTTTCCGGCACGATGATCCACGCCGCAATGTAAGCGAAAATTCCGACGCCATGCACAAAGATGCTAAAAAACCAAATCACGCGTACGAGCACCGGATCAAGGTTGAAATATTCCGCCATGCCGCCGCAAACTCCGGCGACGTGGCGATTGTTAATCGAACGATAGAGCCGGCGCTGGCCCGCTTCAGTTTGGGAAGGGTTTTGCGTTTCTTCGTTCACAGCAAGCTCACGTTAAGATTCGTTCACTGGCGCTTTCGCGTTTAAAAAATCGCAGAGCTGAATTTTTATATCACCCTGTCGATGCAACTTTTTCAAAGTCAATATTATAAACGAAACCCCTTCCCGGATGTTTCATTTCACCGCAAGAAATTTTTTCTCCAACGCGTCAATTTTTTCCACGCGGCGCAGATGCCGGCCGCCGCCGAAGCCGGTCGCCAGCCAAACTTGCACGATTTCCTTGACAATGTCGATGCCGAGATTGCGGCTGCCCAAAGTCAGAATGTTGGCGTTATTGTGCTCGCGGCTGTTGCGGGCGGTATAGAGATCGTGGCAATTGGCGGCACGCGCGCCGGGGACTTTGTTGGCGGCCATGGCGGAGCCGATTCCCGCGCCATCGATGATGATGCCGCGCCACGCTTTGCCGCTGGCAACGGTGGTTGCCACCGCTTCCGCAACATCGGGATAATCGACCGGCGATTCGCTAAAAGTTCCGAGATCTTGAAAAGGATAACCCAACTCGCGCAGGTAGGTTTTGATTTGTTCTTTCAACGCATAACCGCCATGATCGGCGCCGACAGCGACCATGCCGGTCGACGGTGGCGCCACCACACTGGGTGGCATCGCCACCGCCGCCGTTTTTTCCGCTTCGCCTGCGCGGCGCAATTCGATTTTGCGAACGCGCGCGGCGTCGCGCGCCGCCGGAGTGATCAACATGCCGGCGGGCACCACGAGCTGTAATTTTTTCTCCTGCCAAGCTTGCAAAATATCGCGTTCGGTGAGAACTTGCTTGCTGCGATTTTTGCCAGGGGGCTGCACGGCCATATTCAGTTCACTTTCTCCGCGAGTCCGGTCATGGGCACGAATTTAACCGCCGCCAATTTGCGCCGATAAATTTTACCTTGGGTGGATTTATGCAGAAGCAATAAATTTTGGTCAAGATCGCCGAGCGGCAAAATCATGCGGCCACAGCCTCGCAGTTGCGCCACCAGATTTTGTGGCACATGCCCGGGCGCGGCTGCAACAATGATGCGATCGAAAGGCGCCATTTCCGGCCAGCCGAGATAGCCGTCGCCGCAACGGATTTGGACATTGGGTGCGGCGAGCGTTTGGAGAGCCGTTTCCGCCCGCTCCGCTAATTTGGCAATGATTTCAACCGCATAAACTTTTTGACACAGTCGGGACAGCAAAAACGTTTGATAGCCGGAGCCGGCGCCTATTTCCAGCACGATTTCCGCGCCGCTGAGTCTGAGACATTGCAGCATATACGCCACGATGAAAGGCTGTGAAACGGTTTGGCTGTGGCCGATGGGCACCGGCGAATCATCATAGGCCATGTTGCGAAAATATTCGGGCACAAACAAATGCCGCGGCGCTTCCCGCATCACCTTCAGCACGCGTTCGTCGTGAATGCCGCGGCGTTCGAGCTGCCTCTCCACCATGCGCAACCGCTGGGCCGCATATTCAGTCTCGCTGGCGGGCGCTTCTTCCGGCCATTGCCATTTCATAAAGGACTTGTTTTTAAGTTTGCGTGATCAACATTTCCACATGGTGTTCAACCGAACTTGCCAACGCCGTCAAGTTATAGCCGCCTTCGAGCAAAGAAACCAGCCGGCCGTGGCAAAAACTGGCAGCGAGTTCGGCGGCAAATTTCGTCATTTGACCGAAGCCGGTTTCGGTCAATTGCAAATTCGCCAGCGGGTCATCACGATGCGCATCAAAACCTGCGGACAGCAGCAGAAAATCCGGCTGGAAATTTTTGCAAACTTCTTCTGCCGTTTTATAAAAAATGTCGAGATATTTTTGTTCGCTGGTTGCCGGCGGCAATGGCACATTGCGGGTCGCGCCCCGGCCCTTGCCTTCACCGCTTTCGTCTTCGCGGCCGGTGCCCGGATAGAGTGGCCATTGGTGCAAGCTCAAATAAAAAATATCACCGCGATTGTAAAAAATATCCTGCGTGCCGTTGCCGTGATGCACGTCCCAGTCGATAATCAAAATTTTTTCGGCGAGTTTTTGGCGCACCAGCCATTCCGCCGCAATCGCCACATTGTTGAACAAACAAAAACCCATCGCGACGGCCTTTTCAGCATGATGGCCCGGCGGCCGCACCGCGCAAAAAGCATTGTTCAATTCACCGCGCAGCACTTTTCCCACCGCTTCGACGGCCGCACCGGCGGCGAGTTGCGCCGCCATAAACGAGTCCTGGCATACGCTCGTGTCCGCATCGAGCCTCGTGTGCCCGTTGCCCGCGTTCCCGCTCGCGTGGGCGATGTTTTCAATATAATCGTGGGGATGAATCAACGCAAGCGTTTCACGTTCCGCCGGGCCCGGCTCAAACATTTGGACGCGATTATACAAGCCGGATTTCTCAAGTTGCGCGGAAACCGCTTTGAGCCGCTCGGGGCGCTCGGGATGGCCGGGGCCGGCATCGTGCAGCAGGTAAGTGGGATGATAAAAGAAGCCAGTCATGGGTTAAAATTAAAAGATGAAAATTTTTCAAACAACTTGACTTTGCCCAATCCGTTTTATATCCTTCTAAATATAAATTGAAAATTATTGAATATCCAGTGGAATCTTGTTGTCGTCGCTGCATATTCACGCTGTTTCGACGCGGCTGCAAATCAACCACCAGCGGGGAGAGAAAGAGAAGAATCGATGACTTCGCGAGAGCGCGTTTTGGCGACGCTCGCCGGCAAGCGGCCGGATCGTGTGCCGCTTAATTTTTTTGCCGGTTGGAATATTGCTGTACGCGAAAAAGTGGCCGCGCGTTACGGCAGCGTCGACGCCTTTGGTGAATTGATGCACACCGACATTGTGACCGGCGTGCTGCCGCGTTTCCCTTTCGGCGGCGCTGAGAATCACGCGCGTATTATGGATTTGGATCGTTATCTCGAGCTGGAGCCGGATGATCCAACGGCGCCGGCAATGATCAGCACATCCTGTGATGGGGTGTTGAACTTGACCGTGCGGAACGCCTTGCGTTATCATGAGCAAAACCAAGCGGTGTTTTGCCACGCCTGGGGCGTGTTTGAATTATCGCAATTTCTTTATGAGCGTAACGGCTTGCCGGGCACGGAAATGGCGCTGCTCAATATGGCCGCCGAGCCGGAGAAAAATCGCCGCATGTTTTTGAAACTCGCGGGGTGGACCGCCGATTGTGTAGAGAATGCAATCAAGGCCGGCGTCGATGTCATCGAGCTTTCCGATGATTGGGGCCAGCAAAACACAATGATGTTCAGCCCGAAAATGTGGTGGGAGATGATTTACCCGGCGATGAAAATTATTTTTGACCGCGCCCAACGTTACAACGTTCCGGTGTTGTTGCACAGCGACGGCGATGTGACGCTGGTGCTGGATGGCATCATGCAGCTTGGCATCGCCGGCTTGCATCCGGTGCAGGAATCTTCTGGCATGTCGCCGCAGCGCACGCGCGAAAAATTAGGCCGGCGGTATTGCATCATGGGCGGGCTGGATACGATCACAGCGCTGCCGGTGATGACGCCAGCGGAAATTCGTCTCGAAGTCGAGCGCGTTTTTTCCATTCTCAAAGACAGCGGCCC
>JAJVHT010000145.1:0-2673 GCA_022072515.1 bacterium
GTGTTGCCATGAGTCGAAAATTCTTCGTCTCTGTCATCATCTCTCTGCTGCCGGCGTCATCACTTTTTTCACAGGAATTGCGCTGGCAGGAAACGCATCCGGTGGCGCCGGCGGCCGACTCGACGCTCAATATGGCTTTCAACAACACCGCCATTCTCGCCGCGGCCGCTGCAAATCGTTATATCGTGTGGACACAGCAGGATTCTGCCATGCTCGCCATTTCTTATGATCATGGCGCGATGTGGACTGCACCGCGATTCCTTTATCGAGGCAACGGTTTGACGAAGCCGACGATTGCGGCGCAGAGCAGCGGCAATGGACGGCTTTGCATGGCCTGGCAAGAACGCCTCGGCGGCGTCAAAGCAGTGCGAGTCGTTCATTCGGATAATTATGGCGCGACGTGGAGCCAACCGCAAACGATTTCGGCTGGCGGCGATAATGATGCCGTGTCGTTGGTAGCGGGGGATAACAACACTTATTTTGCCGCCTGGCATTCACAAAATGGAAACACCGGCCACATCTTTTTCTCGGCTTATGAAGACAACCGGTGGAACGCACCCAAGCCGCTGGATCATTCACCGGCCCAGGCTTTGTTCCCTGCTCTGGCCGCAAGCGGCAATCATCTCTACGCGGTGTGGCGCGAGAACAGCACCGGACGTTTCCGGGTCTATTTCGCGCATTCGCCGGATCGCGGCAAAAACTGGGAGACGGCGCGCAATATTGTGGCGATGGACAACACTTCTGATCCCTCCGTCGCGGCGACGAAAGACGGTCACGTCGTGGTCGCTTTTCAGCAAGTCATTCAAATCAAGGCCATGGCTTCGCCTGATTTTGGCGCCACGTTCAGTGTGCCAAAAGATATCGCCGCCCAAGGTTTGTTCGCACGGGTGGTGATGAATGAAACCGGGTTCACCGGCATTGCCTTCGAGCGTTTTTTCGATCTTTCTCAGGGCACGAAAAGTAATGAGAAAAAACAAACCGGTTTTGCTTATTCAAAAAATTTCGGCGACACGTTTTCACCAGATGTCGCGCTGGCGGCGTTCGGCGGCGGCCTCTATGGCAATGCGACAATGACGGCGCCGGGCGAAGTGACGGCATGTTGGGTGCAGTTGAATAATGCCGTCCGGAGTTTGGTTCTTAAACGAGGCTTGCTTCCTACAATTACCGCCGCGCAAACGCGCCAAAGTTTTCCGGATCATTTCACCCTCGCCGGCTTTCCCAATCCGCTGGGCACGGCGGCGAACGTTGCAATGACGATTCGCTTCTCCATTCCCCGGCCTGAACGCGTGCAGTTGAGTGTTTTCGATGCGCTCGGTAGGGAAGTGCGAACGCTGGTGAATGGCGAGTTGGCGGCCGGTGCGCACGTCGCCAGTTTTAACGCTGAAGCGCTGCCAGCCGGGTTTTATTTTTTCCGGCTGCAAGCCGGCACGTTGTTTTTGTACAAAAAATTCTTGATTGAATAAGTTGTTCCGGGCCGATTTTTATAAACGGGCCGATGCGGGCATGGCATCGGCCCGTTTTGTTTTTGGGTCACCTGCTTATATTGAATTGGAATTCGTCATAGCCGTGGCGCATAAATTCGAGCTTGCAATTGACCAAAAAATGAGCGATTTTGACAAGCGCCAAATGCATAGCAATAACTTTAACCAACCGCTGGAGATGGTGCCATGTACAAGCATGCGAAATGTTTTTCTCATTTTGTTTGGCTGGCTGGAGTCAATATTCTATTGGGAATTTTAAGTATGAGCAGCGATCTTCGCGCGCAAGCGCAATGGAAAATTCATGATATGAATCGGCCGCATCCGCCGATGGTTACGCCGGGAAAAAACACCTTGCCCGCGCCGCCGCCCTCGGACGCTGTGATTTTGTTCGACGGCAAAGATCTGGCGCACTGGAGCAATGCCAAAGGCGAGCCGGCGAAATGGCAGGTTGAAAACGGCTATATGATGCCGGTGCAGGGCAGCGGTGATATTCAAACCAAGGCCGCGTGGGGCGATGTGCAGTTGCATGTCGAATGGGCCGCGCCGGCGCCCGAACAAGAGCAGGGGCAGAATCGCGGCAACAGCGGTGTCTTTTTGATGGGCCGCTACGAAGTGCAAGTGCTCGATTCGTATCAAAGCTTGACTTACACCGACGGTCAGGCGGCATCGATTTATGGCCAATATCCGCCGCTGGTCAATGCCTGCCTGCCGCCGGGCGAATGGCAAAGTTACGATATCATTTTTCGCCGGCCGCGTTTCGCTGGCAATGGCGACTTGTTGCAGCCGGCGCGCCTGACGGTTATGCACAACGGTGTTCTCGTTCAGGACAACGTCGCGCTTTGGGGACCGACGAATTGGATGGAATATGACGCCTACCAGGCCCATCCCGACAAACTGCCGTTGTCGTTGCAAGATCACGGCAGCCCGGTGCGCTATCGCAACATTTGGCTGCGAGAATTGCCCGAACCGCTCGCGCTGAAGCCGCCGGCCGGTATTGATGAGAAAGCAGTCACACTAACGTCCAATGTGCTGGATCGTTACGTTGGCCGTTATGAAGTGAATCCGGGCTGGGCATTCAATATCAAGCGTGAAGGCGACAAGATGTTCGCGAATTTCTACGGCAACCGTTGGCTGGAAATCGTCGCGCATTCGGAGCGTGAATTCACCATGAAGCGCACTGCCGGGGATTTGG
>JAJVHT010000145.1:2773-11944 GCA_022072515.1 bacterium
GACGCGCAGAACGAATGGCAACTTCAACGAGGAGGTCAGATGGCTCTTGGCAGAAAATTGCGCTATGGCATGGTGGGCGGCGGCCCCGGCGCCTTCATCGGCGCGGTGCATCGCCAGGCGGCGGCGCTCGATGGTGAAATGGAATTAGTCGCCGGCGCTTTTTCTTCGGCGGCGGAGAAATCAAAACAACAGGGCAAGGAACTTTTTCTAAATTCCAATCGGGTCTATGGCTCGTATCGGGAAATGGCCGAGCGCGAAAGCCGTTTGCCGCAAGACGAGCGCATTGATTTTGTTTCCATCGTCACCCCTAATCACCACCACTTCGAAATAGCGCAGACGTTCATCACGGCTGGTTTTCATGTGGTTTGCGACAAGCCGATGACCACGACGCTGGCCGATGCAGAAGAGCTGTGCCGGCTGGTCAAGCAGCATGAGGTTGTTTTCGCGTTGACGCACAATTACACCGGCTATCCGATGGTGAAGCAGGCACGCGAATTGGTGCGGCAGGGTACGTTGGGCACGATTCGCAAAATCGTGGTGGAGTATCCGCAAGGTTGGCTCGCCAATTTTCTTGAAGGCGCCGGCGCCAAGCAAGCCGTGTGGCGCACCGATCCGCAGCAGGCCGGCGTGGCTGGATGCTTCGGCGACATCGGCTCACACGCCGAAAATCTCGCGCATTATCTCACCGGCCTGGAGATCGAGGAAATCTGCGCCGATCTGACGACGTTTGTTCCGGGCCGGAAATTGGATGACGACGCCAACACCCTCGTGCATTATGAAAACGGCGCGCGCGGCATCATGTATGCGTCGCAGATTTCGATCGGTGAAGAAAATAATTTGCGCATTCGCGTTTACGGCTCCGAAGCCGGTTTGGAGTGGCGTCAGGAGGACCCGAATTATCTTCACGTCCGCCGTCTGGATGGGCCCGAGCAAGTTTATAAACACGGCAACAATTATCTCGCGCCGGTTGCGGTGCACAATTCGCGTTTGCCCTTCGGCCATCCCGAGGCGTTCATCGAAGCGTTCGCCAATATTTACCGCAACGCCGGCCGCACCATCGCCGCAAAAATTGCCGGCACGACGCCCGGCGAATTCGACACGGATTTTCCCACCGTGCAAGACGGCGCGCGCGGCGTGCATTTCATTCATGCCGTGGTCCAAAGCAGCCAACGGCGCGGTTGGATGCAAGCGCGGTACACGCCGCCCCAATAAAATTGGATTGATGGAGCGTTGGAGTGATGGAGTTTGGGATTGATGGACTAAAGAAGTTGCATGACACCATCGCTCCAGTAGTCCAATGATCCAGCAATTCAGAAATCCGTTCATCCTAACGAGGAATTCTTTATGGCAAGACCTGTCACACTTTTTACCGGGCAGTGGGCTGATCTAACTTTGGAAACGCTGGCACAGAAAGCGCAGGCGTGGGGTTTTGATGGACTCGAGTTGGCGTGTTGGGGCGATCATTTTGACGTGCGCCGCGCGCTGAACGAGCCGGATTATTGCGCCGGCCGGCACCAATTGCTCGCGAAATACGGTCTGAAAGTTTGGGCGATCAGCAATCATCTCGTCGGCCAGGCGGTCTGCGACAACATCGACGCGCGGCATCAGGCCATTCTGCCGGCGCACGTTTGGGGCGACGGCAAGCCTGAAGGCGTGCGCCAACGCGCCGCGGAAGAAATGCAAGCAACCGCGCGCGCCGCGGCGAAGTTGGGTGTCAAAGTCGTGAACGGTTTCACCGGCAGCAGCATTTGGCATTTGCTTTATTCCTTTCCGCCAGTAGAGGCGGCGACGCTCGCGGCCGGCTTTCAGGATTTTGCCAGACGCTGGAATCCGATTTTAGATGTGTTCGATGAAGTCGGCGTTCGCTTCGGCTTGGAAGTGCATCCCACCGAAATTGCGTTTGACGTCGTGACTGCCGAACGCGCGCTCGAAGCCATCGGCCGGCGGCCAGCATTCGGTTTCAATTATGATCCGAGCCACCTGGGTTATCAAGGCGTCGATTATGTCGCGTTCCTGGAAAAATTCGGCGACCGCATTTATCATCTGCACATGAAGGACGTGTGGTGGTCGCCGGCGCCGCGCTGGTCCGGTGTGTTTGGCGGCCATTTGAATTTCGGCGATAAAAACCGCTACTGGGATTTTCGCTCGCTCGGCCGCGGCAACATTAATTTTGAAGAGATTGTTCGCAGCTTGAATCGCATCGGTTACAACGGCCCGCTTTCCATCGAATGGGAAGACAGCGGCATGGATCGCGAGCACGGCGCCGCCGAAGCCTGCGCGTTCGTGCGCCGGCTTGATTTCAAACCGGCCGCTGTGGCGTTCGACGCCGCGTTTGCGGAGAAGTGAGGAAAATTGACTGGCGGATTTGCCTCGATGCAATGCCTGGATGAATTTACTCTGTAAAACTCTTTACCTGCTTTAGGGTAGCGCGCCTTTGACTCGTAAGCGGCTTTCAATCTCAGCTAGAACCTCATTAATCGCGACTCGAGGATTTTCATGCACGACGCCGCCTTCGTGTCGATGGTGGGGAAATGACGCAAGGTTAGGATGATGTGGAGCGTTATCCCAACGGATGATGACTTGGTTTTGGGTATCCTGCCAATGATAAGAATATTTGTTGTTGCCGATGATGGAAGATTCATTGATGTAAAGAATCGAGCCATCGGCTAAATCTGCGCGGCATTTCAGGTGCTTTACGGTGGCTTCGTCAATCAGATCGATTACCTGCACCTGTTTTACTGCAGGACTGCGTCGCAAGGCATTGACTATGTGAAACATGCCTGTAGTTCCTCGTAACGCGTTTTCCATTCGCGGGAGGCCGCATCAAAAGCTTCCCAGGCGATCAAATCGTCCCATTCGACAAAAGATTCGTCTTTGGTCTCTTCAACACGTTTTTTGAATGCCGAATAATCGCAACCATACTTGGCGGCAAAAGCCCGCGCGCGGCTGGCAAAATATTCGTATTTTGTTGTCGCATGCGAGAGCAACAAAGAAAGCAATTCTTTTTCTTCGAGCCAGTCCGGTGCGACAAGTGATTTTTGAGCAACCATTCGTAGGCTCCGTTTTAAAAGTGGATTATCTGTAAGTTACAAAAGCAACTTCTTTTTTGCAAGGCTAATTCTCAATCGTTGTAATTCTCAATCGTTCTGATGACACGGAAGCTCATAGTAATCTAGTGAATCAGTCATTGAAAAAATCGCGATCAAAAATTTTTCTTGACCAATGTCTGCCTATTCGATTAGTCATCAGCAATCCTGCCTTTGACGGGATCGCATTACCTGCTCATGGATAAATCCATCGAGGAGGAACGGATCGGCCCTCCCAAATTACCAATACTTCTCTTCACGTGCGCCACGCTTTAAGGTGAACCCCGACAGTCCCTACGTGATCACGCCTTGTTGATCGGTTCGCATTGGCTTTCCCGCAAAACGGGATTAAAACCCTGGCTGACTGCATTGTTACCCTAACGGGGCTATATCAAGACTTCAGGGAGTGCGGTCCCCCTTGCGGCTCACGTGATACCCTGTGTACGCCTCGAATACTTCCTTCATTGTCTGGTGTCACTTAGTTCGAAACAACTTCGTGACACTCGCAATGCTCGGTATGGGCTTGGCTAAACCTTATCCATAAAGGACTTCCACTCTGCCAGAAGTGTTAAACTTCTTGGCGCACTAATACCATTTCTTCCTTCAATCACCAAAATTTTAAACATTTTTTAATGACGCTGTCTGTAATCTCTTGTAGTTGCAGGTATTTATAATTTCGTAATGTTAAAACAAACTCCAACGAATTTTTAGAGATTACCTATGGATTCCAAATTTCAACGTGGCGATGAGGTTCGTCTTTCCAATCGTCGCGATCAGATCGGCGTCATCATTAGTGAACCTCAATTTCAAGGTGGCGAATATTGGTATCGCATTCGTTTTCATCAAGATGCCAATACCTATCCAGAAAGTGCACTCGAAAAGTTTGATGGCGCGAATGATCCGCTTTCTTTGTTCCGTCAGGGCGTTTACTCCACAAAGGAATCCTTTTCAAAATTGATGACCTATAATAAAATCAAGGTTCCATTGCGAAATACAATTTATGCCTATCAGGCTTCCAGAATAGAGCTACTTCCTTATCAATATAAACCACTACTCAAATTTCTTGATTCGGATAATCAAAGGATCCTGGTTGCCGATGAAGTCGGCCTTGGAAAAACGATAGAAGCTGGATTAATACTTTCCGAATTGCGCCAGCGCACAATTTTGCGGCGTGTACTAATTGTTTGTCGTGCGCAATTGCGTTACAAATGGCGGTGGGAAATGCACGATAAATTCCAAGAAGATTTTCGTATTTTGGATGCGCAAGGGATACGCGAGTTCATTGCAGAATTAGCTGAACGTGGTGATCTTACGGAGTTACGCGCTATTTGTTCTTTAGAATCTTTGCGTAATCGCCGCATGATGGAAGAACTAAATGAAATAGGAGTAGATTTTGATCTCGTTATAATAGACGAAGCACAACATTTGCGCAATCCTGAAACAAAGAACAATAGGCTGGGACGATGGTTGAATGAGGCGAGTGGCGCTATGATTTTGCTCTCGGCTACACCGGTTAACATTGGCAACGAAGATCTTTTTCACCTTCTGCAAATTCTTGATCCCAATGAATTCAATAGCCTCGAAGCATTTCGCAAACGTATTCGCGAAAATGAACCTTTAGTCAAGGCTGAACGCCTTGTGCGAACCAGGAATCAACAAAAGATAAGGGAAGCAAAACAAATTTTATTGGGCTATAAACAGAAGAGAAATGACCTACTTGCTACAGAAACAAAACTTTTAGATCGTATAGTCTCGCGTCTCAATGAGATAGAGCCCAATAATGCATCTAGCTTGATTGGTACTCAGCGCGATCTCAATCGCCTAAATACATTTTCACATATTCTTACCCGCACACGCAAACGCGAAGTTATGGAAAAGGCACCAGTTCGCTTGGCGCGTGTCATCCGTTTGGAATGGAGTGAAGGAGAAGCGAAATTTTATCGGTTAGTTACAAATTACGTCATTCGTAGACAAAGAAGTGGTGAATGGGGAGCCTTTGCTGCTTTTATGACTATGATGCCACAACGTCAAGTTGCCAGTTGTATCCCTGCTATGATAGAATATTATCGAGAACGCATCAAGTTGGATCAACCGAATACACAAGTGCAACAGGACAAGGCCGGAGACAATGAGGCTGACATATATTCGTCCGAAGCTGGAATAGAACTCGGGAAATCTGAATGTGATGATCATGACTTGGATGCCAATGTCGCAAAAAATGCCATGCGTCATATCCAACAGGAACTTTATGCTGAAATGCACAACTTGCTTGCCGAACCCATTCCTGACACCAAGTTTGAAAAACTGCTCAGCGATGTTCTTCGTCCGCTTGATGACGAAGAACCAGGGCGTAAAATAATCATCTTCTCTTACTTCAAAAAAACATTAGAATATCTTTCCAAATGTTTGGACGAACAGGGCTATTCAAATGCCATCATCTCAGGCGATTACGATGAGGCCACCAGACTTGAAAGGATTAATAGATTCCGCCATCCTGAAGGACCACGTATTTTGCTCTCTTCAGAAATTGGCTCCGAGGGTTTAGATTTTCAGTTTTGTCATATTATGGTTAATTATGATTTGCCTTGGAATCCGATGGTCGTAGAGCAGCGGATTGGGCGCCTTGATCGTCACGGTCAGCTTTCCGAAAGAATTCTTATTTTCAATTTTTCTATAAATGGTACTATAGAACAAAAAATTCTTGAGAGGCTTTATCAACGTATTGGTATCTTCGAATCATCTATCGGCGATCTTGAGCCGATTCTTGGCCCAGAAATGAAAACTTTACAACGAGAATTATTAAGTTCTCATCTCACTCCAGAAGAAATTGAAAATAGAATTGAGCAAGAAGCAACGATTATTGAAAAAAATCGACAAGAGTTACTTGAATTAGAGCAAGAGAGCGCCAAGTTCGTTGGACAGGGCGAGTTTTTTGATGAAGAGATTAAACGCATAAAAGAGCAGCGGCGGTTCATTACACCCGAGGAGTTGGTCACTTTTATTCAAGAATTCTTGAAAGATCATCTGCCAAGAGTCGGGTTACAAAAGGTTGCCAATCAACTCTTCGAATTGAAACCATCACGGCAGTTGGAAGCATTTCTTCGTCAGTATGTGATTGAGGAATATCATGATCACGTTTTTTTAAAATTTTTAGAGGAGATAAGAAAAGACAAAACTCGTCTAACATTTGATGCCGCCACAGCCTTTAGAAACGTCGCACTTGAATTTGTGAACTGGCACCATCCTCTTATTCGAGCTATAGTGAGATACTACGATAATCGCAAGGATGAACTTGCGCCGGTTTCACGGCTCGCGATTCAGTCTGATTTGGCGCCGGTAGGCGATTATCTGTTTGTCATCTATTCTTGGAGCATTATAGGTGCGAACCACATGCAACGTACCGATGCTGTATTTATGCCACTACAAGGACATAATCCGCTAGATGAAACAATAAGTGAGAAACTACTTGCCTTGCTTATTTCCGAAGGTAAGACTCTGGAGGGAATCCCAAAACTCGATCCTAAATTTTTGGTCACACGAACAAATGCTATTAGAGAACAATTTCTAGGCATTTTAGCCAGGCATAAAACGGATTTTGTTGAACGGAACGATGCGGTATTAGATAAGCGGTTAAATAGCTTGCGCGATACGTGGCGGATTCTAAAAGCCCAAATTGAGCAAAAGCTACAGGAGCTGAAAAGCAAAGATTCTCCGGTGGGTCAGATTACTAGGCTGGAGAATAAACTAAGATATCATAGTGCTGAATTTGAGAAGAAAGAAGAAGAAATTACACAACGTCGAAAAGTGAGTGAGAGTTTTGATGAAATCGCTGCAGGTTTTCTTAGAATTATCTAAAAATTCGCTTTGCCAGAATTGGAATCTCAGGAACTAAAGAACTATACATGAAAATGGGGCTTTTGTTATGTCACTTAGCAGTAGTCAGTCAAACTTAAATCACACTCAAGCTGCCCACGCTCAAGTTGAAAGAGAAAAAAAACGTATTGTTGTAGGAGTCGATTTTGGAACAAGCACGACCAAAGTCATGTATCGTCCTATAGAGCTAGGTGCGGGTACACGTCTAATTATTTTTGCTCACGGTCATCCCAAATTTCCACCTTACGTTATGCCATCAAGTGTCAGACTCGATGGTGAGTATAAATTTTGGTTTGGTGATATTGCTGAAGTCGGTTATGGCCAAGTATTTCGTTCGTTCAAGGTTTGTGTCGCTTGTCAAGTCAATGCAATAGCTTGTCGCGGGTGCAATCAGAATAATTTGGAAAAGAAGAAACCGTTTGGTTTGTTTGAAGACGGTATGATAGGCTTCATTTCCGCCCACGAATTGATGATTTATTATCTTGCATGGCTTTTGAATATTGTTGATGGAGCGATTACTTATGATCAGCAAGGTTTGTTTGAATTGGGATTACAGTACAATCTTGGTGTGCCGATTTCACATATAGCGGCTAAGCCGGAGCTGGCCGAGCGATTTGAATGGATTTTGCACACCGCGCTGGCATTACGTGGCAAAATTCAGCAAGGTATCCTAGCAGCACAAGCGCGCTCGTATCTAATTGAAGCTCTACCTGACTCTATTCTTCCCCCTCGTACAGATCGCCAACATTGCGCAATACCAGAAACCTCCGCAGTTGCTATGTGGTTACAAAAGACCATCAATGATGACACAGCAAATTATATGCTAATTGATATTGGTGCTGGCACTACAGACATAACTATCTATCGTTACGCACAAGTCAATCCTGATACCCTGCCAATTTATGGTGCTAATTCTATCCCTGTGGCAGGTGACAATATAGACCTTAGTACGATTAAATGGTTTGCTGAAAAATATGGGCAGGAAATTAAAAATCCTTCTCTGCTTTCTTCTGCATTGCGGCAAGAGGTGAGACATAGGAAAGAATTTTTGCCAAAACCGAATAGGCCACTGGAAGCTATTTTAGGCAATAGAATAATCGCACTCGACGAACAAACCTACATCGAAGAAATCGTGAGGCCGCATGCCGAGAGCATTTATCAAGCCGCCAGTGAAACTTTCCGAGGTGCCTATCAACTTGCTCGCCAAGAATCACAGTGGCAAGAGATGAAAATTGTGCTGCTTGGAGGTGGTAGTCGTATTGTCGGCATGCGTCAATACTTTAAAAATTGCCGTTTGCGAAATTTTATGAAACAGCATCTTCTGGAGCCGTGTAATCCCGATAACGTGGATATGGCATGCGTAAATGATTTTCAATTACTGGCAGTTGCATATGGTCTTGCATTTCCACCCGCTGAGCTTCTACCACCTCGTCCGTCTAACCAAATTCGCCCTTTGTTGTCATATCAACCAAATCAAAAAGCTGAGTACGATGAGAACCCAATGTTAAACAACTGATAATTGCATATAATCATTTACTCTAACTCACATCATATCTCAAAAAAACGTGTTGTCAACTATAGAATGAAAGCGTAATGAGGTTGTCTTGAGGTGATTTCCAAATTTTATGAACTCACCGGCAAGTTATTTCACGCGAATAATGAAAAGCTGGTTGCGACCAACACAGCTCATTTTGATACCGGTTAACCGTCGCATTTGATTGTACTAAAGTTGTGGCGACACGAAAGTTCCTTGTCATGCAGCAAGCTGATTGCCAAGCAGCCGACAAAGTTTTACTTGACAAAGAAGCTGTTTTGGGTAAAATTGCGTATTCGGTATTCGGGTGGTAGTTCATTTTATCGGCGGGGTAAAGATGTCATTAGCATTTCGAATCGTTGTTCGCAAACCCCAAGTCGACCTCACTGGTGCAATTCATTCTAGCCAGTCGGCACGTTTATGTCCAAAAATTTTAGACTTGTTTTTTAAAACGAATTGCGACCGCAGGAAACCATTACAATCAATTCTTTCTCACTTCCTATCCTTACTTACTGGCCTGTTTATATTTGTGGGCTTGCCCCTGTTAGGGCGGGATATTCGCGCCAGACCCCGGTTCTCCGAAAATATGCCAACCGAATTTAACTCGCCGACCTTTTCCGCAGCAGAACCGGTTTGATTTTAAAGAAAAGAGTGTATCTTGTGATGACAGGATTTTTT
>JAJVHT010000171.1 GCA_022072515.1 bacterium
TTTGGACCATCGTGACCTCGGATCATTCAACTTCGAACTATCTTTTACGAATTGCAATCGACCCGTTCGTCGTGCGAAACGTCACACGGCCGACTGCCGCTGAATTGGTGGAGCCGATGCGGCCTTCGAGCGAGGTGCGGCGAATGCGGCCCTGGATCGTCATCGGAAAATCGCAATCGACGTGCCCGTTGGTCGTGCTGGCAGAAACCTCGGCGGAAAAATCCGGCGGAAACTCGGCTACGATGCGGCCGTTCGTTGTGGAGAAACGCATCGTTTCACCGGGCGTGACTTGCGTGAGCGCCACTTCGATGGCGCCGTTAGTCGTTTCCGCATTCACGCTGCCCGCCGCGTTGATCACTTCGACGCGGCCATTCGTTGTTTCCAAATCGGCGCGGCCGGAAATATTTTGGGCGCGGACTTCGCCATTCACGGAGGCGGCGGAAAGATTCACTTGCGCCGGAACGGTAATCCAATAAATGACTTCGATACTCGCGCCGCCGCCATTGAAAATCCAATCCCAAAACCCGCCATCGTGGCGCTTCGGCAAACGGGTATCGACGTCCACCAAGCCTTCACTGTCACGGATATTGATCTCAATTTCTTTCATGATTCGTTCCGCTTCGTCACGGCTGCGGCCACGCACGACTTTTTCCGCTTCGATTTTAACTTCGTTGCGGTCCCACGAAGTAATCTGTACGGCGCCGTTGGTATTTTTCAAACGAAACTCACCGCCGGATTTCAACGGGTAGGTTTTCTCGAAACGTTCGCGAATTTCGCCGGCGAATGATTGCTGGACGGCGACAAAGAGAAGCAAAATAAAAAATAGTGGAAAGCGTCTGGACATGATCATTCCTTTATGAAGTTTGCGGGTTAACTGGTTGGCCGGTTCGCCGGTTAACCGGCGAACCGGCCAACGGGCAAACCTTCTAACACTTCTTACTTCCAAGTCACTTTCATATGCATTCCCTCCGGCTTGAGCAAATCCCCGCCGTCGAAGCGCCACGCCGCGCGGTGCGCCGTGCGGTCATGCGCATTGGTGTCGGAGATTTCACCGTCGGTTACAACGACAAAGCGCAATTTGATATGATCTTCGAGCTCGTCGGCAACTTTTTCTTTTACCCACTCGCCGAAGCGACTTTCGTCTTTATCCCACTCGTGCTCATTTTCCTTTAATAAACGTTTCCAATAATTGCGGCCATCGCGTTGTCCGGCGTCGATGTCTTGATCGCCCCACCAGCGCGCGCGGGCCAGGTTGGTAAACTGATCAAAAGTGACGGTAAAATTGACATGCTGCTCATCACCTTGCGCGTGGCTATGATAGCTTTTTAACCGCAAACCCGGCCTGGAAAATTTGCGTTCGAGCTGCTCGCGCATCTCCCGATCTTCCTTTGTGTTCAATTTGAATCCGTCGACATTGAGATCCGAATCAGTCGGGCCGAAATAATGCACCGCCATTTCCCCCGAGCCGTCTTGGCGAATGGTGATGGTTTCTTCATATTCAAAGCAGCCGGCGAGAAAAAAAGATAAAAAGGCAAAAAGGATAAAAGGCAAAGTAGATTTTTTGAGATTCATACGCGTAACTCCAAAATTCTAACTGACGAAAAATTTGACAAACGGGGCCGTTGGTGTTATGTTACCGTCGCCGTAAACCGATGTCGCCTTCGTCGGTATAAATTTCCAGGCGCGCGCGGCCTTCGCCAAGTCTGCCGGAACGGCGCTCCCTATTATCATCGTTCGAGAGACGCGAGAGCGTGAAATCCGACCGAATGTTGCCGTCATCGCTTTCCAGCGTAATTTCCGCATCGGCGTTGGCCGGAATCATAAGCGCGACATCGCCTTCATCGGTCGAAATATTCCAGGAGCCTTCATCAAAACGTGAGGCTTCCAAATCAATGTCGCCTTCATCGCTGTTAAGTTTGCCGCCGCCGGCGTTAATGCGCAACAACACAATATCGCCTTCATCGGTTTCAGCCCATACCGAACGCGCGACAATATCGCTCGCGTGCACCGTGCCCTCATCGCCGGAAAGCTGCAAGCGATGATCAGTGAGCTGGAAATGGCGGCAATTGATCTCGCCTTCATCGGTTGCGGCCGAAATTTCGCCGCCGGCTAAATTTTCCAAATCAATATTGCCTTCATCGCTGTCGACGCTGACTTCGCCTTCAATTTGCCGCACGGTGATGTCGCCTTCATCGGATTCCAAAAGCAGTTGGCACTGGCGCGGCACTTTCAGCTCAAAATCGATGCGCGCGGCATGGCTGGAATGGCTCCACCGATCCGGATCGAAAAGATCAAAGAAACGGAAATTGTGCTCTTCGAACCCCGGCACTTGGCGAATACTGAGTTGTCCCGGCTGATCGCTAATTTCAATTTGCAAATCTTCCATACGTTTCTCGGCGTCGCGACGGCTGCTGTCCCATACCCGTTTCGTATAACGCAAATAAACTTCGTTTTTATCCCAGGCCTCGACGCGGATAAATCCGGCGTCACCGAGAACCTGAATTCTGCCGCCGGCGTTGAAATCGAAAGTGCGCTCTTCGGTTTTGATGAGTTCGTCGCGGGGAGTTGACTGTACGGAATGGTGCAGAATAAAAATTAAAAAAATGATGGATGGCCAACGATATTTTCGCATCTTCCACCCTCCTCGAAAAGTTCATAGCAGATTTATACATTACAAACACGTCCCTATTGTTCGGTGAAAAAGAGAACAACGTCAATCGGGAAGTTAGGGCCGCTCGATGCGAAGTTCGCCGATGCCGGAACTGACACGCAATTCAAAATCCTGTCCGGCCTTGCCGTAATTATCGGTGTAATAATAGCGCCCGTCTTTGCGCAGGTCGAACGGCATATCGATTTGTGACAGGAAGAGGAATTTCGAGACGGAAAGTTTGGCGCCGGCGTCGTGCGGCAAAACAATGACGGTCTCGCCAATATCGAGATCGACCTCCGCCGCCGCCGTCGCCAGCATGGCGCCGCTGAAGTCGATGGTCATCTCACCGATGCCGCCGTTGATATTGGCGTCACGAAAGCGGGCGTTGCCGAGATGGCGAAAGCGCGATTCGCCGATGCGCGTATGCAACGTGAGCGCTTCCATTTCGACGCGATTGGGCTGGTCGAAATCGATACTGACTTCTCCGGCCGTCACCGTCATGGTAAAATCGGCGACGCGTAAACCGCCAAGCTGCATTTCCACTTCGCCGGCTTTGATTTTGCAATCGGCGCGCACGGTCGCGTCACGCGGCAACTCGATTTCCAGCTCGGCCGTCATGTGGTCGTCATGATCAAACCAGCCGTCTTTGTCAAAACGGATTTCCAGATAATTTTCCTGCTCATTAAAATGGAAAACGTGACGGAATAGTTTTTTGGTGTAGGCGAGATGAACGACGGCTTGATCTTCGCTTTGCCCGCGCGACACGCGCACTTCGCCGGCGTCGACGTCGAGGCGAAAACGCAAATCGCGGTCGGTGCGCACTTTGAAAGTTTTATCGAGCTTTTCAGTATCGCGTGGGTCATCAGATTGCGGCGCCGCAACGAGAAGGGGAGGGCTGAACAACGCGCTGAAAATAAAAATTAGCGCTGGACGCAGAAGAGACTTTAAATTTTGCATAAACCGGTCTCCTTTAAGGAAAATCGGATTGTTGGTTCGGCACAACCACCATGTGCCACAGCGTCCCTATGTACGGTATAAAAAGAAGAAAGTTACAGGCGCGGACGAACGCCGGGCTTAATGGACTGCTGTTGCCAAACAAGGCAAACAGTTTTTATAAGGCATTCTAAAAAGATCAACCAAAGACCAAGCGGCAAATTAACACCGCCGCCAACAACCCGGCGAAATCGGCAATCAATCCGGAAGGCAGCGCGTGGCGCGTTTTCGAGATCGCCACCGAACCAAAGTAAACCGCGAGCACATAAAATGTCGTCTCGGTGCTGCCGTACATCGTTGACGCCAGCCGGCCGATAAACGAGTCCGGGCCGTGTGTTTTCATCAGCTCGGTGACCAGCCCCATCGAGCCGCTGCCGGAGAGCGGCCGCATCAGAGCGACGGGCAAAACTTCCGCCGGCATGCCGATGAGATTGGTGAGCGGTGAAATAAGTTTGACAAAAATATCCATGGCGCCGGACGCGCGAAACATGCCGATCGCCACTAAAATTGCCACCAAAAATGGAATGATACGTGTCGCCACTTGAAAGCCTTCTTTGGCGCCTTCGACAAAATTTTCGTAGACTTTGACTTTGCGGATGAAGCCAACGACCGGAATGAATAATAACAAAAATGGTATGGCCCAAACCGATATCACTTCGAAGAGATTGCGAATAAACTCACTCATTGAGAACTCCTTTTTCTTGGTGTCTTCGTGCCTGTGGAGATAACGCGTATAAGAAGTTTGGCAAATTAGGATTCCGCCAAACGATTCGGATCGTCCTTGCGAAACGCCGGCAGTCTGCCGAGCAGTTTGACCACAATCACTGCCGTCATTGTGGCGCACGTGCTGGCAAAAATCGTGGTGCCGATAATCTCGGCGGGATTGGTCGATTTCATCGCGACGCGCAAGCCGATGATGGTGGCGGGAATCAGCGTGATGCTGGCGGTGTTGATGCCGAGAAACATCACCATGGCGTTGCTCGCCGTGTCTTTTTTCGGATTGAGGTTTTGCAATTCTTCCATCGCTTTCAAACCGAACGGCGTCGCCGCGTTGGAGAGGCCGAGCCAGTTGGCGGCGATGTTCAACACCATCGCGCCCATCGCCGGATGATCGGTCGGCACTTCCGGGAACAAGCGGCGGGTGATCGGCGCGATGGCCGCGGCCAACAAACGAATGATGCCGGCCTGCTCGGCGATTTTCATGATGCCCAGCCACATCGCCATCACACCGACGAGCGGCAGAGCAATGTCCATCACCGCGATTTTGGCGAAATTGAATGCCGCCTCGGTGATCGCCGCGAGTTTTTCGAACCCGACTTTTTCAATGCGAAAGGTTGCTGGTGTGGCACCGGGATGGAGCACAATCCGCGCGCGCATTTCCGCCGGATGGCCCTGTGCCTTGGCGATTGCCTGCCAAAAATCCGGTACGCCTGCATTCGCGGTATTCAACGTCATGCGCCCATGATTCTCACCGAGCATGAGCAACTGCACCGCGCAGCGCAGTGTATCGCCGGCGAGATTTTGCGCGTAATAGCGATTGAAATCCGCCACCGGTATTTTCAAGAGGGCGGTTTTGTTGTCAGCGGTCGTGGTTTCAATATTCACGAGTTGAACGGCAATATCTTCCTTTTCACGATACTTGTCCGTCAGTTTGGTCTGCAAGTCCGTGCCCGCCGCGACTAAAATCGAGATGGCGATCAACGCCAGCCAAACATAGTTGAGCATGTGAACTCCTTCCGGTTTGTTTGATTCGGCTAAAAGCTGACTGCGGTCGTTGGAAAGCTAATAAAATTTTGCAATGAGACAAGAGAATTTTGTTGGGGACAAGCACAATCGCCCGGGCAGTGTTTTTTTTCACCACTGCCTGGAGCCGGACATTTCTCTTGACATTCCCGCCAGCTTTTGATAAATTTGACCGTGATCATTATTGACCTTTTCACCAGCACAGAAACGGCGAGTCTATGGCGCGTGACTATGTTCGTCTGAATAAAATGGTGTTTCGAGGCTATCATGGGGTGTGGGATGAAGAGCGTGAAGTCGGCCAGCGTTTCGAGGTCGATGTTGAATTCGGGATGGACGTTGCCGTTGCGGCAAAATCTGATAACATTCGCGACACCATCGATCTTTATGGCGTGTATCAAATCGTAGAAAATCTCGTCACCAAAAAAAGTTTTAAATTAGTCGAGACGTTGGCGGAAAAGATCGCCGCCACGCTGTTGCGCAAATTCCCGGCGCATGAGCTGCGGGTGAAAGTGCGCAAACCCAACTCGCCGGTGCCCGGCATTTGCGATGGCATCGAAGTGGAAATTCTGCGGCAGAAAAAGTGACCAGTAACCAGCATTCAGCTATCAGTAATCAACCAGCAATCAGCAATGAGAAACCTGCAGCCAGCGAGCGCGTCTTTATCGCCTTGGGCTCGAATTTGGGGAATCGCATGGATTGGCTGCTGCAAGCGCGCGCAAAGCTGATCGCGTCTGCCGCGATTAAAGTGGTGCAAGTTTCAGCAATTTACGAAACCGCACCGGTCGGCAAAACCGATCAGCCGGCGTTCTTGAATCAAGTGCTTGAAATCCGCACCACGTTAGCGCCGGAAGATTTGTTGGCGCGGCTCCTGCAAATCGAGCAAGAGTTGGGGCGCGTGCGCCAAGAGCGTTGGGGGCCGCGTATCATTGATTTGGATTTGTTGGCGTTTGGCGTGCGCCAAATACAGACGCGCCGACTAGTATTGCCGCATCCGGAATTGCCGCACCGGCGTTTTGTGTTGGCACCCTGGGCGGAAATCGCCCCGGAGTTTGAAGTCGCTGGATTGAACGCGCCGGTGAAGGCGTTGCTTCAGAACTGTAGCGAGTTTGGCGGTGTACAAAAATTGTAACTATTCAGTTATTTTACCGCCCGGACGGTATTGAATAGTTACCAAAAATTGAACAGTTGAGGATCACGTTGCGACTGCAATATATCGTTATCGAAGGGGTGATTGGCGCCGGCAAGACGAGTCTCACGACGCTGATGGCGGAGCGCTTCGGCGGCCGCGTGCTGCTCGAACAGCACGAAGAGAACCCGTTTCTGCCCGACTTTTATCGCGACCCGCGGCATTTCGCTTTTTCGACGCAGATGTTTTTTTTGCTCAGCCGTTATCGCCAGCAGCAGGAAATTCCGCAGCGCGATCTGTTTCATGAGTTGCTGATCGCCGATTATCTTTTTGCGAAAGACCGCATTTTTGCGTCCTTGACGCTGGATGAACGCGAGCTGTCGCTGTATGACAAAGTCGCCAAGCTTTTGGAGCGCGACATTCCCCCGCCGGATCTCGTCGTCTATTTGCAATCGAGCACGGAGCGGCTGATGGCCAACATCCGCCAGCGCAATCGCAGCTATGAGAAACCCATCGCCGAAGATTATATTCGCAATTTAAACGAAGCTTACAATCGTTTCTTTTTTAATTATGCGGCGACGCCATTGCTCGTCGTCAATTCGACCGCCATCGATTTCGTGCATAACGCCGAAGATTTTGAGAATTTGACGGCACAGCTCAGCCGCCCCATTTCCGGCGTGCAATATTATTCGCCGGTGAAATAAATGAAGCCGGATTGGGCCAGGGGAATTCGCGAAATTGGAAAAAATTTGCCGCCCAACTTCGACTTCACTGGTAAAAAGTTTTGACAGGTGCTGTATGACACGTTTACTATTTTGGGCCGCCATGCTTTATCTCGCTTATCGCGTGATCAAAGTTTTAGTTTTCGGCGCGCCGTCCAAGCCGCCCGCCAATCAAGTGCAGGGCAAGCCCAAAAACCGCCCGCTCGATCTTTCCCAGATGCATGTTGAAGACGCCAAATTCGAAGAGATCAACGAGAAAACGAAGGAATGAAAACCTACCGGCGTATTCTGCGTTATGTGAAACCATATTGGACTTCGTTAACCGGTTCGCTTCTGTGCATTTTCGCTTTTACTCTCCTCAGCAGCGCTTCGTTGATCTCTGTCGTGCCTCTATTGAATACCTTGTTCAATGTGACGCAGCACTCCCCAGCCCCGCCCAACGCGCAACCGGAAACCGGGCAGCTTCCCGAGACTCTTGGCCAAAAGCTGAACGCTCTTAAGGCAGAGCTGACGGCGCGATTGTTCGGCGGTGATCCCCGCCAAGCATTGTTGCGGCTCTGCGGGGTAATTCTCGTTTTGATTTTTTTGAAGAGCGTGTTCGAGTATTTGCAGGCGTATGCCATGGCGCATGTCGAGCAGGGCGTCATTAAAGATTTGCGCTACGATCTTTACCGCCATCTCAACGAGCTGTCGCTGAGCTATTTCAACCGCACGCGCACCGGGCAATTGATCTCGCGCATCACCAATGACGTCACGCTGGTCAACGGCGGCGTGTCGGCGGGCTTCGTTACGTTGATCAAAAACCCCCTGCTGATTCTGGCTTATCTCGCCATGGCGCTCTATTTGAGCTGGCGTTTGACGTTGGTGGCGCTCATTATTCTGCCGACCAGCATGGGCATCATTGGTTACATCGGCGCGCGGCTGCGCAAAGCCTCGACCCTGTCGCAGGAAAAAATGGGGGAAGTTACCTCGGTGTTGCAGGAGACGATCAGCGGCGTGCGCGTCGTCAAAGCGTTTGCGATGGAGGAATTCGAGCTGCGCAAATTTCAGCGCGTCGCGCGGGATTATTTCAAATCGCTGTTGCACATCACCCGCGTCAGCAAGCTGGCCGGGCCGCTGACGGAATTCTTGAGCGCGATCGTCGGTGTCGGCATCCTGTGGTTCGGCGGGCAACAAGTTTTGGCCGGCGCCGGCTTGTCGTCCGGAGAATTCATGCTTTTTTTACTGGCGATTTTTTCTTTAATGCAGCCGATCAAAGAGCTGTCCTCGGTTAACAGCCGCTTGCAGGAAGCTGCGGCGGCAGGTGAGCGCATTTTTGAAATTCTCGATCTCGAACCGGAAGTGATTTCTTTGCCCGGGGCGAAAAAGATTTCCGGATTCGATCACGGCATCCAATTCGAAAAGGTGACGTTTGCCTACAGCAACGAAGAAATTGCCGCGCCCACCGTCGTGTTGCGTGACATTTCCGTTGCCGTCAAAAAAGGCGAGATTCTCGCGCTGGTCGGCCCGAGCGGCGCCGGGAAATCCACGCTGGTCGATTTGCTGCCGCGTTTCTATGATCCGCAGCAGGGACGAATCTGGCTCGATGGCATCGACTTGCGTGAGATCGACGTGAAGAGCCTGCGCCGGTTAATGGGCATCGTCACACAAGAAACGATTCTGTTTCACGACACCGTCCGCAACAACATTGCCTACGGCTTGCAGGACGTTGCCGAAGAAAAAATCCGTCAAGCCGCGCAAGCCGCCAACGCCCATCGTTTCATCACCGAGCTGCCGCAAGGCTACGAAACCGTGATCGGCGAGCGCGGCGTCAAGCTTTCCGGCGGCCAACGCCAACGGCTGGCGATTGCCCGCGCATTGTTGAAAAACCCGCCGATTCTCATTCTCGATGAAGCCACTTCGGCGCTCGACAGTGAAAGCGAAATGTTGGTGCAGCAGGCCATCGAGCGGCTCATGGTCAATCGCACCTCGTTCGTCATTGCGCACCGGCTCTCGACGATTTTGCACGCGCATCAAATTATCGTGCTCGACCAGGGGCGGATTGTGCAACGGGGCACGCACGAAGAACTGCTGGCGCAAGCCGGCGTTTATCAAAAACTTTATCACATGCAATTTCGGGCGTGAAGTTTGTTTGAATGGCTGTCACCCCCATTTTTTTAACGACACTTTAGTTATTATCCATCTTTGGCGCTGGAGGCAGGGATGCAAAAGATTCAACCGTGGGTTTATTTATTTTTGGCGTTGGCGTTTTTGAATTGTGGCGAGAAAGCAAAAGAGGCGGATAAACACACCACGAGCGCGGCGCCGGCAAATTTGAGCGGTGATATTGCCACGCTCGCCGGGCAATTCGAGGCTGATTCCGCCAAAACGCGATTAGTTCTCCTGCTCTCACCGACGTGAGGCCAGTGTCTTGATGGCGCCCGGGTGGCGCAAAAAGAAATCCTCGAAAAACTCAATTCCCCGCAATTTGCCGTGTTTGTCGTGTGGGTGCCGGTGATGGCCGCCGATAGTTACCAAAGCGCGCAGCAGGCGCAGACGTTGTTTCCGGATGCGCGTGTGCAAAGTTGGTGGGATAACCGCTTGGTGTTGGGAAAGAGTTATCATAAAACCCTGGCGCTGGCGGCGGATTGCGAGCTAGCCTGGGATGTCTATCTGCTTTATGGCCCCAGCGGCAAGCGCTTTCGTTACGCGCTGGGTAGTGACGGCAAGAAGGGCTGGATCCCGCCGCCGCCGGATTTCTGGATGCATCAGCTAAGTTGCATGACCAAGGAACGATATCTCGACATCAACGCCTTGCGCGCGGCAATTGAAAAAACACTCTAAAAAACACTGATTCAAAAAACATGCGGGCTGATTCCGTGCAGTTCAAAGTTGGTGTGATTTTTTGAACAGATTAATCAGCCCTTGCGTCCCTTGCTCGCCCAAGCCCATTTCAACCGCTTTGGTAAAAAGCGCATACGTCAACGCCGTGCCGGGAAATTCTGCGCCAAACTGTGCAATGACTTCCTGGGCGAGACGTAAATCCTTTTGCTGCAGCTTGATCATGAAGCCGGGCTGAAAATCGTTCTGCAGAATGCGCGGGGCGAGATGCTGCAACATCCACGAACCGGCCGCACCGCTTGCCACCACGGGCAAAACTTTTTCACGCTCCAATCCCAAAATTTCCGCCAAATGCAGCCCTTCACTCATCGCCAAAATATTTAGCGCACAGATAATCTGATTTACTAATTTCGTGCGCTGGCCGTTGCCGTTGGTTCCCAAATGCACGATATTCTGGCCCAGGGCTTGAAAGAGCGGCAGACATTTATTAAAAATCTGTTCATCACCACCGACCATAATCGTCAGGGTGCCGGCGATCGCGCCGCTTTCGCCG
Source organism: bacterium (assembly GCA_022072515.1). GTDB lineage: Bacteria > Zhuqueibacterota > Zhuqueibacteria > Zhuqueibacterales > Zhuqueibacteraceae > Zhuqueibacter. The sequence continues at coordinate 10,608 of JAJVHT010000171.1, forward strand.
CCGCTCACCGGCGCATCGAGCATTTCACATTCTTGCTCGCGCAGCCGCTGGGCAAAGGCCACCGTGGCAGCCGGCGCAATCGTACTCATGTCGATAACGATCTTGCCGGCGCGCAAGCCGGTTGCGACCCCCTGCGGTCCAAAGAGCACGGTTTCGACGTCCGGGGTGTCGGGCAACATGGTGATAATAACGTCGCTCGCCGCCGCCACCGCCGCCGGTGCGCCGGCCCACTGCGCGCCAGCGGCCAGCAATGGCTCCGCTTTCGCCGCGGTGCGGGTGTAAACCGTGAGGGGAAATCCGGCGCGCCGTAAATGGCGCGCCATCGGCTGGCCCATGATACCCAAACCGATAAAGCCGGCGTTCATAATTCTCTCCTTATTTTAAATTTTTGACACGCTGCCGAAGCCGGGCGCAACAAAAATGTATGAACGCTAAAGCGCCGGTTCCGCTTCTCTGAAAATACAAGACCTTGCCCGCAAAGCCAAGTTTTATTTTCGCGGTTTGGCAAACTCAATTTCGTAATTGTCCGCCTGCGCCAACCGCTGGCGCTCAACCTGCCTTAGCTTTACAAATTTGATTTTACGTAGCCGCGGCGCTTGGCGCGTATACATAACGATTAAAGAACAATCCACCAGTGTAGTTTAACGAGACGCGCAGCCGTTATGAGCAAGCCCGCAAACAATTCGCGACGCGCTTCACGGTCGCAGAAATTTCTTCAGCGCTTGTTTCCTTCGCGCCAGGATTCGGCGGATAAGCCTGCGCGTGGCCGCCAACGCACTTCCCTCAACTCGCTCACCCCCCGCCGCCGCGTTCGCATCCTTTTCTTTTCGACCTGGGGCAGTGATTATAAACAAATTGATTTCAGCGCCAAAACCGTCGTTGCCCTCGTTGGCGGATTTATTGCGCTGATCAGCCTGCTCGCCGTCTTGACGGCGCACACCGTCAACCGTTTGGTGCAAGATTATCGGCTCGCCGCCTTCACCGAGGATCAGCAAATCCTGCGGAGCCGGTTGAACCAAACTGAAACGCGGGTCCGCAGTTTATTTCAGCGCGTCGACGGCGCTGAGGCGGAAGAAGTTCCCGGGATCACGGAAGAGAACGATGCGAATGAATTGCCAGCCTTTGCCAACGCGCCCGGCCAAGATAGCGCAGCCTCCGCCACAACGAATCACGCCGCGCCC
>JAJVHT010000174.1:0-2553 GCA_022072515.1 bacterium
CTTTGCGACGAGCATTTCGAGCCGACCACCTGGAAGGGCATCGACATTCCGCCGGATTCCGCCAACTCGCCGGCCGCGCGCGCGCGCGTCCAACAGCTCGTCGAATCGATGCGCGAAGAGATTGACCCCATTCCGTTGAATTACGTCGATCCCCAAACCGGCGAAGCGCGCGTGTTGAACTATTTGATCTACGGCGATTCCAAATTGATCAAGCAATTGCAGCTTTTGCCGTATGCCGAAATCGTGGTCGCGGGCATGTTTATTCTGGTGGGGTTCTGGGGCTTCAACAGCATTCGCCGCAACGAGCAGCGCCTGATTTGGGTGGGCATGGCGAAGGAAACCGCGCATCAGCTCGGGACGCCGATTTCTTCGCTATTGGGTTGGATTGAGTTATTGCGCAGCAAAACGAGCGCGCCGAACGGCGACGGCACGCTCAACGAAATGCAGCGCGATGTCGAGCGGCTTGGCAAAGTCGCTTCCCGTTTTTCACAAATCGGCTCACAGGCGGATTTGAAGGAGCAGGAGCTGGCGCCGATACTCGATGACGTCATCAAGTATTTTCAACGCCGGCTGCCGCAAATGGGCAAAGGCGTGAATCTGCAGCTTATCAATACCAACCCGGGGGAAATTCGGCCCGTGGCGCTCAACCGCGATTTATTTGAGTGGGTGTTGGAGAATCTTATCAAGAATTCGCTCGACGCCATTGAAAAGCCGCAAGGCGAAATCATTCTGGAGCTAAAACCGCTGACCGACGGCAAACATCGCATCACGCTCGATATTCGCGACAACGGACGCGGCATCGAGCCGGCCATTCGCAAAAATATTTTCAAACCCGGTTTCAGCACAAAAAAACGCGGCTGGGGGCTCGGCCTCAGTCTCGCCAAGCGGATTATCGAAGATTACCATCACGGCAAATTATTTTTGAAAGAAACGCGCCTTGGCGAAGGTTCGACGATGCGAATCGTGCTCTGAAATCCCATCACGCGGCTTTCAACCGCACCCCCAAAACATTGCAAATTTTAAATTGAAAATTTTCAATTTAAAATTTCAAATTGTGCTGTCACTGTAAATAGCGCTGCCAATCTTCATCTTGTATCTCGCCGCGCTTGGTGGAATGGACCATTTGATAATCGCCGCTGCCAACCCGATCGACAAACACAAACTCCACGCCCTTTTCGATGCCGTAATAAAGCCAGGTTTGGTAGGGCCGGGAGGCCGCATCGCCGGAGGCGCGCACGACTTGATCCGGCTCACCATAAAGAATAAAAATGCGGCCGCGATCGGTGCGCCAACCGTCTTTTTGGAACGTTTTATAAGTCTGGTTGGCAATCGTCACCCGGCGCAGGTATTCGACCCGCTTCATCGGCGGCCGCTCCAACCGGCCAGCTTCCACTTTGGACCAAAAATCCGCCAGAAACTCGCGCTTGCCGCTTTCGGTTTGAATTTGCGCATACATCTTGATTTCGTCGCCCTTCGCGACATACTTGGCTTGCTGAAATTCCGCATCCATTTCCGCGGCGGTCAAGCCGGACAGGGCGGCGGCTTGAAACGATGACGCGAGTGGCGTCGTGGCCGGCGGTTTCAGATGTGGATTATAGATAAAGAATTTTTTCTCATTGCGCGCCAACTCCTGCGCGTTGTCATCCAAAATCAACAAGCGAAATGTATATTTCCCCGGCAGCACGGCCGTGACATTCATCGAGCCGGCCTCGATACCGTGTTTGACGCCGTACCGGCGCTGCCGCGTCGTTTCTTTTACGGTTTCCCCTTCAGCGTTAATGAGCAGACCCTTCGCCGTGTAGGTCGCAGTAGGATTCAAATTATACAATTCGGCATAATTAAACAACACCGGATGGGTGGCGACACCGAAAACGAGCGCCGGATTGGGCACCACTTCCAACCCGTTTTTATAAAAGAGATCGTCTTTTTTATCCGACGCTTGCAATTTGCTGCACATTTCAATGTCGCTCATCGCCAGCGATTCGGTGTAAGGCGGCACGAGAACCGACAGGACCAGGCTATCGCGGCGGGTTAACGCCAGCGAATCCATGGCCACCACTTCGAGCGTATATTCGCCGTGCGGAACAACGAAGCCGGACTGGGTGGTAAAAGGAAACCGGTAAGCGGTGCTGGCAGTGTCGCTGATGACAACCGGCAAAAGCACTTTTTTGTTGACGATCACCGTTTGGGTGGCGGTGCTTACCAACTTCGTGTGCACTTTAATGCCGGCCACATAATTTCCGCCGGCAGTGACATAAGTGAGCAAGTTCGGATAAAAGCCATAATAAAGCTCCAGGTAGGAACTTTGCGCGTCGTTGCGAAAGCGGGCATAATCCACATTCAACACAAAGGCGCCCAGCGGAGCGAGATTTTGCGCCGCCAGGGTGCCGCTCAACAAGGCGAATAGGATAACGGAGAGCAAATGCTTTTTCATATGCATCTAAACGGTTTTGAATTAACTTGAACACTGTGGAGTTGGTCAAGCTCAAACGTATCAACGCCATCTCGAGAAATCGACTCCGCTGGCGGATTTAACTTGACGATGTTAACTTA
>JAJVHT010000174.1:2653-9101 GCA_022072515.1 bacterium
TTTTTCATATGCATCTAAACGGTTTTGAATTAACTTGAACACTGTGGAGTTGGTCAAGCTCAAACGTATCAACGCCATCTCGAGAAATCGACTCCGCTGGCGGATTTAACTTGACGATGTTAACTTACAGCGGTTTCAATACGAATGAATAGGTTAAATAGTGATTTTAGCCAATGTTTATAAGGCTTTTAATAAATTCATACCTATTCACGCAAATTGAAACCGCTATAGGCTGATAATGTCATCGCGAGCGTTTCTCAGCGAAGCGAGCCCTCTGAAAATCCAAGGATTGCTTCGGCAAAAAAACGCCTCGCAATAACTATAAATTAACATTGTCAAGTTAATACTACACAACATTTTCGGAAAAGTCAAGCTCGGGAATGCCGTAGAAAAATCGCATAATCACAAAAGAAAGGCTGTCCCGGAAAACGGGACAGCCTTTCTCGTTATTGGGAAGTGAAACAAGCGGCCAAAATCAGAAGCCAAACTTCACCGAGAACATCTTGTTGCTGTCAAAGAAATCCGTTTGGCGATAAGCAAAATCCAGCGTCAGCGCGATGCCCGGAGCTTTGTAATTCAAGCCAAAGCCGAAGGTCGGGCCGAAGATGGAATCATCGATCGTATTGTCATTCAGATCCTGCCCGGCATCCGGGGAAAGCTCAAGACCGCCGCGCGCCGCAAACCCGATTTTGTCGCCATGATAGGTGAGCTCGGCGCCACCGCGATAACCATCGAGGCCGAGGTTATTGTTCGCGAAGGTGCCGTTCACGCCCCACGTCATGGTTTCATTCATCTGGCGGCTGTAGGCGAGACCCAGCTCTACCGAGGAAGGCAACTCAAACGTGGCGGCTTTGCTCGAATAGAATTGTTCCGGCCGATTGCCGTTGGTGGCGGTACCGGAGCGCAGCAGGCCCGATCCATCAAACTTGACTTGCGGGCCGATGTTCTTCATCGCCACACCGAGGTCAAGGCCTTTCAAACCGCCGATGCTGTGATATTGCACGCCGAGGTCAATGGCGAAGCCGCTGCCGTTGACGCGCGCCATCTTCTCAGAGATGAGCTTAAACGAAGTGCCGAAGGTGATGGCGTCGGTAAAGGCGCGCGAGAAGGTCAAGCCGAGTGTCAAAAACGTTGGGCTAAACGAGCGCCCGGAAGAGTTTTCCGGATCGTCATTCGTGGTGAGAGGAATATCACCGAAATCCAACGCTTTGACGCTGATGCCGACTGTTCCGAAACCGGCAAAGTTGATGCCGACCGCGCCGTAGTTAACGTTGATATCAGCGAGATAGGACAGTGTCGTAAACGTGCCTTCAGCAGCAGCACCCTGGCGGGCCAGGCCCGCCGGGTTCCAATAGATGGCGTCCACGCCGCTGGTTGTGGCGAGGCTGGCGCCGCCCATGGCTAAATCACGGGCGCCCACCGGAATCAACAATTCGGTGGCGGCCGCGGAGCCGACCCGTTTATTCCTGCCTTCTTGCGCGCTCAGGCTGCTCACCATGACAGCCATCATCACGCCGATTAACAGGAAAGTATAAAGAAAGAACTTTTTCATATTTGATTCTCCCGTTGATTGACTGCGATTCGTGAATGATTCTGCATGGCTTAATAGATGTCGAGCACTTCTTGCTCTTGAATGATCGCCAGTTTCAGCACCTTGGTGGACTTACCACCGGAAGGCAATTGCGCTTCGACGTGGGCGATGTACATTCCGCTGGCCACCGGGATATTGTCATGATTCAACAAATCCCATTGCAAGAATTGTGAGGCATCATCCTTCTTCATCACGCGCACAAGCTGGCCACCGAGGTTGAAGATGCGGACGGTCGCTTGCGGCGGCATATTGTTGAAGGTCACGAATCGGAACAGGCGGTTGGATTCCGCCGGATTGAAGGCGTAGTACGGATTCGGATAGACGCCGATGTTGCTGGCGCTGGCTTGTTCCAAAGTTGCATTCTTCTCCGGCGCCGGCGTCGTGTACGTGAAAACGTCGTTGGGAGTATTCGGCCGGTTCGGCACGATCGTCATGACGTTCGCGTCTGTCCAAGCGTTGGTATTGCGGCGCAGCCACGTCGCGAAATACATGACGGGTTGGGGGCCGGCAATAATTTCAGTTTGCCAGGCCGGATTCGGGGTTTCCGAATAATCCGCGTCAAAAATCCACAACCATTCGCGCGGACCGGCTGCAGCCACATTGTCACTCGCGCCGGTAACGCCGGGATTATAACGGCCATCGACTTTACCGCCGCTGGCATTATTTTCCAGGAAGGCCACCGCCAAGCGGCGCGGCGGGTTGGCGTCGACGTCATAAACCGCCAACGGGACACTCTTCGTAAAATCTTGATAGGAATAGCTGCCGCCTTTGTTGATGATGAACGGCGCAAACTCGGGTTTCGCCGGGGCACCAGCAAAACCGCGTCCATGCCGATAGGCGTAAGAGACGTTGGGTTGATTCGGATCGAACTCCAAGTCGTTCGCCGCCGCATTGGCAAACCGCACTTCGATCTTCTTCAACTTGTCGGCCGGAATGATGTGTGTGCCATCGCCAAACACGGAACGGGCCGAGGCCCAGCCCAATGCGCCATTGAAGCCTTCAAAGGCCAACCCTTCACCGCCAGCCCACGTCAAGAAACGAGTTCCAGTCCAGGCCCAAGTATTAACGCCCGGGGGTGGGCCCGAAACGACGACGTACACGCCACCTTCGGCCAAATTGTAGTTGGTGTCACCAGATTGGTTAGTCTGGTTTTCCATGATCATCTTATTCTTGGTCTTATTTTTTAAAGACCAAGTCGTTTCGCCGTTCGCGTCTGTAGCGAAACCAACCTCGTAAGTATCGCCCGTACTGCCCGCCGGGTTGATCACAATGGGAAGAACACTGCCATCGCTCAAAGATGTGGCCGAAGTATGGGAAACATGCAGCGTATCACCAAATGTCGTTTGGTAAGCCGTTCCAAACGGCCGCTTCGGCTGCACGGTGATCACCAGCGGTGCGGATTCCAACGCCGCCGGCAGAAAACCGGCCTGACGCGCGACACTGTAAGCGGTGACCGCGACGTAATAGGTTTGGCCGTTATAAAGTTTATCGAGATCGAGTAGATAGTCGCGGCTCATTTTAAAGTAACGCGTCACGCCGCTGTTTGCGCCAAATTGCACCGGAATATTCAAAATCTGCCCGGACTTGAGATCGAACTGCTCATCGAGTACGACGGTCGGATCATCCGGCAGATCATACGTCGTAATGCGCTTGGCCTCGGACAACGAGGCGTTGCGGCCTGGCAATTGATAAATGTTGTAACCTTCAAAAGTGTACTCGCCCGGCTGATTGACCGTGTTTTCAATTTCGTTAACCCGCGTCAAGTTGCTGCCCCACTCCATGATGATTTGTCCGTCCAACTCCGCCACTTTCACGTCCGGCGCCGGCGGCGCTTTCGGAACTTGAAAAAGAGCGTTGAAGGTGTTTTGCGCAAAACGATCATTGAACTTCATGACCGCGACGCTGGAGAGACGGTCAGAGCCTTGACCAGCGACAAACGCCACCACAACTTCCTGGGTATCACCCGGCGCCATGTTGAACGGACCCGTGCTCAAATTTAAACGGCGATCACCGGGGGCAAAAGAATACGTCGTGCCCAAGCCATCGATAAAACCGGTGCGTTTGACCGGATCGCCACTCAGCGGGAACTTGGTTGGCGTCATACCCGGTGGGAATGGGTAATTCTGATTATCGATATCCACCGGTGCAAAGCCTTTGAGCATGCGATACCATCTCTGGGTGCCTTGCGCATAAGAGCCCGGAGGGTCAGAGATCGGCGCACCCGCCGAAAAGTAAGAGAACGAGGACATGCCGAGGTTTTCGTAGCCGCTAATTTTCTTGAAATCAAAAACCGCTTCGCTGCCCGCCTTGGCAACACGCGGTCCGGCCAAAAAGTCGAAACCGGCTGCCGGCACCACCAAGTTGAATTCTTTATAATCGGAATCAATGGCGTTGCCGTTATAGATAAAACCCATGCTCAGATCGACATCACAACCGGCCAGATCGTCCGCAAAAGAGCCGAGATCGGGATCGGCCCATTGGGCGCAATACACGCTGTCCAGCGTAAACGTGCCTTTGGTGCCAGCCGCATCAATCGCCACACCGCCTTTGTTGATAATGCGGTAACGCTTGAAGTAAATGTTGCCGAGAGCGTCGCTGCGCTTATAGCCCCACAAGGTGAGCTGAATTTCCAAGCCGAGCGGCTCGGAGCCATAAAGGCCAAGCGTTTGGTTGCGGTCGAGATCATTGTAAACCAACCAGACCACCTGATCGGCTGGAGAGTTGGGATCGCCGCCGGCCACGCCGGGCTCGTCGTAACCCTTCTCAACCAATTCATTCGGATTGGAGAACGCCGGGGGCGGATCATACTTGCCATTGTTATTGCGGTCAATATACGGCGCGCCATATTTCACCGGCCAATTCGCCCAATCGGTGGTGTATTGATCTTTCACCTTTTGCATTTGAGCGGCGCTCACTTCAGCCACGCCAATTTCGTTGGTTTCTGCGGCGTCACGCTTTAATTCATCATCGGACATGATCTGCCAATCGCGGCGTACGCGATAAGCCCGCACATCGGCATCACCCGGGTTGGCCGGAGCCGCAGTCGCGCCGGAGCCGGTAACATAACCTTCGCGCGTGCCCACGCCGTAGGTCGAACCACCGACACGGATCAACTGGGATAACGGCGCCGGAACGGTCTTCGCCGCATCGACGTAAGCCTTTGCGCCAAACATGAAGCCGTCTTGGTAAATCACCCACTTCGTGCCGCGCGGGTAATATGTGCCGTTATCCGCGCCCGGCGAGTGGTTGCCTAAACCGTCGGCGCGATACCACGTCCACAGGTTGTTAATGTTAAGAATCTGGTAACGCGGCGAGCCCGTGGTTTTATACAGCGATTGTCTGCCACTGCGTTTGGCGTTTGCCGGTTCTTTTGCCATCGCCGACCAGGCCAACAAACCAAACAGTGTCAACACCGCCACGATAAACCGATAGGTGCTAACTTTGTTCCTCATGTTTTGCAACCCTTTCGTTTATTTAAAACTCAAGTTTATTGACTTGACTGCAAAGCGCAAGCGGCAAGTCGCTATTTGCTCTTTGCCTTTTGCTCTCAAAATTCCAGCAACAAGCCCAAACGCATCTGGCGCGGGGAAGCATACAAATCGGTGCCGGTGGCGCCGATGTAACCCCAGCGATTCTGCAAATTAAGGGCATTATAAAATGCCGTGTAGTTGGGAATGGCCGCGAACGGTGTCGCATACGGGCTTTTCAGCCAGCCATCGTCGTCGGCGGTGCCGGTGCTGGGATACAAATTGATAATGTTCTTGGAATTGAACACGTTCAAAATTTGTGAATACAGCTCGGCATCAATGCCGGCAATACCGAAACGCTTGCTGACATTTAAATCAAAGTTGAAGTTCCACGGCGTGGAAGAGGAATTGAGCGCCTCAACCGGATTACGATTGCGCGGATCCAGCAGGGGGCGAATGCCGATGTTCCACGGGCTGGCCTGGCCGAGATCCACCGGTTCTTTGATCTGCGTATAGTTGTGGCCGCTGTTGAACGTGAACAACAAATTCGCGCCGAGGCCGCTGAAGATGGAGCCGCCATCGCCTTTGGCGAAGCGATAATCCAAAAAGAGGGAGCCGCGGTGCGGCTGGTTGTAATCCAGGTTGTTGATAAAAGTCGGGAACCGTCCCGCCAGATCGTCGCTCACCGGCGCAAAGGAGGCGGTGCGGCTGGAACCGGTGCCACGAGCGCTGGACAAAGTGTAATTGACGCGCGCGGCCAAGCGTTTGGTCCGGCGCAATTCCAACGTCATTTCCAAACCTTTGACGGTGCCGAAATCGTTGTTTTGAAGGGCGACCAGGAATGGGTTCCCTTCGGCGATTTCACCACGGCCCGTGGAAATCACGCGGTCTTGGCGAAGCAGATCACGCAAATCTTTATAGAACGTCGTGATCGTGAAGGCAAAATTATCGCTCAACGATTGGCGAATACCCATTTCGTATTGGGTGGTACGTTCCGGCTTGGCGAGGAAGCCCGCCAGGGCGCCGCCCAAATTATAGGGTGACCGCGAGGTGGGGAGAACGAGATTGCTCAGAACGCGGATCGGCTGAATGAGACCGTTCAACTGGCCCATTTGCACGTACTTGCCGTATTGTGCATAGAAGACGGTCCGATCCGTCACCGGAAAGGCAAAATTGATGCGCGGCAGCACATAATCATTGGGCTTAGTTCTGCCGAGAGTCGACTCGTCGATATAACCCAGCTTGGGATCATAAGAAGGCGCTTCGAGATTATCCGGGGTCGGCTCATTGATGTCGATGCGTTCAAAACGCAGACCAAAATTCAGCACCAGGTCGCGATATTCCAGTTTGTTTTGAATGTAAGCCGAACCAAAGAAGGGATTACGCGGTC
>JAJVHT010000174.1:9201-11704 GCA_022072515.1 bacterium
TCGAGATTATCCGGGGTCGGCTCATTGATGTCGATGCGTTCAAAACGCAGACCAAAATTCAGCACCAGGTCGCGATATTCCAGTTTGTTTTGAATGTAAGCCGAACCAAAGAAGGGATTACGCGGTCCATCCGGGCCCGAACTGATCTTGTTGCCGTCGACATCATAGCCGTAATAGTTGATGGTGCCACTCTGGCTCAATTCGATGCGACGTTGCGCGTCACTGTCAAACTGCCGAATCGAGTTGCCACTGGTGCCGTTCAGATACGTCAACGCGGCGGCAATATTGCCGACCGAGAACAGGCGCATCGACCAGCGCTCAAAACGGCCACCGACTTTTAATTCCCAGCGATTGCTGATTTGCGTCGTGAAATCGAGCGAGGCGCCAAGACTATTCTGGCTGTTGATCTGATAGGCGTTGTTCGGCGCATTCGGATTGGTAAAACCAAAGCCATAGATCGTGGAATAATTCAACGGCCCTTGATAGCGGCTGCGGAAACCGGTGAAACCGGCATTGGCGTTCGCAATGCTGTCCGGATACAAGCGCCAATCGGTGCCAAAAATGGGGTCTTCGTTTTCATATTTCCGCGTGGTAAAAGAAACCGCCACTTCATAGAACGTTTTGGGGTTGAGTAAATGCGTGGCTTTCAGGTTGGCCAAGCCATATTGCCGGGTTTCATCTTGCTCGCGATGCCAGAAGTAGTTAGCCACCGCGCCCGGCCAACTGTGGCCGGTCGGGTTGGTCGTTCTCTGGTAGCTGCCGCTAAAACGAAGCTTCAACTTGCTGCTCCAATCGTAGGTCAACGTGCCTTGCAACGAGTTGTCCTGGTTCGAATTGGACGGCAAATAATTTCTTTCAAAGGCGATATTGCCGCCTTCCGGCAACAGCACGCCAACGCCGCGCGAATCGATCTGATCAGTCGTCAGGCTGTCAAAGCTGAACGGTTCCAAAAACATCTGCGTGCGGTTGCGCACATAGTTGTGCTGGCCGGCCAAAAAGTATTTCAGCTTATTGAAGCCCGGCATCGGCCCATTGAGCGTCACCACGGCGTTGCGGTAGCCAAACGACGAGGTGCCCAAAAATTGTTCGCCCGGCTTGGCAAAATCATCGGTGCGATAATCGATGGTGAGCTTGGTACGGTCGCCGCCGGCGCGCAACGTCGTGCGCACGATGCCGGAGTTGGCGCCGCCAAATTCTGCGGTATAGCCGCCGGATTGCAATTGGAATTCTTCAATTGCCTCTTGAATGACGCTGATATTTTCGGTGTTGAAGAGCGGGTTGGTTGCATTCGCGCCGTCGATATAATAGGCGACTTCACCGGCGCGGCCACCGCGAATATACAGCGTGCCGTTTTGCTGCACCACACCGGCGCTCAACGCCACAATGTTTTGCAAGCCACGCACCGGCAGGTTTTGAATATCTTCCTGGGTTGCCAAACGCACTGTGTTCGTCGTATTGCGTTGCACCAGCGGGCGTTCCGCCACGACTTCGAGCGACCCAACCTCAATCGCCGAGGACGAGAGCTTGAAATCCTGGCTGGTCGTCAAGCCGGCGCTCATTCGAACATTGGAGAGGGCCAAAGATTGGTAACCGATATAAGATACCTTGATCGTGTAAACGCCCGCGGGAATACCGAGAACAACATAATCGCCCCGCAAATCAGTCGCGGCCCCGAGGGATGTTCCCTCAAGTGTAACATTGGCGCCGACCAGGGGATCGCCGGATTCCTTATCTGTGACCTTGCCGCGCAACTTGCCATCTTGCGCCAACAACAAGGCCGGCAGCAGGAACACAACGCAAACAACTAATAACGCTTTGCGCAACATGCTTCGCCTCCTCAGAATGGTTGGGGTGTAGTGATTTAACGTGGTTTATAAACAAACCAGGACTTCAAGACAATAATTCGAGCCGGGCACAGCACGGCCACGCAAAATTTTGCCGGCGCAAAAACTTGCAAAAAACGCCAAACGAGCAATATAGGTTTCGATAAAGATCAGGAGGGAAAAACTTTGTGACAGATAAAGCGCGACCTAATGCATACAACTAGTAAAAAGACTTCACCACAGGGTACAGCTTAGACAGAAAAACTTTTCTGCCCAAGAAAACAACCAAGATTTTGTCGAAGTAAGCGGTAGGACTTGCATGTAGCTAAAATGTGACCTATTGAGATGCTTTTATACACATTTTATGCCAATCTACATATAGACGATTATAGAATATATATACTTTATATGGTATATAAAATTAAAAGTCTATGCAAAAATATGCAACAGTGCAATCAGATGTTGCACAATTCAAACAAATGTGAATAGATTATCATAAAAAAGTGAGAACAAAATGGCAACCAGCATAGTTCAACGACAAGAAAAGTTTAAATTAACGTCCGGGGGTTCCGTGCTTTGATCAGGCTCGTTATAAAAAATCACCATTCTCGTCTCAAGTACTCGGGCGAGAAACATTGCATAATGTTCAGTTTGCCTTCTGATCAGTTTGTTCCTGACTT
>JAJVHT010000151.1:0-9136 GCA_022072515.1 bacterium
GGCGCCGGCTTTTTCGTACTGTCAAAAATAATCTTCTCTTTCGCGCCGGGGATGAGAATGTATTCGGCGTTCAACTCCACCGGGTTGAACAGCCGCGCCGGCATTTGTTGGACCTTGCCTTTGATCGTCACTTTCAACGTTTCCAGCTTCTCTTCCACCGGCGTTTCGCCCCATTTGGCTAAAATCGTTCGCGCCGTGCCGGCAATTTGTTCGTCTTTGTCGTGCAACACTTGCCGCACGGCAGTTTTCGCCTGCACCGTAGCGAGGCGCTCCAAACCGCAAAGCGCCTGATAGCGCGCCTCGGAACGCTTCAACCGTTTGAGCGCCTCCACAAACGGCGTTTCATCTTTCACCAGTGCTTCGTCAATGCAGCGCAGCATGAAATCCACCCGCGCGCCGTCCCGCCATTCCGCGCGCAACAACGCGCTCATGAAGTCGCTGAAGATCGGCGGATTGGTCAAACCCATCGCCAGCAGTGTCGGCTCGCGCCACCACGCCTTGTCAAAATTCTTCACCAAAATTTCGACCTTGCGGCCGTTGCGGATTTCTTCGGCGGTGAGATATTCCTGAAAGCTCAAGTGATGGAAGAAGTAAACGTCGCCCTCGCCTTTAAAAATGCCGCTCCGTTCCTGCCAGCTTTGCAGTAAATTTTCAGCGTTGGCCTCGCGGTTCAGGCGCGGTAGAATCGGCGTGATGTAATCCAAAATTTCCTGTTTGCTCACCTCGCGGCGGTTTTCCACCGAGTGCATCCACAGCGCCACCGGCTGCAAGAGCTGGCGCGCTTCGGCGGCGGAGAGCAGCACGTTGAGGCCCTTGGCTTTGTCCCAGCGCTCCAGCAGCACGTCGGTGCATTCTTTGTACAGCTCGATACGGCGCTCCGGCAGCGTGCCGCGGTCGCGGTGTACCAGCGCGATGATTTGCAGCATCAGCGGATTGACCGCCAGCTCGCGCAACGCCGGCGTGGTCTCGAGGCGATGATACAAATCGCCGGCTTTCTGCAGCGCGTGCGTGCGCCAATGTTTGTTGTCTTCATGCACATGCGTTTCCACCGCGGTCAGCCAGTTCTCCAAAAATTGTTTGACCTGGGTCAATTCATAATCTTGAATTTCCAACCGCAAATAATGCCCGGGCAACACCGCGCCGCCGCGATAACCGGAGAAGCGCGAGGTCACCACCACCGGACAACGCGGAAACGCGAGATGGGCCTGATGATGAATCCACTGGCTCACCTGCTGGCGCTTCTCTTCGGTCGGCACTTCATCGAGTCCGTCCAGCAATAAAATGGCCTTGCCGTCGCGCAAATACGGCTCGAAAAACGCCGGGGTCAAATTGAGCGGAAGCTTTGCCAACGGGGTCAAAATATTTTCGAGCAAAGATTTTTGCGGATCGACTTCGCGCAGAAAGAGCAGCAGCGGGAGAAATTTTTGCGTGAGATTGAGATTGGTTTTGGCTTTATCCGTCGCAAAGCAGAGCACGAAATATTTGGCCAGCGTGGTTTTGCCCGCGCCCGGGTTGCCGAGAATGACGACGCCATCATACTTTTTGCCCAAGGCAAACTGCAGCGCTTCCTGCACGGTGACGCTGCGATCCAATGCCATCTCGCGGCTCGCGCTGCCATCGTCGCGAAAACGCTCCAGCTCCGCCATCCGCGCGTGCAGCGTCACAAAAACTTTTTCCAACGGAATTGGCACGCGCAGGTTGGTTTCAAAGCCGGCGACGGGCAGATGCTGGTGTGTGGCAATGAGATAATCGAGATAGCGCTGTTTGGCGTCGCGCGAGTCGGGAACTTCTTTGGCTTTGCGGCGGCGCTTTCTCTTCCAAAGCGCCCATGCCCCTCCGGCGATAGCGCCCAGCAAAGCGAGAAAGCTCCACAAACCGTCATGGGCGGTAATCCATCTGACGAAACCCGATGCCGAACCCGTCGGATCGGTTGTTGGCGATGCATTCGGCGCGGTCGGGTTGTTCTTTGTCGTCGTGTCACCCGTGGCCATCTTTTGGCGGGTGGTATCCGGCGACGATGCTGGCTCCGCTTGAGAAAAAATGCCAATCGGAATAAACAACAATATCATTGTGAAACATAAACTAGTCACCACTCTATTCATCCAATCCTCCCGTGTATTGGGGGCTTAAAAATCCGCTCAATCCGCTTTATCCGCTTACAAAATATTTCAAGTCGTTAAACCACCGCCCGGACAATAGACTGCATTTTTTTGCTTGCGTCAATTTTCCGGGCGCGGTATATTGAAGCAAAACGAAATACTTCTTTTTAATAATATGGCAAACTTAAGTTTGCCACTCCTTACTTGAAAGCCAATGTGGCAATAACTTTTTTGAAAATCAAGATCAAAAATGATTGAACAAACGATTTATTACGCCAAAATGAAAACCCCACTTGGTGTGCATTTGTGGATTGCAAAATCGGGGCGCGGGGTTTGCCGGATCGAGTTTGGCCATTCCGAGTCCGAGTTCCGCGCGATGATGGCGCGGGTTTGGCTGGACGCAAGATTGATTAACGACGGCAAAGCGCTGCAAAAGCCGCTGGCAGAGTTGAAACAATATTTTGCCGGCCGCCGCCGGGAGTTTACGTTTCGGCAATTCATGATCGGCACGGGTTTCCAACAACTCGTTTGGCAGGCCGTGAGCGAGATTCCATACGGCCAGGTGGCAACTTACAAGATGATCGCAGAAAAGATTCGGTGCCCCCACGCCGTGCGCGCGGTGGGACATGCGAACGGCAGCAATCCCCTCCCCATCGTCATTCCCTGCCATCGCGTCATCGGCAGTAACGGCGATCTATGCGGCTATGGTGGCGGGATCGAGCTGAAGAGGAGGTTGTTGGAATTTGAGGGGGCGGCGTGGAGCCAAAAAAGATAAACAGAAAAAGAGATTTGTCGAAATTGTTTTGCCCAACGGATGGAAAAACGGCCAACGGATTTTAAAAATCAGCCCTATCCGTTGGTCGTCGTTTCATCCGTTGGAAAAATTCGGCGTCTGAAAGCAAGGGCATCGCAAACTAAAGTTTGCACTCCAGTTTTTAGCCAAATAACTGCCGTAAAAGCGCATGGCCGCGCTTTTCAAAATTCTCGCTGATCTCTTTCGGTAGTCCGTAAGTCGAAAGCTGAAGATTTGCCTCGCCGAAGCCGTGCAGTTTGTCGATCCACACCCAGGCGCGCATGAAAGACTGCTGCAAATTTTCCACGCGCGCGCAAAAAAAGTTGGGGGGATCGAAATATTGCATCACGGCTTGCAAGCTTTCTCCCCCACCGAGATGAATTTCACAAGGATCGCCTTCCTGCGGAGATATTGAAGCCACCTTCAGAAACACGCCCTGCTCGCTTAACAACCGCTGCCAAGCCGCAGCGGTAGAGAGTTGCGCCGGCAGCGTCACTCGCGCCCAACCCACGTGGCGCGATTGGCCGCGATGATATTCGAGATAATGCCGCAAGCTGCGCAATTCTTTGAGCCAACCCCACGAAATGCCGTCATATTCTTCGTCCCACGGCGAGCCGTTCCCAAAGCCCGAATGCACGAGGCGCAGCACGGTCGCGCCGCCGCGGCCTTCCAAAAAATAATCAACCGCGAGCGGCAATGGCTTGCCGCGCGCGGAATCCGCAAGCTGGATTGGCGTATCCGATTTGACGATCACATCGGTTTGCAAATCATAAACCGCGCACAAATGCTTGTCCGGTTTCCATTCTTCGATGCGAAAATTCCAATCCGTAATTTCCGGCCACGACAGAGTGATTTTGCCGCCCGCTCCGGGCGTGACGCTGGCTTGTTGTGGAAACCAGCACGTCAATTCTTCGGCGTCGGTGAGCGCTTTCCACACCGCCTCCACCGGCGCGTTAATTGAAATTTCCGTTTCAAATTTTCGCGCGGACACCTGGGCAGCTTTTGCGGTATTCAAGCTTTGCAACATTGGGCGCATGCGCGCTTCCAAAGCTTCGACTTTGTGCGGCGAAATGCCGTAGGCCGATAATTGAAAATTGACGTCGCGATAGTCAAACAACTCATCCAAATGCACGCGCAGCAACGCCGCGTTGAGATTTTCCACGGTCGCGGAAAATTCATGCGGCGGTTGCAGGGAATGAATGACGCCGGTGAACTCATCGCCGGCGGCGGTGCGCAGCGTGTAACGTTCTCCGGGCCGCAAACCGTCAAGTTGGCCAAGCAAGCCGTTGGTCCCGAACAGCATTTGCCACGCGGCTTCGCGAGAAATGTTTTTAAGAAATTCCCGCACGAAGGCGACGCAGCGCGGAACGCTACGATGATTTTCTAAATAGTGGCGCAGCGCCCAAAGCTGGAAATTCCATCCGGTAGCCGTGCCGTCATACAGCGCGTCCCAATCGGCGTCAAGTGAAAAGCCGGAATGCACCAGCCGCAGCACGGTCGCACCGCCGCGCGCTTCCAAATAAAAATCCGTTGCCATTCCCCACGCGGGATCATCGCTGTTCGCTGAATTCTCTTTTTCGTTTTTTTCCTGCGACCAGTTTGCCTGCACCGGCGCGGTGCGGACATGATGCGGCGGCTCCCAAATTTCGATGCGGCTGGCGAATTTAAATTCGTTGCGCCACGCCATCCACCTCGTACCGTCGGGATTTTCGCCGGCTTCGAGCGGAAACCACTGGGTCAGCTCTTTAGCCTCGGTCAGCGCTTTCCACACGGTTGCAATCGGCGCGTTGATTTCAATCTCTTTTTCAATTGCGCGGGTTTGCTTTTTGGGGGGCGTCGCACTCATTTTTTCTCCTTATCTTTTTTGGTGATCGCCGGATACGCGCCGACGATGAATTTGTAACGGCGGCCGCCAGAACTTTTTTCATCATGATATTTCGTCACGAGTTTGGCCACGGCATTGGCTAATTCTTCCGAAAACGCATGCTGCTCGGTTGCCGAGGCAAACTTGACCTCAGTCTCCAGCGTAAACGTCGCGAGCTTCTTCCCCGCCTTTTCGGCCTGCTCGCGCAAGGCGGCCAAGTCCCGGATCGCGCGCGCGGCCACGGCAACGAGATAGGTCGAGGAAAAACGATCCTGGATTTGCGCCGGGTCGGTGGCGAGATTGCCCAACGCTTCGGGGCTGATGAGGTAATGCCGGGCGGTGGCGCGCACGATTCTTTCCACGCAATTGCCGCGTTTGCGTTCTTCCACCGGCTCGATCAAGCCGTGTTTTTCCAATTCGCGCAGATGATAATTGAGTTTTTGTCGCGGCATCTTCATGAGCCGCGACAAGCCGGAGGCCGAATCCGGTTCGCGCAGCCGCTCGAGAATTTGCAACCGCAGCGGGTTGAGCAGCGCCGCGGCGCCGGCGGTGTTGTCAACGAAGTTAAGTGCAGTGGTCATGGCAACAATATACGACCGAAAAATAAATTTGTCAAGAAAAATTTATTTTTCTAAGTGACAACAATAAATTTTATCTCCTTGCAGCGCATAACCCGGACGAGCCGGAACCAAACAGGTTTAATCCGCTCAATCCGCTGAATCCGCTTACAAAAATGTAGTAACCGGATTAAGCAGATAAAAATCTTTGCTTTTTGTGCAAAGATTCAACTATAACTTGACTAAAAGTATGGCGTGACAGAGTTGGCAGCCTGTCCCACAAAGAAGATCTGATTTGAACGGTTTTTAGGTTGCGAGGTCTATCTCTTTATATTTCAGGTCAACTGAAAAACCAGGTCGCTACGCGGGCAGCATAAATCAAAAAGCTCTTTGTATTTCAATTCGACTCGGAGGCACAACATGAAAATTTCCCGCGCGTGGCGCGCCGTTTTGCATTTGGCCCTGACGCTGGGCTTGCTGGCGCCGGCGGCCCCAACTTTTTCCAAATCCGACAAGGGCGAAAAGAGCGACTGGCCCAACTGGCGTGGCCGCAACTATGACGGCGTCGCGCCGGCCAAGAACGTTTTCAATTTTACCAAAGGCTACGGTTTAAAAACTGCGTGGAAAACAACATTAGGCGCGGCTTATTCCAGCGTCTCCATCGCCGACGGCCGCGCGGTCACGATGTTTTCAGATAACACGTACGATTATCTGATCGCCTTCAATGCCCAAACCGGCGCCGAGCTGTGGCGCTACAAAATCGACTCCATGTACGTCGGCCAGGGCGGCTCGCATAATGGACCAAGCTCCACCCCGCTGGTTGACGGCAACGTGGTTTACAGTCTCGGCCGCAAAGGCCAGCTCTTCGCGTTGGACGTGAAAAGCGGCAAAAAGCTTTGGGAGACACACCTGGTCAAAGAGCATCATGCGCTGCAGCCGTTTCATGGATTCACCACCTCTCCTATTGTCCAAGACGAGGTTCTGGTGCTCGAAACCGGAGGAACGAAAGCGAACGCGATTTCCGGATTCAACAAGAACAGCGGCAAATTGCTGTGGACCGCCGGCACGGATACGGTCAATTATCAATCTCCCATCTTCGCCTCGATTGCCGGGCAGCCGCAATTGTTGTTCGCCGGCGACAAATATGTTTATGGCCTTGATCACAAAACCGGAAAGAAATTTTGGGAATTTCGCCACAACAGCCAAAATCAGGGGTTCACGCCGGTGATCACGGGATCGAATCGCATTATGCTTATGGGCAACAATCAGTCTATATCGGTTGAAGTGAGCAAAGCGGGCGACAGCTTTCAAGCCCGCGAGCTTTGGAGGAGCCGTGAAATCAAACAAACGCTGACGCCGACGGTTTATCACGAAGGTTATTTATACGGCTATAGCGGCTTCTTTCTCACTTGCGTCAACGCGGCGACCGGTGAGCGGGTTTGGCGTTCGCGTCCGCCCGGCGACGGATTTGTCATTTTGGTTGACGGCCATTTGGTGGTCTTGACCAAAAGCGGCGAGCTTCATATCGCCGCCGCCAGCCCGGCCGGTTATGCAGAAAAGGCCAACCTCAAACTCTTTGAGGGTTTGAGTTGGACGCCGCCGAGCTTTGCCGAAGGCCGCATTTACGCGCGCAGTTTGCAGGAGATCGCCAGCGTCGAAATTGCGCCGGTGACGCAACTGCTTGCCGTGACACGGGCCGTGCCGACATTGCACGCGCCGAACTCGGCGTTTGCCCAGTCCATCCGAAAAATCGAAAGCGCGTCCGACAAGAACAGCGCGATCGACGCTTTTATGAAAGCGCAAACGGCTTTTCCGATTATCGAGGACGGCAAACTGGCGCATTTCGTGTATCGCGGCCAGGCCGAGGATATGGCGATCATGGGCGATATGTTTGATCTGGGGCAACAAGTTCCGATGTTTCGCGTGGCGGACACCGATCTTTATTATTACACCATCGAAGTCGAGCCGGACGCCCGGTTGAACTATCGCTTCTTCAAAAATTTTGAGCAGCCGTTGGTCGACCCGTTGAACCCCGTGAATGCCGGCGGGTTTTCGGGCCGCTTTTCCGAGCTGGCGATGCCCAAGTACAAACGCCCCACGCACCTCGATGAGCCGGTGGGGGCGCGTGGAACGATTGACAGTTTGCAATTCGAGAGCAAAATTATCGCCGGCGCGCGCGCGCTGCAAATTTATCTTCCCAACGGTTACGCCAGTTCGGGCAAGCGTTATCCCGTAGTTTACGTCAACTACGGCCAGCAGGCTTTGCGCTTCGGCAAAATGGCCAATACGCTCGACAATCTCATCGGCAAAACCATCGAGCCGGTGATCGCCGTCTTCATTCACGCGCCGAACAGCACCGTGGAATATGCGCGTCAGCTTCGCGATCAGTACGCGCAGATGGTGGCGCAAGAGATCGTTCCTTTCATTGACGCCAAATATCGCACGCTGGCCAAGCCGGAAGCGCGGGCGGTAATGGGCGGAGATGAAGGCGGTTATGCCGCTTTTTATGCGGCCTTCAAATATCCCGGCACGTTCGCACATGTCGGCGGCCAGTCGTCGCACATGATGGCGCCGGAAGCCGAGCCGCTGAAGAACATGATCACTGCGGCGGCGCAGAAACCGGCGTTGAATATTTATATGGATTGGGGCACATACGATTATCGCAGCGCCGGCAATTACGATTGGGCGGAATACAACCGCGCTTTTGCCAAATGGCTTGAAGAAAGGGGATACAAAATCAACGGCGGGCAAGTCCATGATGGCTTCGATTGGGCGAGTTGGAGAAGTCGTACCGATCGTGTGCTCGAAGCCTTTTTTGCGCTGGGAAGATGAGCAACTAACCCAATTTTTTTAACACGGAGTCGCTGAGATCGCGGATCGGCACGGCGAGAGCTTTTTTCTAAACCTTTATGACCAGTAAAACAGATAAAGTCAAGAAGAGTTTTTCAATTATTTTGACTATTTGGTTTTATGGCATTTCAAGTGGTCATTCGTATTCCCACTCTCCGTGCATTCTCTGTGAACTCCGCGTCTCCGTGTTGAATCGGGAGGTGACTGTGTGCTAACCTTTTACCAAACCGACAACATTGCCTTCCGGATCCTGAAACATCGCAAAGGTCACGACGTTCGGAACTTCTGTCGGCGGAACGATGGTTTTGCCACCCAGGCTTTCTGCTTTCTGCAAAGTGGCTGCCAAATCGGCGACTTGCGCGTAGACCGTCACATAGCTTGGCGCGCCGCCTTCGGTTTGCCCGATACCACCGCCGATGCTGCCTTTGCCGACTTCATTGCCGTTACCCGCGGCGGTCGCCATACCATAATTCATCGGCTCGTACATTTCAAGCTGCCAATCGAATAATTTGCTGTAGAAATTCTGGAGCTTTTTTCCATCTTTGCCCATGATTTCAAAATGTACAATCGGTGCTGCTGCCATCTTAAGCCTCCTTTGATTTTTGGTTGATGCGAAATTACACAACTGCGTTAGCTTTCCAGTATTCTATTACACTCTTTTGCTTTATTCTTTAAACCCGGGTTGGCTTTTTTAAGAATCGGCCGTTTGATAGACGCGGCAGGCGAGCGAAATGTTCGATGGATTCTGCCGGAAATTTTTGTCGATATCGGCATTCGGCGAGCGCGCGATATGAAGATTATTTCGCCGGCTGATTCTTTTGGCTCAAACAATACAGTCGCATCACGTGCAGCTCGTCGTAACTCACTTTTTCCTGCAACGCGTCGTACACGGGCTTCAAATATTCCGCGCCCAATTTTTCAAAAGCCGCCAGCGTCTTGGCGCGCGCCTCAAGGTCGAGTTTTGAATATTCCA
>JAJVHT010000151.1:9236-11688 GCA_022072515.1 bacterium
TGCAGCTCGTCGTAACTCACTTTTTCCTGCAACGCGTCGTACACGGGCTTCAAATATTCCGCGCCCAATTTTTCAAAAGCCGCCAGCGTCTTGGCGCGCGCCTCAAGGTCGAGTTTTGAATATTCCAACAGGCCAGCGTCGCGCAAAACTTTGCCCTGGCGCGCGCATTTGTATAAATGCTCTAAAATCGTGCGCGGGGCGACTTTGAATTGCTGCGCCAACTCGGCGATCGACCTGCCGGCATTGAAGGCTTCGGCAATCACTAAATTTTTCGGTGTCGCCGGCAAATCCGCATTCGGAAGTTTCTGCGGCGATGATGTGGGAGCGGCTTTGGATTTTTCCGACAAGCCGCGCGCGCGGCAATAGCGCGAGATCTCCCGTAAAAAGTCCGCGCCATATTTTTCCAGTTTCGCTTCGCCAACGCCGTACATGCGGCGCAAGCTCGTGAGCGATTGCGGAAAATGCGTCGCCATGTCCGTCAACGTTTTGTCAGCGAAAACCACGTACGGCGGCACGTTTTGGGCATCAGCAAGCTCCTTGCGCAGCTTACGCAAAACCTCGAACAGCTCGCGGTCATGTTCCAGAAGCTCCGTTTGTTCCGCCGCGCCGTCTTCGCGCTCTTCCTGCAATGTGCCCCAAAATTTTTCTTCATGGCGCAAAATCTCGCGCGCTTTTGCCGTTAATTTCAAACTGCCATATTCCAAATCCTGCGTCAGCAGGCCGTTTTGTAAAAACTGCCGCGAGAGTTGCAGCCACTGCGCTTTGGAAAATTCCTTGCCGATGCCGTACGTGGAAAGATTGGCATGCCCGTTTTTCAGAACTTTCTCGGCTTGGGAGCCGCGCAGCACATCGATGATATGGCTGGCGCCGAAGCGCTCGCCGGTGCGCACGGCGCAGGAGAGAAATTTTTGCGCCGGAACGGTGAGATCAATCAGCTCTTTTTGGCCGGCAAGGCAATTGTCGCACATCCCGCACGGCGTTTGCGTGAACGTTTCGCTGAAATACGCCAGCAACGGAATACGCCGGCAGCGCTGGCTTTCCGCATAGCCGAGCAGCACGCTGAGATGATGGTTGGCGACCTGGCGCTCGGTTCCGGTTTTTTGATCGATAAAGAATCTGATCTTCGTCACATCGCCGTAGCCCAACAGCAGCAGGCAATTCGCGCGCAACCCGTCGCGGCCGGCGCGGCCGATTTCCTGATAATACGATTCAAGGTTTTTCGGCAGATCATAATGAATGACGAAGCGCACGTTCGATTTGTTGATCCCCATGCCGAACGCAATGGTGGCGACGATAATCTGCGCGTCATCGCGGAGAAAGGCTTCCTGATTTTGCGCGCGCTCTTCGTCGGGCAGGCCGGCATGATAGGGCCGCGCCGCGTAGCCGAGTTGTTGCAGCATCGCGGCCAACTCATCCACTTGCTTGCGCGAGAAGCAATAAATAATGCCGGCTTGCTGCGAATGTTGCTGCAAAAATTCGAGAGTTTGATTGACCGGATCGGATTTACGCGCGACACGGAGAAAAAGATTCTCGCGATTGAAACTCGCGATGAATTGTTGCGAGGCCGTGAAGTTGAGATTCGCGGCAATATCGGCGCGCACGCGCTGCGTCGCCGTGGCCGTGAGCGCGATGCAGACGGCTTGCGGAAAGCGCGGCCGGCATTCCACCAACTGGCGATACTCCGGCCGAAAGTCATGGCCCCATTCCGAAATGCAATGCGCTTCATCGATGGTGAGACAATCGACCTGGAGCGCGGCGAGAAACGCCAGCGTTTTGACTTTCAACAAAGTTTCGGGCGCCACGTAAAGCAACTTTGCCTCACCTTGACGGACGCGGTCGAGATTGCGTTGATACTCATCGGGCGCCAGCGAGCTGTTCAGAAACACGGCGGGCACGCCGAGCTGCTGCAATTGCGCCACCTGGTCTTTCATCAGCGAAATCAGCGGCGAGACCACGACGGTGAGACCCTCGAACAGCAACGCCGGCAGTTGATAGCACAGCGATTTGCCGCCGCCGGTCGGCATGATGACGAGCGTGTCTTTTTTCTGCAGGACGTTGTGGATAATTTCCTCCTGCAACGGCCGGAACTCGTCGTACCCAAAAACTTCTTTGAGAATAGATTTGGCGCGGGTGAGCATGGGC
This sequence comes from bacterium, assembly GCA_022072515.1. GTDB lineage: Bacteria > Zhuqueibacterota > Zhuqueibacteria > Zhuqueibacterales > Zhuqueibacteraceae > Zhuqueibacter. The sequence goes on from JAJVHT010000151.1 coordinate 11,379, forward strand.
TTACAACTAAAAATGATCTGGTGGCGTCTCGGTTTAATGGGAGAAAATATACGTATCTTTTTGGCGAAAAGCAAAAAAAAGCCCCGAAATTTATTCGGGGCTTTTTCGCGACTCCAAGCACGGAAAAAACTACCGCAAAACGATCATCCGTTTCAGTTGCCTAAAATCACCTGCCACCAACGGGTTACAGCCGGTAAATTCTGCAAGAGAAACCGCATAAGATTGCCGCCCATGACTTGGCGAATTTCAGCAAGGCATTTTGTCGCCGTCAAAATCCGAGCCGCGTCCAATATGCTCGACGCCAACCCAA
>JAJVHT010000060.1 GCA_022072515.1 bacterium
TCGAGCACTTTACGATTCGCCGCATCGCCGATAGCGTGAATCGCCACCTGCAGCCCCTTCTCCGCCGCGGCTTTGATCGTCGGATAAACTTCGTCATCGGTGTAAAGAAACAAACCGCGGGTATTTTCATCAGCATAATTTTCCAACAAGGCCGCACCGCGCGAGCCGAGCGCGCCGTCAATGGAAATTTTAATGCCCCGCACCGTGAGATGATTATCAAACAGGCCGATTTGCGCGCCGTTCTGCAAAAGCGAATCGGCGTCAGCGCCGGGGCCGCGAATGAATTCGTAAATGCGCACTTGCATTTTCCCCTCGCCGTAGAGACGCTTCCATAGATTGACCGTTTCCCAACTGCTGCCGGCATCGTGGATCGTCGTCAAACCATAAGCGAGCGCCACCGCGTTGGCTTTGACGGCAAACTGCTCTTGCAATTCCGGCGAGCTGGAGGGAATGAATTTCGTCACCAAGCCCATGGCCTTATCGACCAGCAAGCCGTTCGGTTTGCCGCGCTCATCATGCAGAATTTCGCCGCCGGGTGGGTTGGGCGTGGTTGGCGTGATGCCGGCCAACGCGAGCGCCTTCGAATTGACCACGGCCATGTGGCCATCGGCGCGATTGAGGTAAATCGGCAGATCCGGCACGATGCGATCCAGCTCATTGCGGGTTGGGAATCTTTTTTCCGGCCAATCTTCCTCCATCCAGCCCCGACCGGTGATCCAGTCCCCGACTTGCTTGCCCAGCGCCCAATTTTGAATGCGCATAAGAAATTCCTGAAGGGATTTGCAGCCGTCGAGATTCAAATCAAACGCGCGCTTGCCGACGCCCTGATAGTGATAATGGCTGTCGATGAAGCCGGGCACGACGGTTTTGCCGCCGAGATCAATCACGTGGGTCTTTGCGGTTATCCAGCTTTGGGCTTCAAGGTTTGAACCGACAAAGGCGATACGATCGCCCGCTATGGCCACCGCCTGCGCCGAGGGATTTTTTTCTTCGACGGTGTGAATGACGCCGTTGGTCAGCACGATATCAGCGGGTTGGTGCTTGCTTTGACAGGCCATCCAGTTCATGCTATATGCCATAAAAAAGGCCAGCGTTGCGTTTCTCATGTGGGCACATCCCTGTTTAATTCGAAATTGATTTGAGCGCCCCGCCATGACGAGCGAGGCAACGGGCTGTAAGATAATAAAATTTCGCCGCGATGTCCACTGTTTTTTTAGCGTTGACAACGGGCGATGGCGAATGAGGCGGCTAATGCCAGGGATCGTCGCGCCCGCGGCTAAAGCAGGGAAAAAAACAATAAAACTCGCGTGGCCCAAGAAAATTAGCAATAATTTGTTCCAGGTTTTAGCGATGATCAGCTACCCAATTTATGACATTCGCAAAATTTAGCGCACGCACAGGTCACCGCGACTTACAGTTTCCGAAATTTTTTCGCCTAAAAGTTAACGCCGATTTGCCTTGCACGCGCGTAAATCTTCAAATTGACCAGATTTAACCGAGTGGGATTATTTATCGACGGGGTATAAAGATGCTGGCTCACCTCCTTATTCTTTTGCTGCTTATTTATTTGGCGTTGCGGCTATTAACGCTTATCTTTCTCATTTTGCGGCGCCTCAATCGTCACCAGAAAGCGATTCGAATCTCGCCGTCAACAGCGCTTTCTATTCATGCAGCCGCCGCGAAGGCAAATCTGATTCGTCCGGTCTCTTTCTTTGGGTGATTGACGCCGGGGGTTTTGCACACGGTGGGGCTTGCCGTCATGTTACGTCGCAAGGGGATGGGACAAAATCACCGGCGCGGGATTTCGGGGGAAAGGGGAACGCGCCGGTGAGATATTTCAAAACAGCGTTTTTGTGTTAAGAACAAATATGCGATAATTCATGTTGTGTTAAATTCATTCCGTGACTCCCCCAATCCCATACAACTTCATCTTCTCCCGCAGCGTCGAGCGCGAGATATTCAAGGCGCGGGCGGTTTGCGATTTGTTACCGTTATACTGCACCAACACCGTTTGAATGTGGCGCTTTTCCATTTCTTCGAGTGAAAGATTCGCTGGGGCCGGCGTGCCGTTATTCGTGCTGGCCGCTGGCGCCAAAATCTGAACCGTGCCCTTGTCGCCGCGCAGCTCGAGGGGTAGATGCTCGGGTCGCAGATAATCACCCTGGCAAAGAATAATGGCGCGCTCCATCACGTTTTTTAATTCGCGCACGTTGCCGGGCCAGCGATATTGCAGCAGCAGCGCTTTGGTTTCTTCGCTCAAGCCGGCGATATCTTTGTTGAACTCTTTGTTGTTCTTGTCGATAAAGATCGCGGCGAGCGGCAAAATATCATCGAGCCGCTCGCGCAGCGGCGGCAGGCTGATGACCATCACCTTCAAACGATAATACAAATCCTCCCGAAACGAGCCGTCATTGACCATCACCTGCAAATCACGGTTGGTGGCGGCAATCACCCGCACGTCGATTTGAATATCGACCGTGCCGCCGATGCGCCGAAAGGTTTGCGTCTCCAGCACGCGCAGAATTTTCGGCTGCAGCGCCAAACGCATGCTCGCCATTTCATCCATAAAAATCGTGCCGTTGTTCGCCAGTTCGAACATGCCCTTCTTCAAACTCTTGGCATCGGTGAAAGCGCCCTTCTCGTGGCCGAACAATTCCGACTCCAGCAAATTCTCCGGAATCGCGCTGCAGTTGATCGGCACAAACGGCTTGTCGGCGCGCGCGCTCCATTTGTGAATCGAGCTGGCCACCAGCTCTTTGCCCGTGCCGCTCTCGCCTTGAATCAACACCGAGGTCCGCGGCGTTTCCGCAACGATCTTGATCAGCTTCTTGACTTCTTCCATGACCTGGCTGTTGCCAAACAATTCTTCGTCGGGAAATTTCCCGTGTTGCTGCTGTTTCAACCGCGACAACTCGCGTTTGAGGCCGGCGGTTTCGAGCGCTTTGGCCACAACCAGCTTGACTTCATCCAATTCGAATGGCTTGGTCAAATAATCATAGGCGCCGGCTTTCATCGCCTCCACCGCTGGGCGCGGATCATTCGCCACCGCAGTGATCATGATGACAAGAATGTCGGGATCGACTTCTTTGACATACTCCACCACTTTGATGCCGCTCATGTCGGGAAGCCGCAAATCCAGCAGCACGAGATCGATCAGTTCGGCTTTTAAAAGGCGCAGCGCTTCCGTGCCGGAGAGCGCGGTATGCACTTTATGTCCCACTTTGCGAAAGATTTCCGCCAGCGTTTGGCATAAATCGGCGTTATCTTCGACAATCAGCATATTGGCTTTAGTCAAGGCTCTGCTTCCTCAATAAGGCTCTGCAAAAATCAACATCGTTTAGTCATTTTTCCGTCGGCAGCAACAGCGCAAATGTCGTTCCTTTGCCGACTTCACTTTCAACTTGAATATCCCCCGCATGTTCTTCGATAATGCGGTATACAATCGACAAGCCCAACCCTGAACCTTGCGGCTTGGTCGTAAAAAAGGGATCAAAGATCGCCTGCAAGTTTTCCCGCGTAATGCCTTCGCCGGTGTCGGAAACTTTGACCTGCGAGTACAACGCGCGTTGATGGGGCGACGGCAGGCGATGGCCGTTGCTGTCAACATGTTTCAGCGTCGTCCACGAGGGCCGTGCGCTGATCGTCAATTTTCCGCCGGCCGGCATCGCGTCAATCGCATTCAAGAACAGATTGATGAAAACTTGTTGAATCTGCTGAAAATCAACACAGACCGGCGGCAAATCCGGCGCGTAGTCTTGAACGAACGTAATCCCGTTTTTGTCGAAGCGTTGATCCATCAGCGGTTTTACTTCATTGATGATGTCCTGCAGCCGGCATTTGGTCGGCACCGGCGATTTGGGGCGCGCGTATGAAAACAGCGTTTTCAACAGTTCATCCATCCGGTTGACCTGGCGGATGATGCGGGCCACATATTCACGCTTGCCGTCGCCCGGGTCGAGGTCTTCTTCCAGCGTTTGCGCGACGGTTTTGATGCCGGCGAGCGGATTGCGGATTTCATGCGCGATGCCGCTGGCGAGGACGCCTAACGAGGCGAGGCGATCCATGCGCAACACTTCGGCTTGCATTTGTTTGATCAGCGAAATGTCGCGGAACGAGATGATCGTGCCGACGCGCTGGTTGCGGTTATCGATACGCGGCGTCACCGAGAAACCGACATGCACGGTTTTGCCGTCTTTGCCTTTCAACTCCATTTCGCGATTCGGGAGGCCATTGCTGTCCGCCGTTTTCACGTTTACAGCCGCAAGCTCTGCAGCCGCGGATGGGGCTTGGTGCTCGGATTTGCGCCGGGAGGTTGCGCTGAGCGTGTTGGAGAATTCCAGACTGTTCGAGGTGAGCAAACGTTGGCATTCTTCCGGCGAAAAAATTTCGTCGAGATAGCGCCCCACCACTTCATAGGCGCGCCAGCCCAGCCCTTCTTCGGCGGCTTGATTGAAGGAGGTAATCCGGCGCTCGAGATCGACGGTCATCAAGCCCGAGCCGATGCTTTGAATGATGCTTTCATTGAAATTTTTCAGCTCGGTGATTTCCTGTTCGAGTTTTTTGCGTTGGGTCACATCGCGGGCGATGCCGACACAGCCGACCACTTCGCCGCGGTCGAAAATCGGATTGATGTTCGTCGAGAGAAAAATGATTTTGCCGTTCTGCCCGCGAATGCGCATCTCGAAAATACGCGACTTGCCTTTGAGCGTGTTGCGAAAATTAATTTCCGCACTCGAACGATCTTCCGGCAAAACCATGTCGAGAAAATTGCGGTCTTTCCAAGCTTCGCGCAAATAGCCGGTGAGCACGGAGAGCCGGCGATTGATGAACACGAACTGACCGTTGGTGTTGACCGTAAAAATCAGATCGCTGGCGTTCTCGATTAGGTCCTGATATTTGTATTCGGTGCGCTTGATGCGCTGCTCCAGCTCGCGATTGCGTTGGCGAAGCTCGTGCAAGATAAAGACGTTTTCGATAACATTGATCAGCTCGCGGCTGGCAAACGGCTTTTCCAAGTACATCCGCAAGCCCAATTGGAACAGCCGCGCCGGATTGACGTCTTCACGGCGTTTCGCGGTCAACATTACCACCGGCGTGTCGCTGACGGCGCGATACACCGAATTGCCCGCCAGTTCTTGCAGCACCTCCGCGCCGCTCATCAACGGCATCACGTAATCGAGCAGCACCAAATCCGGCTTCTTGTCCAGAATCAAGCGCAGGCCTTCGTCGCCGGTGGTGGCTTCGAGGCATTCGTAACCGGCGCTGGCGAGAATTTTCTGCGTGATGGCGCGCTGATCGCGATCATCGTCGATGAGCAGAATCGTCTTCTTTTCATGCGCGCGGCGCGGCGCTTCCGGAAACGGGCTGGCCTCGTCGGCGACAATCTCCCCGGCCATCAGCTCATCTTTTGGCAGTTCGACGACGGATTTATCCACCGATGGCAGGGCGGTATCCACCGCGCGGAGGTTCTCGTGATTTTCCACCTTCCTCTTTTCCTTCGGTTAAAAGCTGAAGACCTGGCACAGACAACGGGCAAGTGCCACGCTAAGCGTTATGCCCGCGGCCCTCGGCTGATAGCGGAATCAGAAAATAAAACTCCGATCCTTTATTCGGTTTCGTGGTGTAACCAATCTTGCCGCCATGCAATTCGACCAAGCGTTTCGAGAGGCTCAAGCCCAGGCCGACGCTGCCGAACGGCCGGACGACGTCATCCAATTGGCGAAATTCTTTGAAGACGTGGCGCGCAAACTCCGGCGCAATGCCGATGCCGGTGTCTTTCACATGAAAGCGAATGCTTTTGCCCTCGCGGCGCGCGCCAATTTCCACGCTGCCTTCGTGGGTGAATTTAATCGCGTTGCTGAGCAGGTTGAGCAGCACTTGATAGACGCGGCGAAAATCCAGGCGCAACAGCGGCAAATCGGCGTCGCAGTGCGTAATCAACGCGAGACGTTTTTGTTTGGCCAGCGCTTGCACGGCGGCGGCGGCAGCTTCGATCAATTCCACCGGCGGCACGTTTTCCAACTCGAGCTGCACCTGATGTTTTTTCAACCGCGACAGCTCGAGCACTTCGTTGACCAAGTCGAGCAAATGATGGCCGCAATCACGGATGTGATTGGCGACTTCCAGTTGCTCCGGCGTCATCTGGCCATACAGCCCGTCGCGCAACAACTCGGTGTAGCCGAGAATGCCGTTGAGCGGCGTGCGAAACTCGTGGCTGATGTCGGCGATGAATTCCGCTTGCAAGCGATTGCGCGCTTCCACTTCCTGCGCGTGTTTTTTTACGGCGGAAAGCCGCGCCCGAATTCGGCCGCGCCGCTGCCAAATCGACTTTTTATTTTTTTTGGAGGGCGGTGGCGGGGAAAGCGGGACCTGCGGGGCGGCTGCCGCCAGCTTTTGATTATCGGGCTGGAGCGGCGTTTTCAACAAATTTCGCAACCGCACCGGAATGGTATGCAATGAGGCGCGGAGCGAAATTTTCCTCGGCTCCATAAGAATCCTTTCTTAGTACGAACCAGCGACGGCTTCCACTTCGGTGGCGGCCAATTCCATTTCACGATAGCGCCCGGAATATTTCGGGATCGTAAAGGAAAACGTCGAACCTTCACCCAGCTTGCTCCGGACGGTAATCGAACCGCCGTGAATCTCGATGATTTCTTTCACCAGTGCGAGCCCGAGTCCGGTGCCGGTAATTTCCCGCACTTTTTCGTTGTCGGTGACGCGATAAAATTTTTCAAACAAACGCTGCTGGGCTTTTTCCGAAATGCCGTAACCGTTGTCTTCGACTTCGATCAGTACGTCATTCTCGCGTTCCTTAAGGCGGATTTCGATCGCCGTGTTTTCCGGGCTGTATTTGACGGCATTGGTGAACAAGTTGAGAATGACTTGCTCGAGCATGTCGCCGTCGCCGATGACGAGCGGCAGATTGGGCGAGACTTTGACGCTGACCACGATGCCTTTTTTCTCGGCTTGATGCAAATTCACGTCGAGCACTTTGTCGACGACATCGCGGATTTGCATCGGCACTTTTTTGGCCTGGCTTTTTCCGGCTTCGATTTTGGAAATATCCAAAAACTTGTTGATCAAATCGCTGAGGCGATTCGACTCTTTCAAGATGATGGTGGCGTATTCCTCCGACTGTTCGCGATTCACCGTCGGATCGAGCAGCAATTCGCTGAAGCCGGAAATCGACGTGAGCGGCGAACGGAGCTCGTGCGCGACCATCGACACCAGCTCGGTTTTCATGCGGTCAATTTCCTTCTCGCGCGTGATGTCGCGCAAAATGGTGACGATGCCGATCAGCTCGTTTTGCTCGTTGGCGACGCGCGCCGCATGGGCTTGCAGGAAAATATCCTTCCAGGTTTTGGTGGATTTGATGACGATCTCGGTGGTCGGCGTTTTTTTGGTCGCATCGTTTTGCACGCCGCGAATGAATTGCAGCAGCGTGTTGTTGGAAATGCATTGCTCTAGCGGCTTGTTGTAACAATCCTTTTCCTGAATACCGAACCAGATTTCCATCACCGAGTTCATCACCAGAATGCAATTGTTCGGATCGGTGACGATGACGCCGTCGGCGATGTTTTTGATGATGGTGTCGGTTTTTTTCTTCTCATTGATGATGCGGCTCAAATCCATCTTGCGCAGACGATGCAGCTCTTCGGTCATGTAATTGAAGATTTTCGCCAGGCGGCCCAGCTCGTCCTGCGATTCGACGTTCACCCGCTCATCAAAATTGCCCCGCGCGATTTCCGTGGCGGTGCGGGTGAAATGCGTGATGGGTTGGGTAATGCGTTTAAAAAGATAATAGGCGCCGAAGGTGGACAGCACGAGTGCGAGGCCGAAGAAGTAGAGAACCACCGCGAGTTGGTGCACCCCCTGATACGAGCCTTGCAGCAGATAGGCCCAGAGCACGATCAACGGCACGAGCGAGGCTACTAAGGTTATAAAGAGAGTTTTCCGGAAAATCGTTTTCCGCAGGAAAAATTGAAAATCAATCATAACGTGTCACATGTCCACGATTACGCCACCGCGGCGCCGTTTCCTCTTAATCGGTGACGACTTGATTACGTCCCTGTTTTTTGGCTTTATACAACCGTTGATCGGCCACTTCGATCAATTGGCTCAACTCTGCGGCATCATCGGGAAACGTGGCTACGCCCATGCTGATGGTAATACTGTTATTGAAGTTGAAAGGCGCGGCCGGTGCCGATTTGCCGTTGCGCTCCTCGGCCGCGGCGACGGGAACCGTCATTTTCAAGCCAGGCTCGGCGTCTTTTGCCGGGGCGTCGGGCGTCCAGCCCAACAGCGGCGCGCCGCCGGAAGCCGCCTGGCCGTCATTGTTGATGTCGAAATAATTCGTCTCGACGATGCGGCGCACTTTTTCCGCGGCGAAACTGGCTGCGGTTTTATTGGTTTCGATCAAGACGAGGCAAAATTCCTCGCCGCCGTAGCGCGCCGCCAGATCGATTTTACGAATATTGTCTTTCAGCAATCGCGCCATCGCGCGCAGAATCGCGTCACCGGCGGGATGCCCGTAGGTATCGTTGAATTTTTTGAAATGATCGATATCCACCATCACCACGGAGACGTGCAACTGATGCCGGTTCGCGCGCAGCAATTCCTGTTCGAGATGCTCTTTGAGATAACGATGATTGTAGAGGCCGGTCAAACCGTCGGTGATCGCCAACTGCCGCAGCCGCTCGCGCGCCTGCTCCAATTCGCGCACTTTGGCGCGCAGCTCGTCATGCAAATGCTTGATGCGCAGCAGCGATTTGACGCGCGTCAGCAGCTCGAGCTTGTTGAAAGGCTTGCTGACGAAATCATCGGCGCCGGATTCCGTCGCTTTGATTTTGTCTTCGATTTCATTGAGCGCCGTGACCATAATCACCGGAATGATTTTGGTCATCGGATCGGTTTTGAGCCGCTCACAAACTTCAAAGCCGTTGAGCTTGGGCATCATCACGTCGAGCAAAATCAAATCCGGCTGCGTCTCCGCGACTTTGTCCAGGGCTTCCTGGCCATCGCGCGCCGTAAATACTTCATAACCCACCGATGACAGATAGGTCATCAACAACTGCACATTGACCGCGACATCATCAACGACCAAAATTTTATTTTTGCGGGATAATTCTTCCCGCCCCAGCGGGATGTCTTTGAAAGCCGGTTTAATAGCCACTTCTGTTCCCATGCGATTGAATCAATTCGTGCGACGGCGCTTGCAGGGCGCCGTTGATCTGAGAGAGGCGCATGAGGCGGTGGAGAGTTTCGAGCGGCACCACGCTTTTCATGATGGAAGGGCGGGGCCAGGACAGGAGAATCGCACGCCAAGACGAAGGAACTCGTAAGGGTGCATTCTGCGCTCTCCCCGCCAAGAGTACCTTTCGGAAGAACAGGCGGCTTCGCCGTTTCCAAAGAGAAATCTCGAACCTCAACAAAGCTTCAAGCATGCCACATTGGAATTGCGCCAAGTTTGGGCATGGCAATTCACACTCATGATGGTTATTTGCAATGGCCGAAAATCATCCACCTCGATGATGAAGTTACAACATCATTTCATCTTTGTCAAGCTGTTTTTCTGAAAGTAGTCGAAAATCGGCCATTTCTTCTTTATTGCCCACAAACAGCCAGAATTTATGCAACAGTAATTAGTATACAGCCAGTGGACGTTATCGCGTAAGAGAATACGCAAAGGCATGGCAAAGTGACAGGCGGCTAAAACGGAGATGAGTGGTTTTTACAGCAGGACGGCCGGGTGACAGCGTTTACGCCGCGGTCAAGGGAGCCGCATGGAATATTTAGTGGAATAGAATTTCGCGGCTGGCATATTTTTGCAATAACTCCAGATTCGCATTTTTGCTCAGCATGCCGCCGCTCGAGGCGGCCACGCCGATATTTCCCGCGGCGCAGCAGACGGCCATTTGCAGGCACACCGGCAGCGGCCATTCATGGTAACGGCCATAAAGAAATCCGGCGCCAAAAGCATCGCCCGCGCCCGTCGTGTTGCGAATTTTCTCCGGCGGCAGCGCGAGCGCGCCTTGCCAGAAGATAGGCCCATTTTTAAGTTGCGCCATGCCGCCTTCCGGAAAATGAATCACCACGCCGAGATTGACGCCGGCTTCCAGAAGGTGGCTGGCCGCGGCAACAATTCCCTCTTTTGACAACATGCCGTTTTGCCGCGTTTTTATTCCCGTCGTCCGCTCGGCTTCGATTTCGTTGATCACAAGATAATCAAGATAAGGCAGGGTGGGCACGATGACGCGCGGGAAGGCATCACTCTCGGCGGTGACCACATCCACCGAGGTGAGCAGCCCGGCTGCCCGCGCCATTTGCAAAACGCGCCCGGCTTTCGTGCCAAATTCCGGGTCGGGCTGATCAAGCTGGTCGAGCAGCAGCAGATAACCGAGGTGCAGCCATTTCGCCAGACACTGCGTGAAATCGAAATGCGTGACATTCAGCAGATTGTTGGCGCCGGGATGATAGAAAAAGGTACGGCCCCGGCTGGCTTGCGAGAACATCACTTCCGTGTGCGCGGTCGGCGCCTCTGCCGTCGCAACCAATTGAAACGTGTCGATCTCCCGCCGGTGGCAATCGGTGAGAATAAAATGGCCGTCCTCATCATCGCCAACAACGCCAATCGCATAGAGCGGCAGCTCCGCATCAATCGCGCGCAAGTCGCAAATCACATTGTACGCACAACCGCCCGAGCTTTTGGATTCTTCCCGAATGAACGCCAGCCCCTCTTCATTCGGATAATGGTCGATCAGCCGCACATGATCGATAATCCAGTTGCCGGCGCAAGCAAAGCCTTCACGGTGGGGCATGGGGTGTCATCACCTTCATTAATAAAAAAATTGCAATTGAAAATTTTAAATTGCAAATTTACAATTGAGAATTTACAATTTTCTTGCCGCGCTGGCATGATAACAAATTTCACTGACGCAAGCAAGACAAAAGTTTTTGGCGGCTAATAATTTGGCATGAGCTGTCTTTTTAATTCTTGATCACTAAGTACAGCCCGCCCGCCACCCGCACCACGTCCAAAAGCGGCCGCGACCATTTCGACAACTCGATGCGATGGTCGCGGCCCCGCAAGTCGAAAACCACGATGCCATCGTCGGTATATTTCCGCTCATAGTCGAACCAATCGTTGTGCAGTGATTTGTCATAGACAATATTTTGAATGAACCAATAAATCAGCACCGACCCGGCCATGCGCCAGGCCAGGCGTTTCACCGTTACTTTTTTCTGCGCGAGCTCCATGCCGGTCGCAAAGCCCGTCGTTAAATAACCAAGATGCGCCAGGTTTTTAACAAAATGCCAATGTCGGCGGTCGGCGCCGAAAATATACGATTTGCGCTCGCCGCCATCGAGAATGGCGTCTTGATAGTGATCGAAGAAGGCTGCCCACCAAAACGCGCCTTGCCCCAGCCATTTGAGCAAAGGTGAAGCCGGGGTTGGCCGGGGTGAATCCGTGGCCGTTAAACGCCAAGCGGGTAACGGCGATGGCGCCGCCAGGCCGCCGGCTTGACGCAATAAGGACGAACCGCTGGCTGCCTGTCGAAACTGGAAGCGCGCATATTCACTGAAATGATCGCGGGGGAATGGCGGCAAAGCCAAGGCCTCAAAGTCGAATCGAATGGAAAGTGCGTGGTTGGCGAGTGAATCATCCGGGAAGCCCCACGCCGGCT